>JBBRLB010000093.1:0-26112 GCA_038231575.1 Opitutales bacterium | reverse complement strand
GGCGACATCTTCGTGGCCGATGGTCACGCTTTTGATGCCGGCAACAACCGCATCGTGAAATTCGCGCCCGACGGGAGATTTATCAAGGCTTGGGGTAAGACCGGTTACGCGCCCGGCGAATTTCGGATGACGCATTCCATCGCCATCGATCTTCAGGGCAGGGTCTTTGTCGCCGACCGCGGCAACAACCGTATCCAGATTTTCGATCAGGACGGAAAATTTCTCGCCCAATGGACGCAGTTTGGCCGGCCGAGCGGCATCACGTTTGACGACAAGGGCCTGATCTACGTCCCCGATTCAGAGTCCGACAACGTGCAGAATCCCGGGTGGGAAATGGGCATCCGGATCGGCGAAGCCCGCAGCGGCTGGGTCCACTCCTTTATTCTTTATCCGTGGGGCGATCCGCGCGTGGTCGAAGGAGTCGGCGCGGAGTTCGTCGCCGTCGATCGCGAGGGCAACCTCTACGGCGGCGAGCCGCGCGCCCGTCGCATCCAGAAGTATGTCCAAGTGAGGCCGTGAGTCGGGACGCGAGCGCATGCCCAAACAAGCCCCTGAACTTCCACCCAGCGATCAAATGCGGTCGGACTCATTACGCGCCGTCGCTCCGATATCCACCCACCATTCACTCCAGACCTTTTTGCCCAACGCCTGCCCATGACCCGTCTTCCCTGCTCCCTCCTGCTGGTCTTTTGCCTGGGTGGCGCGACGTTTGCCGCTGCCCCTGCTTCCCGCCCCAACATCATCGTTATCCTCGCTGACGACGTTGGATACTCGACATCGGCTGCTTTGGCAGCGAGATCGCCACACCAAATCTCGACGCGCTGGCAGCCGGCGGTCTGCGTTTCACGCAATTCTACAATGCCGCACGTTGCTGCCCCACGCGCGCGTCGCTGCTCACCGGACTCTACCCGCACCAGGCCGGAATCGGGCACATGATTGGAGACTACGGCATGGACGCCTATCGCGGCAATCTTTCGCCTCGCAGTGTCACGATCGCCGAAGTTCTGAAGCCGGCCGGCTATCGCACCTATGCCGCCGGGAAATGGCACGTGACGCCGGGCTACACCGCCACAGAGCATGAGAACAAGGCGAACTGGCCGCTACAACGCGGCTTCGATCGCTACTATGGCACTATTCAGGGGGCAGGTAGCTTTTGGGATCCCGGTTCGCTCACGCGCGACAACACGATCATCACGGCCGCTTCCGACCCCGAATATCGCCGCGAAGACTATTATTATACGGATGCGCTCAGTGACCACGCGACGAAGTTTATTCGTGAGCACGCCCGTGCTCACGCCGCCACGCCCTTTTTCCTCTACCTGCCCTACACGGCGGCCCACTGGCCGATGCACGCACGCGAACGCGACATCGCCAAATACAAGGGACGCTACGATGGCGGTTACACCGCGATTCGCGCTGCGCGATAGGCCAAGCAGAAACAATTGGGCGTAGCCGACGCATCCTGGGGAATTGCCCCGCAGTCCGGCGACTGGGAGAAAGTGCCGAACAAGGCTTTCGAAGCGCGCTGCATGGAGGTGAATGCGGCGATGCTCACGTCGATGGACGAAGGTATCGGGCGCATAGTCGCCGAGTTGAAAGCAACCGGCCAGCTCGACAACACCGTAATCTGTTATCTACAGGACAACGGCGGCTGCGCCGAGACCAACGGTCGAGAGGGTCCGAATATCCCTCGCGCCGCCCGCCCGACGCTGCCTCCGCTCGCCAAGGATGCTCTTCAATACGGCAACATGCCCAAGCAGACTCGCGATGGCTACCCGGTGCGCACCGGCTACGGTGTCATGCCCGGCCCGGCCGACACATATATCGCGTATGGCCGCGACTGGGCCAACGTCAGCAACACGCCTTTTCGCGAATACAAGCACTGGGTGCACGAAGGCGGCATTTCGACGCCGCTGATTGTGCACTGGCCGGCGGGTATTTCCGCGACGCGACGTGGCCAACTCGAGGCGCAGCCCGGCCACCTCATCGATCTCATGGCGACGTTCGTCGACCTGTCCGGCGCGAAATATCCCGCGAGTTTCAAGAGTGAAAAAATTCCTGCGTTCGAGGGCGTCAGCCTGCGCCCGGCACTCGCCGGCAAATCGCCTCAGCGTGCGCAACCGATATTCTGGGAACACGAGGGCAACCGCGCGGTGCGCGACGGCCAGTGGAAACTCGTATCGAAGTATCCTACAGGTTGGGAACTCTACGACATCGTGGCCGACCGTGCCGAGCAGCACGACGTCGCGGTGAAATTTCCCGGCCGCGTGAAGTCAATGTCCGCGCAGTGGGACACCTGGGCCAAGCGTGTCGGCGTCGTGCCGTGGCCTGCTGATCCCAAGGCCGGCGAAAAAGCGGGCAAGAAGAAGCTCAATTGATCCTTCCCCTGAAATTTTATCTTATGATAAAACGCTTTCTCCAACTCGCCGGCCTTGGTCTGCTCGCCGCGGCGTCTCTGAGGCGCGCTGCCGATCGGCCCAACGTCCTCTTCATCGCTGTCGACGATCTCCGCCCGGAGTTTGGCGCGTATGGCGCGACCTATATCAAGAGTCCCAATCTCGATCGGCTCGCGCAATCCGGCATGACATTCCACCGGGCGTATTGCCAGCAGGCCGTCTGCTCACCGACGCGCTCGAGTCTCATGACCGGCACGCGACCCGACACGACGAAAGTCTGGGATCTCGTGACGCATTTTCGCGACGCGCTGCCTAACGTGGTGACACTCGGGCAACATTTCAAAAATAACGGCTACTTCGTCCAAGGCATGGGCAAGATCTACCACGGCAGCCTCGACGATCCGGCGACATGGTCCGTGCCGTGGCAGACACCGAAGGCGGGCACGTATGCGCGCGCGGAAAATATCGCGTTCAACAAAGGTCAGGGGGGCGATCCCGACGACGAGCCGAAGCAGAAAAGCAAGGGCGAGAAAAAGAAGAAGGAGCCCACCGTGAAGAACTCGCGCGGCCCCGCGTTCGAGGGGGCGGATGTTCCGGACAACACGTTCCAGGACGGCAAGGTCGCCGACCTCGCGCTCGCGACGTTGTGCGACATGAGTCAGAAGAAGGAGCCATTCTTCCTCGCCGTCGGCTTCATCAAACCACACCTGCCGTTCGTCTCGCCGAAGAAATACTGGGACCTCTACGATCCGGCGAAAATTCAGCTGGCGCCGAACAAATACCGCCCCAAGGGCGCGCCCGACTATGCGATCCTGCCCGGCGATGATCGTCGGCGAGGATGAAGACGACGTTGCGGGGTTTCGCGCCGGCGACTTTGTTGACCACGATTTCACTCGGCACGGGCACAACGGCGTGCAGAAGCGGTGTGGCGAGCAGGACGGCAAGGGCGATGATGCGATTCATGGGTGGAAGGAGGGGTTGGACGGATTAAAGAGAAGCGAAACGACGATTCAATCATGTCGCGACTAAGGTGAGGAGGCGCCGCGGCGAGTTCATGGATGGAGGCCGGCCACCCACAGCTCGGGTGACACCCGGTGGTCGCCGTTGATTTTTGCGCGGGCGGCGCAGGCGTCATCCACCGTCACGGGACAAATCGTGGAGGTTTGCTCGATCATCCGAAATTGCTGCGGAAATCCGGATGCCGGCGCCCATGGCGCCGCTGACCGTAGCAACGTCTGGGCTTCACGACTGGAGGGTGGCCGGCACGGCGATAGAGTGCGTGAGGCGCGTCGTGCAGTCGGCTTCAAGCATGGTCGTATTTGAGGACAGCGTGGCGTCGGACCGAGCCGGCTCGACGAACGCCAAATGGCCGTGAGGGCAAAAGCCGCTTCACCCACGCTGACGGGAACTCGCCAGGGAATTGCCAAAGGGGAGTTCAGGCCGAGACCGGATTCGATCAGCGAGCGGTAACGCGCGTGACGGGATCACTCCTTCCCGGCCTTTTTCTTCCTCGTGCCGGCGCGGTCTTCCGGGCCGTCCAGCCAAAGGGGATCGATCATCTCGCCGTTGAATTTCTCCCAGACCGCGACGAGTTCGCGCAGTTTCTCCGGTTGCTGGGCGGCTAGATTCACTTTTTCGCCGAGGTCCTGCCGGAGGTTGTAGAGCTGAATCCTGTCGGTCGTCGCTTTCCCTTCACGCGGGACGCCTTCCACGCCGCCACCCGCAGGGGCCTTGACGATTTTCCAATCGCCCATGCGCAAGGCGAGCTGCGGACCAAAGCGCCAAAAGAGTGCTTCATGGGGAAGCGCTGAATTTTTTCCGGTGAGGAACGGCAGTAGGTCCACGCCGTCGAGTTTCCACTCGGGCTTGGCCGGAGTGCCGGCGGCCGCGAGCGCGGTGGGCAACACGTCGAGTTGAATCACTGGCCGGTCGTCGACTTGGCCGGCGGGAATACGACCTTTCCACTGAACCATGAAAGGGACACGGATGCCGCCTTCCCACGTCTGCGACTTGAAGCCGCGCAGGGGGCCGTTGCCCGAGGTGATCGAGGGCGTGGGGCCGCCGTTGTCACTGAGGAAAAAGATCAACGTGTCCTCCTCGAGGCCGTGCTGACGGAGTTGGGCGAGCACGGTGCCGACGGCGTCATCCATGGCGGAGAGCATCGCGGCAAACGTGCGGCGCTTTACGTCAGTGATGTGGGCGAATCGCTCGAGGGATTTATCGGTGGCTTGAAGCGGCGCGTGGACGGCGTTGAACGCGAGGTAGCAGAGCCACGGTTGAGCGCGATGCCGGTCGATGAACGCGGCGGCTTCGCGGCCCAAGGCGTCGGTGAGGTAGTCGAGCTTTTCCACCGGGGTCGTCCCGTTGAGAATCGGATCGCTGACGTCACCCGCGGCGTCGAAGTAGTCGTGCTTGCCGCCGAGGAAGCCGAAATACTCGTCGAAGCCTCGCCGGAGAGGATGAAACTGGGGCGCGTAGCCGAGGTGCGACTTGCCCATCCAGCCGGTCGCATAACCGGCGGCTTTGAAGCGGTCACCGATGGTCTTTTCCGACACCGGAAGACCGACGCTATCCGGGGTGAATTGCGCCGGGCCGGGATTGAACTCGTAACCGAAACGCTGCTGGTAACGGCCGGTCAACAGCCCGGCGCGGGTGGGACTGCAATACGGCCCGCTCACGTAGCCGCTGGTGAAACGCACGCCGTTCTTCGCGATGCTGTCGATGTTCGGCGTCGGAATCTGCGGCGTGAAACCCTGACAGCTCAACTCGCCGTAGCCGAGATCGTCGGCGACGATAATGAGGATATTGGGTTTTCGCGCGGCCGGAGCAGCGGCGCTCAGCGTAAGGCTGCCGAGAAGCACGGCGGCGAGAATGGCAGGAAGCTGGATCAAGGGTTTCATGGGCGTCGGAAGGCCTGCGCGATGTTAGTTCGCGCTCGGGCGGGTGAAGCCGCGGTCGCGTGAAGCGTTGAGGAATGCTTTCATTTTCGCCACGAGCCCCGCGTTGGCGGCGGAGACGTCTTTCGTCTCTGCCGGATCGTCCTGGAGGTTGAAAAGTTCGTCGTGCGGCGGGCCTTCGTGGTCCGCCGACTTTTCCTTTCCGGCGCGGCGTGTTTCGCGGGGCGTGAACTTCGGGGCGCCGACGCGTTCGACCAACTTCCAGTCGCCCATGCGGATCGCGTAGGCGGAGTTTTCCGGGGCCTGCAGAATCACATGGTCGCGGACGGGGGTGCCCGGCTTCGCTTCGGTGAACGCGCGTAGGACGCTGACGCTGTCCTCGGCTTGGCCTTTCGCCAGCGGCGCGTGCAGGACGTCGGCTAGGGTCGCGAGCAGATCGGTGAGACAGATCACCTGATCGCTGACGGTGGCGACGGGCACGCGGCTGGGCCAGCGCACGATAAAGGGCTCACGGAATCCGCCTTCCCAAATCGTGTGTTTGCTGCCGCGCAGCGTGCCGTTGACGGCCAGGCCGGCCTTGATGGCAACGGCGACGTCGGCTCCACTGGTGACCGCGCCATTGTCGCTCGTGAAAATCACGAGGGTGTTCTCGGCGAGTTTGAGGCGGTCGAGCGTGGCGAGCACCTGGCCGACGCTCCAGTCGAGTTCGCGGATGAAGTCGCCGTATTTGCCCAGGGCGTTGCCCGTGAAATTCGGATTTGGCACGATGGGGCCGTGCACCGCATTGGGCGCGAAGTAGACGAAGAACGGTGCGGCGCGGTTCGCCTCGATCCAGCGGGTGGCGCGCGTGGTGAGCGTTTCCATCACACGGTTGGGTTCCCATGGTTTCTCGATCCCGGTCGTCTTCGCGCTCTGTCCGGTGCCTTCCATGAGGATCGACTGGCCGGTGATGTGGCCGATCACCGAGCTGTTTTCGATGAAGCTGTGCGGCCCGTTCGGGAGATTGGCCGCCATGCCGAAATAGTGGTCGAAGCCGAGTTCGCGGGGGCCGGGCGTGAGCGGCTTGCTCCAGTCGGTGACGGGCGCGGACGTCCAGCCGAGGTGCCACTTGCCAAACGCCGACGTCGTGTAGCCTTGGCTTTTGCAGAGCGAGGCGAGCGTGGTGCGATTGGTTTCGATGTGGAGCGCGGCGCCGGGCACGAGCACCTCGCCGTCCTTGATATCGGTGCGCCAATAGTAACGGCCCGTCATTAAACCGTAGCGCGTGGGCGAGCACACCGAGCCGGGCGCGTAGGCGTTCGTGAAGCGCCGACCTTCCTTGGTGAGCCGGTCAATGTTCGGCGTCTCGACGCCCTTCGCACCGTAGCAGCTCGCGCTGCCATACCCGTAATCGTCGGCGAGAATGACGATGATGTTGGGCTTCGTGGGTTCTGCGGCAGAGAGGCTCAGCGAGGCACCGATGAAAGTGACCAGGCTGATGCTAGCACGTAACCGAAGGGGTCGTTTTTTGGAGATCATTGGCGTGTTCATTGTTTCTTTTTCTTCTTCGTCACGCTCTCCATCATCGCGGCGTTCTTCGGCGTGGTGACCGTTTCGAATGCACGTGGCTTCACGTCATCGGCGAGCATCGTGGCTACGAGTGGATCGTTATGCTCGACGCTCCATTTACGGAGGCGTTCGCGCATCGCGAGCAGCGTCTCCCGGTGCGCGGGATCGCGGGCGAGGTTGGTCATCTCGCCGGGATCTTTTTGGAGATTGACGAGGGATTCGCGCTGCTGGCCATGAGCGTAGACGCAATATTTGTAGCGGTCGGTGCGAATCATGCGGCCTTCGGTCGTGGGCACGTTGCCATCGATGAGCGCGGTCTGCGTCATGTTGTTTTGCACGACGACGTAGTCGCGCCACGTGGCGACGTTCTCGCCCTGCGTGAAGGGCTTCAGACTGAGTCCGGTAAGTTTCGCGGGACGCGCGAGGCCGGTGAAGTCGAACATCGTCGGCAGCAGGTCGATGCCGGTGTTGGCGAATTTGTCTGAAGTGCGGGCGACGCGCTGGCCGGGCCCACTGACAATGAGCGGCACCCGTGCGGCCTCCTCAAAGAGCACGGTCTTCTGATTGAGCCCGTGCGCGCCGGCGCACTCGCCGTGGTCGGAAGTGAAGACGATGAGCGTGTTTTCTTCGAGGCCCGCAGCGCGCAGGGCGTCGAGCACCTTGCCGATTTCGGCGTCCACTTTTTCGATGAGGCGATAGTAGCCCCAGCGGAGCGCCTGCCAGCGCTCGGGCGTGAAACTACCGACGGGGAACTGCGGGTTCGCGTGATAACCGCGGCGGATGAGCGTCATCGAGTCGGGTTCGTTGCGGGGCGGCGCGAGGTTCGCCGGGGGCGGTGGGAGTTGCGCGAGCGGGGGCGGTTCGCCGATCGGGCCGTTGTTCAGTTCCTGATCGCGGGCGAGTTCGCAGACGTTGTGCGGATTGAGAAAACTCACGACGAGCAAGAACGGCTTGGCGTGTTTTTGCGCGAGAAACGTGGTCGCGCGGGCGGCGTTCTCCGCATCGAGGTGGCCCGTGTCCAACGTCTCGAACCCGTGCGTCGCGGTCTTGCTCTCGTCATAGCCGAGGTGCCATTTGCCGAAATATGCCGTCTGATAACCCGCGCGTTGGAAATAGGTGCCCATCGTCACGAACTCCTCCGGATCCAGTCGGATATTCGTATTGTCCGTGATTTTCGTCTCATGGGGATAACGGCCGGTAAAAATCGAGTTGCGCGAGGGCTGACAGAGCGGATTCGCCGCATAGGCCCGTGTGAAAAACGTCCCGCGTGCGGCGAGACTATCCAACGCTGGCGTTTTCAGGTAGCGATCTCCCATGCGACAGCTCAGCGCATCGGCCGACTGCTGGTCGGTCATGATGTAGAGGACGTTCGGCTGAGCGGCGGAAGCGTCCGATGGGGCGGCCATGGCGAGGCCGGCGCCAGCAATAACGAGCGAGAAAAGAAATCGGATTCTCATGGAGTGATGGGGCAAAAGCCCGTGGAGCGAGTGGCGGAGGGAAGCTTCAAAGGTAAGGCGATGGTTCAAAATTTAGATTTGGTCGGTCACTCACGGGGATTTCGTGATGTCCACCTCGTGCCGTTCGGGCGAAAATTGCACCCTCCATCCAGCGACTTCGACCCCGCGGTCGATAGCCCGTGGCGTCTCTTTGGCCACGCCGGGCTTGGAGACCTGCACGACGGTGACGAAGTGTGCCTGCGATGCCGCGGGCGGAGTAACTTTGAGGTGCCATTGATTCGGGAGAGGATAGTTTTTTTCTCCGCGCCAATACACCGCCGGCGTGCCGTCGAAATCGTCGTCCTGATGAAACGCGAGCGTGGCGGGTGCGATGAAGGTGAGCCGCGCTTCGCTGAGCTTGCCGGTGACGTTCACCTGCCGCTCGCGTTCGAGAATCGTCATTCGTTCGGCGGCGTGTAACAGCCAGTCGAGGCGATGCGGCTGGTGATCCGCGGCAATGATTTCGTCGATGATGACGTAGGTCTGCACCGACGCGCCCTTGAGCCACACGATATGTCGGTCAAACCGGGCGAGCGCCACCTTCTCGTAGGCATCGGCGGCGCTGCCCGTCATGACGACCCACGCGTCGTTCTGTTCGAACCGGGTGATCATCCCGTAGCTACCGGTATCGAGGGGGTTCTGCCCGGTCCCATCGACCAAGATCGAATTGTGCGCCTTCGTCTGCCGGGTCCAGTTGATCAAATGCGGATCGCCGGCGGGCGTGTAATAACCGGAATCGAGCAACAGGTCCTCATCATAGGCGATCAGATGAAAACTGTTTTGATCGGCGTGCGCGTGACCAAGTGAACCGTAGGGGTCTGAGTGAAACACGAGCCGGACGTTCTGGTCGGGGCGCTCGTAGTCAGAATGGGTGTAGACAGTTCCGATGTCGCGGAACAGCCGGGCGGCGGGGAGCGTCCGCAGCGGCACCGGCGCCACGCGGGTGGGCTTCGACCAACGCAGGAATTGGGACAGGGTGAGACCGGCGGTGTCGTTAGGCAGGGACGCGGCATAGGCGGCGGCGTGGCCATTGCCGTAGCGCTCCGCCATATATTCGAATGCCAGCCGCGCTTTCCCTCGGGGAATATCGAGACTTTCATCTTCGTCGCTTTCCTGTCCCGGCGTGGAGTCACCGATCTTCGATTTCGTGCTGTTGGGCGGAAACGAATAGATCAAGAAATAGGGATTGGCCCGAAACCACGGGTTGCCCTCGTCCAACCGCAAACCAAACGCGGCTTGGAACAGATCAACCGTATCGAGGCTCGAGGTCATTTCCGTCGCGTAATAATATTTGGTCCCCTCCTGTGATCCACCATCGCGGCCACCGAACCAGGGATACATCGCCACGAAGGACCGGAGGCCGAGCGCGAGCCATTCGTCGGCGATCGGCTCCTCGCCCAACATGGCCACCGCCGCCGTCATTCCGTTGAGGAAGATGTGCTGCCAGTTGTGGCCGCTGATCTTCTGCTGCGAGGCGCGCGCCATGTCGTCGAAGATCGGGCGAGCGCGCGCCACGAGGGCCTTCCGGATGGCCTGGCGTTCCGCCGCAGTGAACTCTCCGTGAAGCAGGTCGTAAGCGATGCCGAGGTTTTCAACGATCGCGGCATTCCCAAAATCCGACGTCGACTCCGAGGTGAACCCCGCGGGATCCAAACTCGCCAGCATCAGCGCCCGTTGTTTCGTGGCCTCGAGACACCACTGATCGCCGGTGGCTAGCCACAGCCAGGCTCCGTTGCCCACCGGCGTGGCGGCGTCGATCCCCGCCGCCTTCGAGGCCCAAACCGTTAATTTCTTTTTTTTGTTACCCGCATCGGCCGGCACCCGGGCGACGTAAGTTTCGAGGGAGAATTTGTTTTCGAGCGCCGCGCGGATCTTGGTTTGCCATGGCGCCAGTTCACCGGCGAGCCGGCGCGCGTTTTCACGTAGGTCCGGCAAGTTTGATTGTCGGACATAGAGTCGCGGATGGGTCGTAGGGACTTGGCGGACGATCTCGGCCCAGTCACGAAGGGGCCAACGCGGAAGGTCCGCGCCGATCTCGAAAGACTCGGAGGCCATCCAAGCTCCCGGCTGCGGGGACTCCGCCCGGCAGCGCCAATACCAGCGCCCGGCCTCGAGCGGCTCCAGTGGCCGGAAAAACGAATCGGTCGCGATTTCGCTCCGCACGTTTTTGAAACCCGCATCGCGAGAGAGTTCGAGTCGGTAGGAAACGGCCTCTTCAACCGTCGGCCAACGGAATGTCGGTGGGTTAATGCTCAGCGGACTTTCCTGGAAGGGGTCCAGTCGGGTGGGCCGATTTTGGTGGAGCGTCGCCGGTCCGGGCGCGGCCCACGCGCACACGACAACCGATCCAATAAAATAGCTGAGCCAAAATCTGCGCAGATTCATAAGAGCAACCGTTCAAGTTTCGATGGAATCGCAGCCGCCAGAAGTGGATTGGCCATGATGGAGGAGGCGTTGGGTTGCGGGGCGCAAGCGGCCGTCAGAAGGGCACTGAAAACGCACGCGAGGCCGGGATAAGGGCTCATTCGATGCTAGCCGACGCTCAAGGATCTTCGTCGGCTTTTGCCGCTTTTTTCTTCCGCTTGGCTTCCATCTTCGGCGTTTCTTTCGGCAGCAATTTTATCTGTTCCAAACGATCACCCAAATGACTGGCTTCCGCGGCCGGGCGACCGAGCGGGCCGTTGTCGCCGATGAGATACATGTTGCAGTAGAGGTTGCCCGCATCGCGTTTCTTCTCGGCGATCAACATGCGGGCGTCGGGGTGGGCGTTGCGCACAAACGTCGTCGGCTCAAAAGCGGAGTCGCGCGACGAGATCAGCGCGGCGCCCTTGGCCCAGTTCAGCCCGCCGTCGTTGGAATTCCACCAGCCAACTTCGCTCACGCCTTGGTGGGTGCTGCTGAGCAGCGCACGAATTTTGGTGGGCGAATCGAGGATAAAGTCGCCCTCGCTCACGGCCCCTTTTCCAGCCTCCGCGATCGGCGTCGGCTTTTGCCACGCAGTGCCCAGCCAGCGCGTATAGCTCAGGCCCTTGGCCCGGATGGTGAAGTGGGGATTGCCGTCGGCGTCGACGTGGGCGGTGCCGTGGCTCGTGCGCTCCTTGGACGAGTCCCAGACTAGGGTGTGTTTGTCCGAGTATTCTTTCGTGACGGGCAGCTTGATCGGCTCGCCCTTGGCGGTGGCCCATGAACCGTCGCGCGTATTCATCGCCATGTAGTAGGCGTTGACGTCGGCACGGACATGGCCGGGGTTGGCACAGGCGTGGTAGACGTAGTGGGCGGTGATCGTGTCGCCTTGGCCGTTTTCGAACCACGCATACCACGCGTCCTCGGTGAACAGGGAGTAGGAGCTCAGCTTGTTCTTTAACACGGAAACCTGTGGGGAGAACGTGCGGCCGTCGTCAGTGGACTTCTGATAAACCCAGTCACTGCGATGGGAACCGTGACGGTAGAAAAGGTAGAGGTCGCCGTTCGCCATCTTCACCCACTGGCTGTAAGTGCCGAAGGGCGAGATGTTGTCCAAAATTTTCCAACGGGAGATGTCGCCGGGTTTCTCGGAGACCGCGTGGGTGAAGCGACCCTTGCCCGGCAGCCCGAATTTGTTCTGCCCGAGCGAGGGGTCGCCGCCGTGGGCGCCGAAGATGAGATGGATGTAGCCCTGCCGGTCGACGACGAGCGCAGGGCGGCCGTGATTGTCGAGTTCACCCTTGTCGATCTGGTCAGGCGATTTTCCCATGGGATTCACGCCGGCTTGGACCGGTCCCATCCACGTCTTGGTCGCGTGATTGTAGGCGGCGATATACGGGTCCTCATGCGGTCCCGAATAGGCGACATAGGTCACGCCGTTGAAGTGTTCGGCGACCGGGTGGTGCATCATGCTGACGGGATTACCATAGCCATTGTCGGCGAAGTAAGGGACGTCGGCGGCGAGGCCGACGCGACCGAGGCCAAGCACGGCAAGCGCGGAGCAGAGCCGAATCACGGCGAGACGAGGGAGGTTCATAGGAAAGTTGAGGTGATCGTCAGTGACGGGTTTCCATCGAGGGTTTGGCCGGCGCGCCGTTGGCGGCGACACTGGAAGGCGGCTGATAGACAATGACGTCGTCGAGCACCCACGGGACTTTGGCGGCGGGCGCGGTCTGCGTCAGTCGAATCCAACGCGCCCTCGTCGGCGGGAAAGAGATTTCAATATTCGGACCGGAAAATCTCTCGGACGATCCAGCAGCGGTCCACTCGGCCCCATCGAGCGAGCACTCAATCTTGAACGCGTATTGGTATTTCCGCGGGGACCGGGAGCAGACTACGCGCACATCGGAAATCGTCGCGGGCTCGGGCAGTTCGAGCGTGACGGCGGCACCCGACGTCTGCGCGGCCTCGACGGTGAGGGGAAATGTGAACGTTCCGCCGTGGGCGGTATCGGGCGCACGATTCGAGGTAAACTTCCACGCCGAGCGACGGTCGAGCGGCTGCGGAGTGCGTGCCTGCAGTTCGCTGATCGTCCACGGTTCATTGCGCAGCGCCGTCGCGGTTCGCACGCGCGAGACATCGGCGGCCGTGACGAGCGATCCTTTATTGCCGAAGCCGACGCGCACGTAGGAGGCGACCGCGGCAATCCAGTCGTCGTCATTGGCACCCATCGGGACCATTTGCGCGTCGTAGGTTACCAGGTTGATCGGGCCGCTCACGCCGTGGAGCAAGACGGCGATGAGGGCGTCGCGCTGCGCCGCAACGGTGGCGGAACTGGCGAGGGGTGGCGCGAGCGTGGCGCTCTTGCCCTCGAGCGGCGTCCCTTTGCCGTCCAGCCCGTGGCAGGCAAAACACAATTGCATGTAAGCCTCCTGCCCTCGTTCAAGCATCTTCAATTCGGGTTCGCCGAAGCCGGCTGGAATCTGGCCGGACAGCGGATGCAAGAGCTGCGCCGCGACGGCTCTTACTCCCGCCGGGGCACTGGCCGTGGCAACCTGTTGAGTAAGCGGCTTCGCTTCCGGCCATTGGAGGAGATGAGCGGTCATCATCGCTTGGATCGCGATGGTGGGGTCGGCGTCTTGATAGCGGGCGAGAATCTCCGGCTGGAGGGACCGGTCGCCGCGCTTGAACAACGTTTCGCTGGCACGGATCGCTGCGACGCGGACGTGCGGATCGGTGTCGGCAAGTTTTTCAAGAACGAGAACCGCCGTGAGCGCATCGAGGCCTTCGAGCGTCCAGAGCGCATGCTGGCGGGCGAGCGGGTTGGCGTGAGTGCGCACCACCGCAGTCAAGGCTGGCACCACGGACTTGTCCTGCGACAGCACGAGGAGTTTTTGCGCGGTGTCGCGCCACCAGCCGTTCGGGTGGGCGAGATGAGCGACGAGCTGGGCGGGCGTTTCGTCGAGCATGCGGGGCGTGGGGCCGAGCGGCTGGCCGTCGCGCACGAGGCGCCAAATGCGGCCGTTGCCGATATTTTGATCGAGACCGTATTCCTTGATGACATCGCGCAGATAGCTTCCGGGACGCGTCCAGTTACTTTCTTGGATGATGCCCCGAGACATGTCGGTGATGTAGAGCGTGCCGTCGGGTGCGGTGACGAGATTGACCGGACGAAAATACGGATCACGGGAGCGAATGAATTCCGATTTTTCGGCCTGGTAGGGATTGGTCAGCGTGGTGACGCCGTCGTTCACCGTGATCTTCGCGCGGCGCACCAAGCGGCCGGTGGGTTCGCAAAAAAGCAGGTCGCCGTTCAAATCCTCCGGCAGGCGGTCGCCCCGGAATATTTCGCCGCCGCACGTCGACGAAAAATGGTTGAGAGTTTTTTCTACCGCACGAAATCGGCTGATGCCGCCCTGCACGTCGGGAATCGGCACGAGCGGCCAGACCTCTTTGAATCCTTCAGCGAGTTCGTTGCGGACCTTGAAGGCGCCGTAGACGATGGGCTGTTGAAAATTGAGCGGCCCGAGTTCGCCGCCCGCGTTCACGAACCACGGCTTGCCGTAGTCATCCTGCGTGACGCCCCACTGGCCGCCGTTCGGAGCGGTCGGTTCCTTCACCGCGCCTTGCGGGGTCCAGCGCACGCGCCAGGAATTGTAGGTGGTGTAGAGCCAGTTGTCCTGCGCCCAGATCAGGCCGCTGGTCTGGTGCTCGAGATTGGCTCTCGTGCGGTTCTCGCCGGAGAAGAACAGTTTCTTCTCCTCGGCGACACCGTCGCCATCGCGATCGCGATATTCGTAGATGTCGCCGGAGTCGGTTTCCTGCACGAGCAGGCTGTCCTTCAACGGGAGCAAAATTCGGGGCAGGACGAGGCCGTCGATAAATACGGAGTGCCGGTCGAAGACGCCATCGCCCCGCGAGGACCAATGCAGCGAAACACGGCTGGTGGCGGCCTTCTGATTGGTCCCATCGATGTCCTGCATGTAGGTGCGCATCTCAGCGACAAACATGCGGCCATTGCCGTCGAACACCGTGACCACGGGTGCTTGAATCTGCGGCTCGCTGAGGACGAGTTCGAGGCGGTAACCGGGCGGGAGTTGAAAGAGTTTCTGACTCTCTGCCGGTGAGAGGGCAGGCGGACGCGAAATTTTCGGGGCAGCAGGAGAGGCCGACGGGATGGGGGCGAGTTTCACTGCGCGAATTGCGGCCGTCGTGGGAGACAACCGCCCCGGCGCCGGCGCGGGCAGCGTTACCTGTCCGGTGGCCGCCCATTCGACGCCGCGCGTGAACGTGGCCTGGAAGCCGAGCCCGTTGATCGCATCGGCGCCGTGACCGAGAGTCGTGTGAAACACGCGGCCTTGGCCGTAACGAATGACCATCAGCATCGGCTCCATCTCGTCGGTCTTGATCGCCCGGGCGGAGGCCAACACGGTGAGATTTTCCGCGGGACCGCGGAGGCTGTGGTAGAGTTCGTCCTTCGCGTGCATCCACTGGGCGGGCAGGCCGCGCATGATGGGATGATCGGGGGCGTTGTTCTCGACGACGTATTCGCGTTGGGCGTCGTGTGCCCCACCGAGGCCGGGTGTCGTGGCGTCCTTCTGCCACACGCCGGCGCGCAGGCGAAGGTAGGGGCCGGCATTTTCGTCGCGTCGGGGCTGGCCCCAACCGCCGAGGCCGATCATCGCATTGAATTCCGGCCAATCGGCGAAGGAATTGTCCGCGGCGTGATAGCTCACCATTCCGCCGCCGCCGTTCACGTAGGCAACAAAGGCGGCGCTCGCCTTCGCCGGCCAGCGGTCTCCGTTGTAGTTTGAGATGACGACACCGTAGGCCGAAAAATTCGGCGTCCACGCATCCCACTGGGCGCGAATGGCCGTGGCGGTGGCGGTGTGCGCGGGTTCCTCAGCGGCGTAGTGCTTGAGCGCTGCGGGATGAGCAGCCGTCTCCGCCGGCGTGGCGTTTTTGCGCAACTTGGGTGGGCGCGGCAACGCGGGCGGCGTGGTCGAGACGTCGACCGTAAATCGCCCCGTTTCCTCCAGCAGTCTCTTAAGCAGTGGGGTGGTGGTCTGCCACGCATGATTATTTTGCCCGTCGATGATCAGCACCTTGATCGGCTCGGCCGCCGGCGCGGACCACGCCAAGCCGGAAAATAGTCCGACGAGGACGAAGCGGCGGAATATTCGGAGGGTTGAAAAAAACATGAAGCGAGGCGGCTGGCGCATCCTCACAAATCGAACGTGGTGCTCAGAATGAACTGCCGCGGGTCGATGATGCGGTAGGCGAAGGGCACGCCGTTGGGGTTGATGCCGATCGCCTGGAGGCGACCACTTTCCTGCACGTTGCGGACGTTGAGCTGCACGCGCGCCCGGATGCGATCGTTGAAGAAACGCAGGCGGTAGTTTGCCGAAAGATCGACCGCGAGCCGCGCCTTGTCATAGACCGGCTTGTTGCCGTCGAGCTCGCGCACGACCCCATCGGCCTCCGGGGCTTTGCCGAGAAAACCAATGCCGCCCTTGTCCTGCCAGCGCAGGCCTCCGCCGACCGACAAATTCTTCAGCCGGCCGTCGGAAAACGTGTAGTTGGTGATCATATTCCACCGCCACTCGCGGACCTGGGAGCGCGGCTTACCGTTGTTGGCACTTTGCAGCTTAAACGGCGCGAGAATCGTGCTTTCATAACTCTGCTGCGGGGTGCCAGCGAGACCCAGCGGTCGGGTCCACCAGAGCACACCGTT
This sequence comes from Opitutales bacterium, assembly GCA_038231575.1. Taxonomy (GTDB): domain Bacteria; phylum Verrucomicrobiota; class Verrucomicrobiia; order Opitutales; family Opitutaceae; genus CAITWF01. The sequence continues at coordinate 9,638 of JBBRLB010000093.1, read as the reverse complement.
GTCATCCCTCGCCGTGGTCCAAGAGGGTAGCCGCGCCTGCAGATACTGCTGCAAGCCCGCCGAAATATCCGTGTCGATGGCCACCTGTTGGGCGGCGGTGAACTTAAACCGCCAGTTCTGAGTCGGATTGAAGACGGCCTCAAATTCGTAGCCGTGGGACCGCACATCGGCCGTCCCATCCACGTTCCAAGTGTTGAAACCGTCGAGATAGGCCTCGGTGACCCCCATGTATTGCGCGAGAGCCGTTTTGGTCTGCGCCGCCGTCGGGGTGATGCCCTGCCGGGCGAAACGCTGTGCGATAACCCCGCGCGACCACGTGATGAAATCGAGATTAATGGCGGGATCGCCGACGGTCCCACGGCCGTCCAGTGACAACGCGCGGCCGAGGACGGTGCCGAGATCTCCGCCGGGGCGGCCATTCTTGGTGCTGGTCTCGTAACGGTTGATTTTCAGATGCAGCCGATCGTTCAGGAGGGAAAAGCTCAGGCCGTAGTCTTTGCCTTTGCCGTTTGGATTCGGCAGCAATTCACCGAATCCATCAGTGGCGATGCCGGCCGGCGTGAAACTATTGGATTGGTTATAAAACAGGTGGAGCCAGCGCGTGGGTTTGACGACGACACCCTGAGTGGTGGTCGCGCCCTCATTCGTGATCCAAGGAAGCTTTGTCTTTAGGTTGTCGAAACTGAACCAGCCCGTGGCCGGATCGATGGCGGGCGCCAGGGATTCGCGGACCCGCTGCCGGTCGTTGCGCCAGCCAAAGGTCGTGACGAGACGGTCCTGAAAGAAATAGTTCTGCGTGGTCGCGTTAAGCGTGCGGACCTCTGTGCGGGAATTGGTCAACTGGTTGGCGTTGAAGAATCGTTCGCCGATATCGACGCTTTCGTTCACCCATTGGTTGTTCAGGGCGTCGAACCAGCGCAGCGTATGCCGGCCGTCGATCGGCTGGGTCGAGGGCGCGTGATCGATGTTCTGCCCCTGATTGTCACCGACGTAGAACTTGTCGTAGACCCACACGCCGACGGCGCTGCGGTTGGTCTTGTTGCTCCAAGGATGGTCGTCCTGGATCATATCGCGCAGGCGCGCGCTGCGGAAATCGATGCGACTCGTCTCGCCGTGAAGGCCGAGCTTCTGCTGCCCGATCCACGCCAGCCCGCGGGGCAGGTTGGGCGGAGTCCATTGATAGGCGAGGTCAGCGGCTTGGATGTCGCGTCGCTCGGCTTGGGTATTCGTGTTCGGCGCCGGGACGGTGAGGTAGGGGCGCAGGAAATTGGGGTTGGGCGAGCCATCCAGCATCTTCTCGTTTACGTCGACGCGGAGGGTCGCATCCGTGTCGTCGACCTTGTTGCGCCGAGCGCTGTCGTATTTTTGACCGAACCAGGCGGCACGCGCTGCCAGCAGGTGCTGCGCATTCTTCACGAGCACCTGTTCGAGTTCGACGGTGAACGTGTTCGCCTTGTCGCTGTAGGTGTTGGGGGAGATATAATTGATTTTCGACCAATCGTAGAATGATTTGTCGGTCACGGTCGGGACAAAAAAGAGCGGAGAAAGGGCAGCCCGCTGGCGCTCAAACTGAGAACTGCTATCGAGGAAGCGGAGGTCCGTGTTGGTCGTGGTCGGGGTGGGAATCCGGTTGGCGGCCAGCGTGCCCGTTCGGGTGACCCACATGGGCTGATCTTGATTGGCGTAATCGATGAAGACGCTGTTGCGGTTGTAGTTTTGCCCAACCAAACCAAACGGCAGGGTCGCGTCTTGGGCGACGCGGAAGGGGCCGGACTTGGTGCCGTTGGCGAACGTGACGATCTGGGTCGTGGGATCCCAGGTGGGCTTCCCGTTGGCCACCCAACCGGTGACGGTCTCGCGCGGGGTGATGGTATTGGCGCGCCGGGCGAAATTGTCGTAAGTCTCCGCGCTGGCACGCAGCGTCGTGTTCGACCACGGCCTGACCAGCACCATGCCCTGCGCGCGCTTGATCCGCTCGGAGGCGGGCTGACGCTCGAAGCCCTTAGATTCGTTCACCGCCGCCACCCGCAACGCGAGCTTCTGATTGAAGAGCGGGCGGTTGAAATCAAATGACCCGCGATAGCCGCCGTAGCTGTCGGCGCGAACCGTCACCTGTGAAATCGGCCGCGTGGCGTTGGCGCGGATCGGAACGTAGTTAACGGTGCCCGCGCTGTTACCCAAGCCGAAGATAGTGGAGTTGGGGCCGCGCGAGATTTCCACGCCGTCAGTGTTGTAGGCGTCGAGGGGAATGCGTGGATTCACAGCAAAGTTGCCGACCGCGATGTTGGCCCGGCCGACCCCGCGGATGCGGTTGGCCTCCGCCGGGCTGTTCTGGATGTTGTCGAGCACGCCGCCGTTACGGTTCGTCGTGAAGTCGGTGTAGGTGCCCGTGCCTTCGGTGTTGGCCTCGTAGAGAAAGACGTCGTTCAGATCGAGGACTGCGGTGTCGAGCATCTGTTCCTTGGTGACCACCGTGATCGACGAACCCAGATCCTCGAGTTTCGAGTTGAGGCGAGTGCCGGAGAGCGTGTTGGACGCGAGGTAGCCCTTGTCGGCGCCAGTCGAGACGACGAACGGAGAGAGTTCGACCACCGAGGCGGCGGCTGCGCTGGAGACTTCGCCGGGGGGCGGCAGCTGCGGCCTGCGCGGGGCCTCAGCTGCGACGGCTTTTTTTGCGGCCGTGCCGGCCTCCCGACGGATACTGAGGGCCCCGGAATTTCCATCCTGCACCGCGACCAGATCGGTGCCCGTGAGCATGACGGTGAGGGCGTCACGCGGGGCGAGTTCGCCAGAGACCGGTTTAGTGCGCACGCCGCTGACGAGGTCGGTCGGAAAGAGCACCTCGAGCCGGGCCTGCGCAGAAAATAACTTGAGTGACTTCTCAGCGTCGCCCGCGGGCACGTTGAACGACCGCTTTTGCTCCTCGGCGGCGTGCATCAAGGAGGCGATGAAAAGAAACGCGCTAAAAACGAGGGCTGCGGCGCCTTTTGGATTAAGGAGGGATTGCATGGGGGTATAATAGTGTCTGACGAGTGAGTCTGGAAAATCAGTTACAACTTCTTCCGGACAATCCCTCGCTGCCCGCCTGAGTTCACAGATCGAACGTCGTGCTGAGAATGAATTGGCGCGGGTCGATGATGCGATACGCGAACGGCGAACCGTTGGGGTTGACGGCGACCGGCTGCAGGCGGCCGTCCTCCAGCACGTTCCGGACGTTCAACTGCACGCGGGCCCGCACGCGATCGCCGAAGAGCCGCAGCCGGTATCCTGCCGAAAGGTCGACCGCGAGCCGAGCCTTGTCGAAGACGGGCTTGTTGGCATCCAACTCGCGCACCACGCCGTCGGCTTCCGGCGACTTGCCGAGGAAGCCGATCCCGCCCTGGGCTTCCCACCGCAGGGCACCACCCACGGTGAGAGCCTTCAGTCGGCCTTCGGAAAACGTATAGTTGGTGATCGCATTCCATCGCCACTCGCGAACTTGGGAGCGCGGTTTGCCGTTGTTGGCGCTGGCGAGTTTATAGGGGGCGACCAGATCCGCTTCATAAGATTCTTTCGGCGTCGCCGAACCATCATTGGGCCGCTTGCTCCACCATAACACGCCGTTCTCGTCCTTGGCGGTCGTCCAAACCGGCAGACGCGTCTCGAGGTAACGTTGAAAGTCGATGCCGACATTGCTGTCGATCGCCACCTGTTGAGCGGCGGTGAACTTGATCCGCCAGTTTTGAGTCGGGTTGTAAACAGCCTCGAACTCGTAGCCTTTCGCCGTCACGTCGGCACTCGAGTCGACGTTCCAGTTGTAGAACCCGTCGAGGAAGGTCTCGGTGACGCCCATATATTGGGCGAGCGCCGTCTTGCTTTGGGCCGCCGTCGGGGTGACGCCCTGTCGGGCGAAACTCAGTGCAACGACCGTCTGCGACCAGGTCTGAAAATTGTTGATTTGCTGGCCGTTGACGGTCGGCCGGCCTTCCAGCCGCAAGGCGCGCCCGATCACCGTGGAAAAATCTCCGCCGCGGGCATTTTTGTCGGAGGTGCCGTAGCGGTTGACCTTCAGATGCAAGCGGTCGTTCAAGAGCGAGAGCCCGATTCCGTAGTCTGAGCCATTGCCGTTCGGGTTCGGCAATAATTCCCCGAAGGCATTCAAGGCGACGGTGGCCGGCGTGAAGCTGTCGGATTGGTTGTAAAACACCCGGAGCCAGCGCGTGAGCTTGAGCACGGCCCCGGCGGAGACCGTATCGCCTTCATTAACGACCCAAGGGAGCTTCGTCTTGAGATTATCAAAAGTGAACCAGCCCGTGGCCGGATCGATGGCGGGCGGCAGGGATTCGCGGACCCGTTGCCGGTCGTTACGCAAACCGAAGGTCGTGATGAGACGGTCTCCAAAAAAATAATTCTGCGTGGTCGCGCTGAGCGTGCGGATTTCGGTGCGGGAGTTGGAGAACAAGCCGGCTCCGGTTGCGGCGGTGAAGAAATTTTCTCCGATGTCGACGGTCTCGCTCACCCATTGGTTGGAAAGAGCGTTGAACCAGCGCAGCTGGCGCTGGCCAGTGACGGGCGCGGTGGACGGTGCGTGATCGATGTTCTGGCCCTGATTGTCGCCGACGTAGAATTTGTCGTAAACCCAGCCCCCTCCCGCGACGTCGCTGCGGTTGGCCTTATTGGCCCACGGATGGTCGGACTGGATCAAGTCGCGCAGCCGGTAGTTCGTGAAGTCGACGCGACGCGTCTCCCCGTGGAGCGCGATTTTCTGCGGTCCGATCCAGGCCAACCAGCGCGGCAGTTTCGAGGGGGTCCATTGATAGGCGAGATCGGCGCTTTGGATGTCGCGCTTCTCCGGCTGAACCGTGGTGACGGGCGCCTGCACGCCGATATAGGGCCGCAGGAAAAACGGGTTGGGCGAACCGTCCAGCAATTTCTCGTTCACGTCGACGCGGAGGGTCGACTGGGTATCGTCGATCTTGTTGCGCTTGTTGCTGTCGAAATTTTGGGTGAACCAACCGGCGCGGGCGGCCAACAAATGTTGCGCGGTGTTGAAAAAGGTTTGTTCGAGTTCGACGGTCGAGGTCTTCGCCCTGTCGTCATAGACGTTGGGCGCCATGTAGTTGATCTTCGACCAATCGTAGACGCTTTTGGCGGACGTGGTCGGGAGAATATAGAGCGGAAAAAGCGTCGCGCGCTGACGCTCGAGTTGCGAACTGCTCTCTAGAAAACGCAGGTCCGTGTTCGCCGCCGTGGGCGTGGGGATGCGACTGGCCGGAAGGTTGCCCGTGCGGTTGACGGACATGAGTTGCTCCGCCGAAGCGTAGTCGATGAAAACGCTGTTTCGGTTGTAGAATTGGCCGGCCTGCGAGATGAGACCGAAAGGCAGCCCGGCGTCTCCCCCGGCCCCGGCGACAGGATGCGGTCCCGACTTCGTGCCGTTGGCAAACGTGGCCAAACGCGTCGTAGGATCCCACGTGGGTTTGCCGTTGGCTACCCAGCCGGTGACCGTTTCGCGCGGCGTAAGGTTGTTGGCGCGGCGGGCAGAATTCTTGTAGTGCTCGAAGCTGGCGGTGACGGTCGTGCTCGAAAGCGGCTTGAGCGTGACCATGCCTTGGGCGCGATCGATCCGCTCCGAAGACGGTTCGCGCTCGAAGCCTTTCGCCTCATGCACGGCGGCGACACGAACCGCGAATTTTTGGCCAATCAGCGGACGATTCAGATCGATGGAGCTACGATAGCCGCCGTAGCTGTCGGCACGAAACGTCACCTGCGAAATCGGCCGCGTGGCATTGGCCCGGACGGGGATGTAGTTCACCGTGCCGGAACTAGCGCCGAGGCCGAAGAGGTTAGAGTTGGGGCCCCGGGAAATTTCAACGCCCTCGACGTTGTAGGTGTCGAGCGGGATGCGGGGATTCACGGCGAAGTTGCCCACGGCGATGTTGGCGTTGCCCACGCCGCGGATGCGATTCGCCTCGGCGGGGCTGTTCTGGATGTTGTCGACCACGCCGCCGTTGCGGTTGGTGGAAAAGCTCGTGAAATTGCCCGTGCCCTCGGTGTTCGCCTCGTAGAGAAACACGTCGTTCAGATCGAGCACGGCGGTGTCAATCATCTGCTCCTTCGTCACAACCGTGATCGCGGAGCCGAGATCTTCGAGTTTCGTGTTGAGGCGAGTGCCCGAGAGCGTGTTCGTGGCGAGATAGCCCTTGTCGGTGCCACCGGCGACGACGAACGGCGAGAGCTCGACCGCCTTGTCGGAGGCAGCGGAGACCGCGACTTCAGCGGGAGTGGGCAAGCGCGACGCCTTGGCGGCATCGGCCGCGAGGCCAGCGGCGGCCGAGAGGAAAAACAGGCCGAAGTGGAGCGCCGCAACGGGGCGGCGCGGCCAAAGGGTTTGGATGGCAGTCATGGGTATTTGAAATGACGGGCAGGGTGCGGAAATCTGTTACGCGTTTCTTGGGAAATCTACCGGGCCCGCCCCGGCTTTCACGTCGGCACACGGGAAGGCAAAACCGTTGATTTGGCTTGCGGAGGCTTTTTATCGGCACGTCCTTCGACTGCTCCTTCTCGTCGCTTGAGTCCGCCCCCGACAGACCCCGCATCGCACGTAGAGAACGCCCGCTGGTTCTCCGAGGAAGTGCATGCCCACGAGTCCTCCCTACGCGCCTACCTGCGTAGTCGCTATCCGACCACGCCGGACATCGACGATGTCGTGCAGGAGTCTTTTCTCCGGATTTGGCGGCTGCGCGCGACGCAGCAGGTGAGCTACGCGAAAGCACTTTTGTTCAAGGTCGCACGACACATCGTGATCGACTCGGCCCGGCGAAAGATCGTTTCGCCGATTGTTCGCGTAACTGATTTGGCCGCGATGCCCGTCTTTACTGATGGCAGGCATGGTCCCGATGAGGCGGCGTGCAACGGCGAGGAAACCGCGTTGCTGCTCGCCGCCATCGACTCCCTGCCGGGCCGTTGTCGTGAAATCCTCATCCTCCGCAAACTTCGCAACGTCCCCCAAAAGGCGATTGCCGCCCAGCTGGGCATCTCCGAGCAAACCGTGCAGGTGCAGGTCGGCCGCGGCGTGCGGCGTTGTGAAGAATACCTGCGGCGCCGCGGCGTCCGTGCACCCCACCCACCATGAATCTGCGACGTAGTTTTTTTGGCCGAAGGGTCGCTGCCGGTGACGCCGTGATTCCGGACGCCATTACCAAAGTGGCAGCCGATTGGGTCGCCCGGCGCGATGCCGGTCTGACTGCGCAAGAGGAGCGTGGCTATGCCGCGTGGCTCGAAGCCGATCCACGACACCGCGAGGCGATTCAGCGCCTGAATTTTGCGTGGACTTCCTTGGACCAGCCGATGCGCACCGGCGCGGCCCCCGCGGTCCTTTTCGAGTTGGACCGCCGCGCCCGTCGGAGACGACACGGGAGGGCGTTTGCCACCGCGGCGCTGGTGCTGCTCGTGGGCGTAGGTGCCGGGTGGCGAATCACCCGATCCACCTCTGAGGTGAAATCACTCCAAGTGGCGACGGCCGCGGTCCTGCTGCCCGCGCTCCAATCCCTCCCCGACGGCTCGGTGGCTGAGCTGCGCGATGGCGGCGAAATTACCGTGAGTTTCACGCCGAGCCAGCGGCGGGTCGAACTGCGCCGTGGCGAGGTGTATTTCAAGGTGGCGAAGAATCCGGCGCGGCCGTTTGTCGTGGTCGTTGGCGCTGTCGAATTTCGCGCGGTCGGCACCGCGTTCTCAGTCAATCGGGAGAACCCATCGATCGAGTTGCTGGTCACTGAAGGCACCGTCGCCGTCGAGCTACAGTCCACTGCTGGGTCCCCGTCCGGGAATACGCCGCCGGTCTTGGTCGGCGCCGGAGGCGGAGCGACCGTGCAGGTCGCGCCCGAGGGCGACGGGCCTCAAATCAGCGCGGTCCCCAACGCCGACTTACCGGCGAAACTCGCGTGGCGCAGCCCTCGCCTCGAGTTCTCCGGCACCCAGCTGATCGAGGCCATCACGCTGATGAACCGACACAACCGCCTGCAATTTGTCATAGAGGATCCCGAACTGGCGAAGGTCCGCGTCAGTGGCATTTTCGGAGCGGAGAACACCGACGCCTTCGTCCGATTGCTTGAAGCCAGCTTCAACGTGGCGGCCGAGCGGCGCGGGGATTACGAGATCATCCTCCGCGGCCGCAAGTAGACTGGTTTTCCGGCCGGTTGGACGATAGACGGCATCGCCGTCTCACGGACGCGTGATCACGAGATTTTTGACGACAGCTTCTCGCGATACCACACCGTGCATCCACCGGCATCGGAGATCACCAGCGCGCCATCCTTCACGATCGTCGTGCCTCCAGGGGCCTGCTCCACGGCCCAACCTTGCAAACTCGCCGTCAGGTTTTGCTCGGCGCTCTGGCTGGCCAGTTGGCAATACGCCAAGCACAAGGCGCCCACGCTGCGGACGGGAAGACAGCGGGATGATTTCATGGTAAAGCGGGCGGCGCGTTGAAAGGCTCGGGTGCTCTTCCCGCAGTCGAGGTCGAAACGAATTTCGCCGCGTCTTCCCTGCCGTCGCCGATGATTTGAGAAACGTGGGGTGGGTGAACGACTCAGGAGTTAGAAGCTAAAACTTGTTGGCAGAGGCGCTGCTCGATCAGAATTCGGTAAGGGAGAAAGATAGGAGCGAACCTCCAAATAAGCATGACGTCCGAGCGCGGATTTTCAGTTACGGATTTCTTGCGTCTGGCCCAAAGCATGGCTTCTGACATGAAGCCCACAGCTTATAGGGCCTTCGATACGTTCGACGAGGCTGGGTTAGCCCGCAAGGTGATCTCGTTGAGCGAAGATCTGCACACCGGTGGCCGAAGTGGCGCAAATTCAACTTCAGAATCCCGAGAAAACGATCAAGTTATCCCAACAGAGGTCGCGGCGGGAGCGCAAGATAGCCGAGGGTTTCGACGGCATTTCGCCCTGAAAAACATCTATTAGCGCCACTTTGGTTCGCGTTAAAATCGCGTCTCCTCCGCCATTTCCCCTTTGGGCACCTTTGGACAAAGTCAGTCATTGCTGCCGTTTTCCCTGATAAATCGGCAGAATTTGCGTGCGAGACCACCGCGTCGCTTTGGACAGGTTTTTCCGACTCTGGACTCGATTTGTCAGATTTTGGGGAAGCTAGAGGGGAAGGTAAGAACGCGTTCAGTTTTCCCACGTCATCGAAGACGGGCCGGCACGTCGTGTCCGTGTAAGTCTTGCTCGATAGCCCTAGGTCGCTATGCCGCATCAGCTCCATGATGCCACGTGACGGGACACCCGCGCGTTGCAGCATCGTGTTGAACGTGTGCCGCAGCGCATGAAAATCCACGCGTCGGCCCAATTCGTCCAAGTATGGAATCCCGCATGCCGCGAGGTCCTTTCTAAGCCGGACTCATGCAGTTGAAGCGGTAGTCGCCAAAAGGCGCACCGTTTGGCGTCGTTGATGGTGTGAACAATAAAACGACTGATGCCGTCGACCTGACGGCGAACCAAACGGTGCGGCTGGATTTGGGCACCAAAGACGGGGTGAAGTCGATGCGGATTGGCTTTACCGACCAGCGCCTGACGGCGCACGGCGGACTGGCGGTGTGGACGCGATTTATCACGGAGCGCGGACTGCGGGAGCAGTTGCGGGCGGTCTTGCCG
>JBBRLB010000092.1:0-26151 GCA_038231575.1 Opitutales bacterium | reverse complement strand
GCCGCGATGCTCGCCGCGCTGTGTTTCGCGCTGGTGCTGGCGATCGTGCTGAGCAGCTACATCACGATGTGCTACCGCAGCCTCCAGATGAGCACGCGCAACGCGAACAGCGGCCACAGCCTCGAGCTCGCCGAGACCGGCATGGAAGAGGCGCTCTGGGCCCTTCACGCGAACGACTGGACCGGCTGGACGCTCACCGGCAAGACCGCCACCAAGACGCTCTCGGGTTTCACGTTTGACGGCAACACGACCGGCGCCGCCAGTCTCACGGTCGCCAACTACGACGGCACGACCGGCACCCGCACGCTGACGGTCACCGGCACCGCCACCGTGACCCTCCCGAATGGCACGGTGACGAGCACGCAAAGCCGCACGCTGACGTCCACTTCCTCGCAGGCTCCCCTGTTCGTCAACGCCATCGCCGCGGTCGGAAAGTCCAACACGACCTACACCGGCATCCTGAGCTTCAGCAACGCGGGCACGGTTGACAGCTACGATTCGACCACCGACCTCAACGCGACCTCGATCGGCTACCAAGCCGTCGTCGCCTCGACCTCCAACGTCACGGCCTCGAACACGGTCCAGATGACGAACGTGAAAATCAAAGGCTACGTTTCGACGCTGAGCACCGGCCCGTCCTACAGCAACAGCGCCACCCTTTACGGCCCGACCTCCCCGGCCAACCCGAAGATCGACACGAGCCGCATCACGACGAGCCCGTTCCAGCCGCTCTTCGATGTCATCACGCCCGCGGCCCCCAACCCGCTCGGCAGCGGCACGCAGACGATCGGCACCGCCGGCGCGACGACGCCGACCTACTATTACTACTCGGGCAACTATCAGCTCACGAGCGGCAACACGCTCACGGTGGACGGTCCGGTGGTGATCGTGATTTCCGGTTACCTTTGGACCAACGGCACCGGCAACATCCACGTGACCACCAACGGCTCGCTGACCGTTTTCCTTCGCGGTGACATGCGCATCGATGGCGGCGGCGTCGTCAACGACACGAAGCTCCCAAAGAACGTCGCGATTCTCGGCCAGACGAACAACACCAACGCGCTGGAGTTTTGGACCACGGTGCCGTTCTACGGTGTCATCTACACGCCCCAGGCGAGCATGACCTTCGCGAACAACAACACCTACTTCGGCGCCATCGTCGCCCAGTCGATCGCGTTTGGCGCCACGAGCTCCCCCACTTTTCATTACGATACGAGCCTGCGCAATGTGACCTTCTCCGGCGTCGACACGCCCTACGCGGTGGCCAACGCGCTCGAGATCACTCCCTGAGTCGCGGGGCAGGGTCAGTTTGAATTCTTAGCGCGCCTTAACAGAAAGTGCCGCCGTGGTGGTCGTGGCCGCAGGCGTCTCTGCCTGCCGAGACTAGGACGCGAACCCGGCAGGCACGAAGCTTGCCGCTCCCCCAATGGGCGAAAACCAAACTTAAACCCTTGGGCGCGGTCGCCCGCGCGTCGGCGCTTCTTCCGGCGCCGAAAAACGCGATGAATTTCGGCTCCTTTTTGTCATAACGGCCGTTTTACGCGTGTCGCGACGTTTTCCGTGGACGCAGTCCAGATAGTCAGCGCGGGCGCGTTTTTCTCCTCTGTCGCAGGCCAAGTGTCGGACAAACACCGACAGGAAATTTTCGCGTTCTCCCACTTCACCTTTGGTCAACATCTGACGCATTAATCAGACGGACACGGCTACACGGAATTTTCTGCAAATCGTATGCTGTGGGGGTAATGACGAAATCACTCCCCGCGACGTTTGTCGCCCTCTGCCTCCTGACCGCAGTTAGTGTTCGGAGTTTCGCCCAAGATGTCGTTTGGTCCGCCGATGGCGCGGCCGGAGCCCTCCAGCTCTCCGACGGAACCAACGTTTGGAATTGGACTGCCACTGATGGAGCCAGCGCATCCAGCGCGCTCCCCCGCTCTTCTTCGATCGCAGGCCTGCATGAGCACTTCACCACCTACCGCACTCCGGTGGCCGTGGGAACCGGTGATGTGCTCTTCACCGATATCACGCTCGACGCCGTCTATCCGGGCAGCGAGCTGATGGTCTCTTGGAATGCCAACGGCTGGGAGCACCGCGCCTACTGGGGCACGAACGCTCTCACCGACGGCACCGATGGCACCGTCAGCCGTCACTACGTCGGGCCGATGCCGGCGACCGGCCAGCCGATTCGCCTCGAAATCGCTGCCAACACCGTCGGCCTCGAAGGCGCGACGGTTTCCGGCATGCGCTTCACGCTTCTCGCCGGACGCGCGACCTGGGGCAACTCCGGCACCGTGCCGGCCGGTTCCACCCAGCACGTCGCCGCCGCCACCACGGGCGACGTCATCTGGGTTGATGATGCGGTGCCCGAGGGCGCCGTGCAGTTGAACGATGGCCGCGAGGTGTGGAACTGGATCTCCACGAATCCTACTTCCGCTGCCGGCACGATGGCTCACCAGTCCGGTCTTTTTTCCGGTCTCCACGAGCACTTCTTCAATTACGCCTCCACGCCGTTGAACGTCGTCGCGGGCGACAAGCTGTTCACCTACGTTTATATTGATGCTGCCAATCCGCCCACCGAACTGATGCTCGCGTGGAACGCCGATGGCTGGGAGCACCGCGCTTATTGGGGTTCCAACCGTATCACGTATGGCAGCGAAGGCACGCCGAGCCGCCGCTACGTCGGCGCGATGCCGGCCGCCGGCAAATGGGTTCGCCTCGAAGTCGCCGCCAGCGCGGTCGGTCTCGAAGGCGCCAACATCACCGGCATGGGCTTCTCCCTCTTTGACGGCCGCGCCACGTGGGACAAATCCGGCAAGGCTTCCGCCGCCGCCGCGCCCGTCACTCCTCCCGTCACACCCGTCGCCACCAGCAACGATGTCATTTGGTCCGACGATGCGATCCCGGCCGGCGCCGTTGCCCTCACGGACGGCCGCGACACGTGGAATTGGTCCGCGAGTCCCGCGCCGGTTTCCGGCACCGTCGCCCACCAGTCGGCGCTCGCGACCGGTCTGCACGAACACTTCTTCAACTACGCTCCCACCGCGCTGGCCGTGGCCGCGGGCGACAAACTCTTCGCCTACATCTATCTCGACGCCGCCCATCCTCCCACCGAGGTCATGCTCGCGTGGAACGCCGATGGCTGGGAGCACCGCGCGTATTGGGGCGCCAACTCCATCAACTACGGCACCAGCGGCAACGCGAGCCGCCGCTATGTCGGTGCGCTTCCCGCCACCGGCCAATGGGCGCGGCTCGAAGTCGCGGCCAGCGCCGTCGGCCTCGAAGGCGCGAACATCACCGGCATGGGTTTCTCGTTGTTCGACGGCCAGGCGTCGTGGGACAAGACCGGCAAATCCACCAGCACGGCCGGCACCACGCCCGTCGTGACTCCGCCGGTCGTCGTGACTCCTCCCGTCGTCGTCACCCCGCCCGTGGTCGTCACTCCCCCCGTGGTCGTGACTCCGCCGGTGGTGGTCACTCCGCCGGTCGTCGTGACGCCTCCCGTGGTCGTCACCACGCCGACCGACACTCCCGCCACCGTCGCATCGCGCGGCGCCAATGTCGACGGCACCACGCTCCAACTCGCGAAACCCGGCGACACGCAACTGCACGTCCTCTCGCCCACGCTCCTTGAGTTGAAACTGATCGACTCGAAGAACGCTGGCGTGGGCCCGCTCAAGAATTGGAATTTCGTCAACTCGAACGGCACCATCAACACGCCCGCCGGCTCGAAGTTCACCGTCTCCGTCGACGGCCAGGTGCTCGCGGTGACCGCCGTCGGTTTCAAACGCCGCGTCGCCTCTGCCCCGCTCCTCGACTACGATCTGCGCGTCGAGAACAGCCTCTACCTCTCGCTCGCCTCGTCGATCCGCGACGGCCAGCTCGTGCAGGTCACGAATCCCGACACCTCGCTCTGGTCGAGCGCCACACTCTTCAAGGCGCTCTGCGAACCGCAACGCTACAGCCCCGCGATTCACGTGAATCAGGAAGGCTACGTCCCCGGCCTGCCGAAGAAAGCGATGATCGGTTACTTCCTCGGCGACATGGGCGAGATGAGCGTCTCCGCCTCGTCCGGTTTCTCGATCGTCGATGCGCGCACGGGCGCTGCGGTCTACCAAGGCACGCTCACCACGCGCTCGGACGTCGGCTACAACACAAACCCGACGCCGTATCAAAAAGTGCTGCAGGCCGACTTCAGCGCTTTCACGACCCCCGGTGAATACCAGCTCCAGGTCGCCGGCCTCGGCGCCTCGCTACCGTTCGTCATCGACGACGGCATCGCGATGGGCTTCGCCCGCACCTACGCGCTCGGCCTCTATCATCAACGCTGCGGCTCGGCGAACGTGCTCCCCTTCACGCGCTTCATCCACGACGCGTGCCACACCGCCGCCGCCCAGATCCCGGTGCAATCCGATCCGCAGTTCGCGTTCACCTGGGCCACGATCGCCGCTTACGGCGGTGAGGCCGGCGCGGACAATCCCACGCAAATCGCGCCGAAACTCGTGAACGAATCCAGCCAGCTCTATCCGTTCATCAACAAGGGCACCGTCGATGTTTCCGGCGGCCACCATGACGCGGGCGACTACAGCAAATACACCATCAACAGCGCCGAGCTGATCCACTATCTCCTCTTCACCGTGGATTCGATTCCCGGCGTGGCCGCAATGGACAACCTCGGGCTCCCCGAGAGCGGCGACGGTATCAGCGACGTGCTGCAGGAAGCCAAGGTCGAGGCCGACTACGTCGGCAAGCTCCAGGACGCCGACGGTGGTTTCTACTTCCTCACCTATCCGAAGAACCGCGAATACGAGTCCGGCACGCAGCCCGATCACGGCGACGCGCAAGTCGTCTGGCCGAAGAATACGTCGGTCACCGCCGGCGCCGTCGCCGCGCTCGCCGAGGCCGGCTCGTCGCCCGCGATGAAGCGCGCCTATCCCGCCGCCGCCGCGAAATACCTCCAACAGGCCCAACTCGGCTGGCAGTTCCTCACCAACGCCATCGCCAAATACGGCAAGGCCGGCGCCTACCAGAAGATCACGTTCTACAGCGATCACTACACCCACGACGACGAACTCGCCTGGGCCGCCGCCGCGATGTTTGTCGCGACCGGTGACACGCAATACCAGCAGAAGCTGTTCGCGTGGTTCCCGAATCCGTCTGACCCGACCACGTTCCGCTGGGGCTGGTGGCGCATGTCGGAGTGCTACGGCAACGCGATCCGCACCTACGCCTTCGCCGCCCGCAGCGGCCGCCTGCCGCAGAGCGCCCTCGACGCCGCCTACCTCGCCAACTGCGAAAGCCAGATCGTGGCCGCCGGCGACGACGCCCTCGACTGGTCCACGAAGAACGCCTACGCCACTCCGTTCCCGATCGCCACGAAGCGCGTGCAGGGTGCCGGCTGGTATTTCTCCCTCGATCAGGCGTCCGACATGGCCGTCGCCTACCAAGTCGTGCCGAAGCCGGCTTACATCGACGCACTCGTCGGCGCGATGAACTACGAAGGCGGCACCAATCCCGTCAACGTCACCTACCTCACCGGCCTCGGCCAGAAGCGCCAGCACGAGATCGTGCACCAATACGCGACGAGCGATCGCCGCATCCTCCCCCAATCCGGAATTCCCCTGGGCAACATCCAGGCGAGTTTCGACTATCTCCAAAAATACGGCTCCGAGTTGAGCTCCTTGTCCTATCCCAGCGACAACGCCACTGCCGGACCGTATCCCTTTTATGACCGTTGGAGTGACACGTTCAATGTCACCACGGAGTTCATCGCCGTGAACCAGGCGCGCAGCATGCTCGCGACGGGCTTCCTCGCCACGAAGACGTCGAGTTCGACTGGCGCCTGGAAATCCGCCCCGGCGCAAATCACGGTGCCCACGACCACGGTGTTGCTCGACGCTCCCGTCACGCTGACCGTGTCGGTCCCCGGCCTGAACATCGGCAGCGCCCGTGTCGTCTGGGAAGCGCGCGATCAAGAGCCGGCGTATGGATCGACCTTCACGTTCTCGCCGAAGAACAACGGCGCGCAATGGGTCGAGGTGGAAATCGAGTGGCCGGATGGCCGCCGCTCGTTCGCCTCCAGCACGTTCATGGCAAACAGCCCGGTCGTCACCTGGTTCTCCGGCGCACT
Source organism: Opitutales bacterium (assembly GCA_038231575.1). Lineage (GTDB taxonomy): Bacteria > Verrucomicrobiota > Verrucomicrobiia > Opitutales > Opitutaceae > CAITWF01. The sequence goes on along the minus strand of JBBRLB010000092.1, from coordinate 20,027 downwards.
CCCCGCCGGCGCCACGTCCGGCACCGGTGGCGGCGACGTCTGGAAGTGGACCTCCGCCAGCACGCCCAACGGCACGACGGGACTCTCGCACCAATCCAGCGCCTCCTCCGGCCTGCACGAGCATTATTTCTCGGGCGCCGCCGCGACGATGGAAGTCGCCGCCGGTGACACGCTCTACGCGTGGGTCTATCTCGATCCGACGAGCCCGCCGAAGGAAATCATGATCGCCTGGCACGACGGCGCTTCCTGGGAGCATCGCGCGTTCTGGGGCACCGACTCGATCACCTACGGCACCTTGGGCACCGCCAGCCGCTTCCGCGTCGGCGAATTGCCGGCCGCCGGTGGCTGGGTGAAACTCAGCATCCCCGCCAAGACGCTCGGCCTCGAAGGCCACGTCATCAGCGGCATGGACTTCTCCCAATTCGACGGTCGCGCCACGTGGAATGCCACGGGCAAAGCGAGCGCCGGCAACTGATCGCATGTCTTTTTCCATCCAACACCAGTCGGGTCCCTGACCTGATTCGTTTTCGCCCGCGGCAAGATCTGAGAATCGTCCGCCGGTGAAGTCCGCTCACATGCACCGCCGGGATCAAAGGGGTAAGCACCCCATGATCTCGGCGGCTTTTTTTTGGTCAAATCCCACCTCGTGCTGAACCGTTTTCTGTTCTCCTGCTTCTTGCTTGGCGCCGTGGGCTCCGCGCCACCGCTGCGCGCCCAGGTCTCGTCGCGCACCACCGTCGACACCCACTCGCTCAGCCTGCCCGCCGTCGGCGACTGCACGCTGCAGATTCTCACGCCGACGCTGCTCGAGGTCACGCTGATCTCCACCAAGGAGAAAGACTCGGCGTGGACGCAACTGCTGAACTCCGCCACGGGCGGCCGTTCGCCGGCGGCGCCCGCGTTCGAAATCACCGTCGACGAACACCCCGTCAAACTCGCCGCCACCGGCGCAAAACGCCGCGTGATCTATGCGCCGCTCGCCCGCCGCGATCTGCGCATCGCGACGCAGTTTTATCTTCGCCTCGCCGAACCGATTCAAAGCGAAGCGCACGCCGCCGCACCTCTCGTGAAAGTGCGCGCGCCCGCCGGAGCTTTCGGTAAGTTACCGCTCACCGCCTCCGCCACCTTCGCTCCGCAGCGCCCGAATCCCGCCATTCACGTCAACCAGGAGGGCTACGCGCCCACGCTCCCGAAGCGCGCGATGATCGGCTATTATCTCGGCGACATGGGCGAGTTGGAAATCCCCACCGCCGCCGGCTTCGATCTGATCGATGCGGTCAGCGGCGAGTCCGTCTATCACAGCACCCTTACGGCCCGCCGCGATGTCGGCTACAAGATCAGCCCGTTGCCTTACCAAAAAGTCCTCGCCGCCGATTTCAGCGAATTCAAGAAGCCCGGCGAATATCGGCTCCACGTGCCCGGCCTCGGCGCGTCGCTGCCCTTCCTGATCGACGACGGCATCGCGATGGGTTTCGCGCGGACTTACGCGCTCGGGCTCTACGAGCAGCGTTGCGGCATGGCCAACGAGCTCCCGTTCACCCGCTGGGTTCACGACGCGTGTCACATGGCGCCCGCGCAAATTCCGACGCCGCAGTCCGACTCCCAGTTCGATTTCACCTGGAAAACCATCGCCCGCACCGCCGCCGAACCGAGTCCCGACAACCCGGTCCAGAGCGCCCCCCTGCTCACGAGCGCCGCGAACCAACTCTATCCGTTCGTGAACAAGGGCACCGTCGACGTCTCCGGCGGCCATCACGACGCCGGCGATTACGGCAAATACACGATCAACAGCACCGCGCTGATCCATTATCTGATGTTCGCGGTGGACTCAATTCCCGGCGTCGCGGCGATGGACAACCTCGGCATCCCCGAAAGCGGCGACGGCATCAGCGATGTCCTGCAGGAAGCCAAATGGGAGGCGGACTATCTCTCAAAACTCCAGGACGCCGACGGTGGCTTTTACTTCTTGGTCTATCCGAAAACCCGCGAATACGAATCCAATGTCCTGCCGGAGCGCGGCGATTCGCAGGTCGTCTGGCCGAAGAACACCGCCGTCACCGCCGCGGCCACCGCCGCGCTGGCGCAATGCGCCTCGTCCCCCGAGTTCAAAAAACATTTTCCCGCGGCCGCCGCGCAATACCTGAAGCAGGCGCAGCTCGGCTGGAAGTTTCTGACCGACGCGATCGCGAAGCATGGGAAGGCCGGCGCCTACCAGAAAATCACGTTCTACGGCGACCACTACACGCATGACGACGAGCTGGTGTGGGCCGCGTGCGAATTATTTCTCGCCACTGGCGACGCGCAGTATCGCGAAAAACTTTTCACGTGGCTGCCCAATCCCGCCGACTACGCGACGTTTCGTTGGGGCTGGTGGCGCATGTCCGAGAGCTGGGGCAACGCGATTCGCAGCTATGCTTTCGCCGCGCGCAGCGGCCGCCTCCCCGCGAGCGCTCTCGACGCACGCTACCTCCGCATCTGTGAAGGGGAGATCATCGCCGCCGCCGACAACGCCGTCGAGTGGTCGAAGCAGAGCGCCTACGCCACGCCGTTTCCCGTCCCGACGAAAGTCGTGCGCGGCGCCGGCTGGTATTTCTCGCTCGATCAAGCGTCCGACATGGCCGTCGCCTACCAAATCGATCCGAAGCCGGCCTACCTCGATGCGCTCGTCGGCGCGATGAACTACGAAGGCGGCACCAATCCCGTCAACGTCTCCTACCTCACCGGCCTCGGCCAGAAGCGCCAGCGAGAGATCGTCGATCACTACGCGCAAAACGATCGCCGCGTGCTCCCGCCTTCGGGCATTCCGCTCGGCAACATCCAGGCGGCCTTTCAACACCTGCCGGCCTACGGCTTCGAGCTGCGCGACGCCACCTACCCCGACGACAACGCCGCCTCCGCCCCGTTTCCTTTCTACGATCGGTGGAGCGACGCCTACAACGTCACCACCGAATTCATCGCCGTGAACCAGGCGCGCGGCCTCCTCGCCACCGTGTTTCTCGCGCAGCACACCCCTGCCGCCTCGCGCCCGTGGAAAACCGCGCGCGCCGAAATCGTTGTCCCAAAAACGACGGCGCCGCTCCACACTCCGCTCACGCTCAGCGTGTCAGTCCCGGGTGAAGATCTGGCGAACGCGCGCGTCGTCTGGGAAGCCCGCGACCAGGAGCCGGCGCTCGGTTCGACCTATACCGTTTCCCCAAAAAACAACGGCCCGCAATGGGTCGAAGCCGAGGTGGAATGGCCCGATGGCCGGCGCGCCTTTGCCGCCAGCACGTTCACCGCCGACAGCGCCACCGTCGCGTGGCTCGACGATGCGCTGCCCGCCGAGGCCACCCCCGCCTCAAGCGGAGGCGACGGCTGGAATTGGATCACCGCCGATCCCGCACCGCAGGTGGGCACGCGCGCGCACCAATCAAATCTCGCCGCTGGCCTGCACGAACACTGGTTCACCGGCGCCAGCGCCACGCTTACCGTGGCCGCGGGCGACATCCTGTTCGCTTGGGTCTGGCTGGATCCGAAAAATCCGCCGACCGAAATCATGCTGATGTGGAACGACGGCACCTCGTGGGAGCATCGCGCCTACTGGGGCGCCAACACGATCACCTACGGCACGAACGGCGCCGCGGGCCGGTTCGCCGCGGGTGCACTGCCCGCAACGGGCCAGTGGATCAAACTCAGTGTGCCCGCCCGCGCCGTCGGACTCGAGGGCGCGACCGTCAACGGCATGGGCTTCGCCCAATTCGATGGCCGCGCGACGTGGGATGCCGCCGGTCGGGTGAACGCTGCAGCCGCCAAGTAAATTTTCGTCCGGCCCAAGGTAGCCACGTCGGCGGGCCACTCTCCACGGCCGCGTGGCGCGATCGTTTCTCGACGTTGCCCTGTCCCGGATTGGTCACGCCCGTTTTCCGGACCATCCCCATCGTCGCGATCGCGCCCAAGATGAGAGATACCCCCACGACCACGCCCAAGCTCACCTGCTTGGACGACTTGTGCACATTCCTGCTGGGAACCCCGGTGCTCTCTTGTCGATCGACAGGCTGCCCACCCTGAAAGATTCCCCACCGGTTAGTGGTGCGCTCCCGTCATCGGTGCACCGCCGGGGCGTGAGAATAGCAGCGGAAACCACCTCACATTGGGGAACTGAGGCGCCAATATCTCGTCAATGAAATGCGAAGCGCAGGCCTTAAAATATCTCATGACGACCGCCCACAGTCTCCGCGCTCAAGCCTCGAAAAAGCCCGCAAACGGTGCCTACCGGAGCGTCAATCCCTACAACGGCAAAGTGCTGAAGACGTTTGAGGAATTTTCGGAGCAGCAAGTCGATCACGCGCTCACGGCGGCGGCCTCGTGCTTCGACACCTGGCGGCACACCAGCTTCGTCAAACGCACGGCGATCGCGCGCAAAGCGGCCACGATTCTGCGCGCCCGCGTCGATGAATTCGCCCGCCCGGTGACGCTCGAGATGGGCAAACTCATCGCCCAAGCGCGCGGCGAAGTGGCGCTCAGCGCCGATATCATCCACTACTACGCGCAGCACGCGGAGCACTTCCTCGCGCCGCGTCATTTGCACCCGGGGTCGGGCGAGGCGAGCGTGGAGAGCGTCCCGTTCGGCGTGCTCCTGGGCGTGCAGCCGTGGAATTTTCCCTACTACCAACTCGCACGCTTTGCCGCCCCCAACTTGATGGCCGGGAATGTCGTGATGGTGAAGCACGCGGGCTGCGTGCCCCAGTGCGCCCTCGCGTTTGAAAAATTGTGGCTGGAAGCGGGCGCGCCGCCCGGCGCCTACACCCATCTCCCGATCTCGCACGAGCAGGTAAACCGCGTGATCGACGATCCGCGGATCAAGGGTGTCGCGTTCACCGGGGGCATTGAAACCGCGCGCGAAATTGCGGCGCGCGCCGGCCAGAACCTCAAGAAGTCGACGATGGAACTTGGCGGCAACGACGCGTTCATCGTGCTCGACGACGCCGATGTCGAGAAAACCGTGAAGTGGGCCGTCTGGGCCAAAATGGAAAACAACGGCCAAAGCTGCGTCGCGGCGAAGCGTTTCATCGTCGCCGAAAATCTCGCCGATGCCTTTCTGAAAAAACTCCAAGCCGCCCTCGGCGCGCTCCAGCCCGGCGATCCGATGGATCCGGCCACCACCCTCGCGCCGGTCGCCACCGAGGCCGCTTTGACAAAATTACTGACCCAAGTGAGAGGCGCGGTCGCCCACGGCGCCACGATTCTGCTGGGCGGCGGACGCCTCCCCCGGCCGGGATTTTTCATGCAGCCCACGTTGCTCACGAACGTCAAACCCACCAACCCGGCCTTTCGCGAAGAATTCTTCGGCCCGGTCGCGCTGTTCTTCCGCGTGAAAAACGAGGACGAGGCGGTGGCCCTGGCCAACGATTCGGACTACGGGCTCGGCGGGGCGGTTTTCACCACGACGATCGCCCGCGGTAAACGCGTCGCGGCCCGCCTCGACACCGGCATGGTGACCATCAATCACCCGACCGGCAGCGAACCCGATCTGCCGTTCGGCGGGATCAAAAATTCGGGCTATGGCCGCGAGCTCAACAGCCTCGGCATTCACGAATTCATAAACAAAAAACTCATTCGCCTCCAATCGATCAACGCGCCGGCCTGAATCCTCGGATTAATTAATCCCTTCCGGGTTTCGCGGGGCACTCCCACCCGCCCGACCTCCGGCCCGCCGGAAACCGATCGCCAGGACGCGATCCTCGAGTCGGCCCCTGAGTCGCAACGCTGGGACCTGGTGCCCGGCTCGACCGGCCAGCCAGCGCCGGAAATCTCCAGCGAAGACGACGACGCCGAAGGCCGCAGCGAAACCGAGCGACTCGTCGACGACGGCGCGGAACGGGCCGCACGCGAACAGGCCGAAAAAGCCGGCGCGAAAAAGCGCACGTAGCCGAGGCGGGCAAAAAAAGAACCCGGCGCTTGCGGCGCCGGGCTCCGAAAACCTTCCCAACCTGGCCGGCCGGTTAGAACTGGCCGGTGACACCGAACTTCAGTGAGATCGGAATGACCCAGATCGAACGCGTGCGGTCGGGCGTGTAGATGTATTCTTCGCGACCTTCCTGTGCGATGTTGCTCGCCGCGAGGAACGCGGTGGCCTCGCGGGTGATCTTGTAGGAGACACCGGCGTTCATCACGGTCCACGGCTTGCGATAGCGGGCGGTCGTGGAACCGGGGACGGAGTTGAGCAACGGCCAGGAGCCGGTGTAGTTCACATCCCAGTTCGCACCGAATTTCCCGTAGTTATACATCAAACCAACGTTGTAGGCCTTGGGAATGAAGTTCGCGAGGGTGTTGGTGTCGAAGCTCACCGCACCCAGGCCGAAATTGCCCTGCGTGCGCAACATCGTGTAGTTCGCGCGAACGGAAAGTCCCTTGGCTAGGCCGGGGAGGAACGTGAGGCGCTGGCGGAAATCGAACTCGAGACCCTTGAGATTGGCGTCGCCCAAATTGAGCGGCTGAATGATTTCGTAACCGCCGTAGAGTCCGTCATAGCCGTTGTCCGGGCCGGTGCCGACGAGATCGCCCGAGCGGCCAGCGGCGCCAATGTAATCCCTGATCTGCTTCCGGTAGCCGCGCACGGAGAACATGCCGGTGTTGTAGTAATACTCGAGCTTCAGATCGTAGTCCTTGCCGACCTGCGGTCGCAGGGAAGGATTGCCCAGTGAGACGGTGCGGGCGGCATCGTTCGGCGTGACCGCGGCGACGAGGGAAGCCAGGGGCGCGCGACCGTAGCTGGTGGAATAGCTGGCGCGGGCCTTCAGGTTCTTCGTGAGGTCGTAGGCGAGATGGAGGCTTGGGAAGGTCTTGTTGTAATTGCCGTCCTTCGAGAGGCGCGCGTAGTCGAGCGCCGCGCGCTTGAAATGATCCGGCTCGGCTGCGATCGTGGTGGTGCGCGCGCGGAAGTAGGTGAAGGTGTCCGTCGACACTTTTTCATAGCGCACGCCGCCGAGAATCGAGAGAGGGCCGAATCGCGTGGCGGCTTGGACGTAGCCGGCGTCGACGCCTTCTTCCATAATGCGGCGGTTGGTGTATTGCTGCGTCGCGGTGAAGTTCACGTCTTCATACCAGAGGGCCGCGTTACCCAGCGTGGTGCCGACGGCCGCAGGATCGTAAACGGGCAGGCGCGCGCCGCCGTTTTGACGCTCGAATTCGGTCAGGGGCATCAAGCCGGCGCTCAGCGGGATGACCGTGCCCACCACGCCATACCAGCGGCGCGGGTAAACCGGGCGGTTGTTCACGCGGCGGTTCACCGTGTCGAGGCCGGTCTTGAGGGTGACGGGGTGCTCGGTGCCAAACGTGTAGGCCGCGTTGAACGTGGCGCTGACTTCGTTCGTGTCGGTCACGGTGTCGCGTTTGTTGTAGACCCTCGAAGTGATCGGCACGGGTTGCGTCGTGGTATTGGCGGCCGTAATGACGAACGGCGTGTAGCTCGCGGGATCGTAAACACTCGGGCCCGCCGTCTGCGTGAAGGTTTTGCCGTGCGGATCGGTGTAATCGAGCACGAAACCGATCGGATCCTTGGTGCGGACCTGGATGGTGCCGTCCTCGCGCTGGCGGCCCGCGCCGGAGTCCCAGTGCGTGTTCGACCAGCGATAGGCGTGGTCGACCTTCAGCCGGCCCCAGTTGTGTTCAAACATGAGCGTGCCGGTCGGATTCTTGCTCGTGAAAGAATAGCGCTGCGGGTTGAGCCGCATCTGGGCGGCGCCGACCGCCACGCCGCCCGGCTGCAGCGTCGTGTTCGCCACCGGCAGGAATTCGAGGCGCTTGGCCGTGTAGCCCGCCTTGATGACGCCGTTGGGATTGGTCACCGGGTCATTGACCGTAAGATTGACGCCCGCAAACGGGTTGACGGCCGTGTAGTGGAAGAACGGCTCGGAGCCGGCATTGTAGAGATAACGCAGCGAGACGGTCGTCGACGGCGACCAGCGGTAATCTGCGCGCGCGCTGATGGCCGAGATGAAACGATCGTTCAGGCCGCTCATGCGCGTGTAGTCGCGGAGCTGCGGCGTGGCGGTCGGGGAATTATCGTAGAGCAGGATGTCCCAATCGTGCCCGTTGAGAATCTCCTGGTAGGAGGCGTTGACGATGACGCCGAGGTTGCGGTGACCGCCCTTGACGTCGAAGACTTCGGCGTAGCTCATGCTCAAGTCGGGGCGCAACGGACGCTCGCCGACGGCGAAATTGCGATGCGAGGTGTCGGGGAAGTAACGCCCGCTCACCGTGTAGGTGACGCGGCGGTTTTCCGACATCGCGAGTGGCGAACGGGTCTTGAGGTTGAGTTGGCCGCCGAGCGAATCGGCGCGCTTGTCGGGCGTCTGCCCGGCAATGATCTCGACCGCCTCATACATCGAGCCGGAGAACGAGTGCAGGGTCGCGGTGCGACCGTCACCACCGACGCCCGTCGAGGACATGCCGTCGATGTTCAGGCGCGTGTAGCCCGAGGGCATGCCGCCAATGCTGACGTTGTTGATGAGATTATCCTCGTCAGTCGTGAACGTGATGCCCGGCATGCGGGACACGAGTTCGCCGACATTCTGCGTCGGCAGGATGCCCCACTCGTCGAGCGCCGTGACGTTTTTGACGTTTGCCGCGTTGCGCTGCTCGGTGATCGCAAGGGCCTGGCCCTCCTTCACCGATTCCACAGTGAACGCCTGCATCGTGACCAATTCCGAGGACTTCATCATCACATCGGCATTCGCGGCGGAGCCGGTGGTGATATTGACCTTCTGGCGCGATTCCTCGAAGCCCGCGTAACTCACCACGAGATCCACCACTCCGCTGGCGACGTCTTGAATGACATAGTGGCCGGCGCTGTCGGTGAAGGCCGTGCGGTTTTGCGACGGAATGGTGACGACCGCGCCTTGCAGCGCGTTGTGGGTTCCGGAACTCGTCACGGAACCGGTCACCGTGCCGCCGTCGGCGGCGCGCGCGGAAAGCAGAGCGAGCGTGAGGATGGCGAACAGGCTCGTTGCGACGCGCAACAGCCGGAAGGAACGAGGCAAGGCAGGACCAACGTGATCAGGGCAGTTCATGGGAGGTAGTGGTTTGCGGGCGGCGCGGAGTCGGCATTCACCGCGTGGGAAACAGTTCTGGAACGATGGCACGCATAGGACGCGCGCGGTTGGCATCCAAGGAATTTTCTTCGCGCCGCACCGCGCTCGGCGGGACATTGGCATTTTTGTCAAAAAGTTCATCATTTGTGACAATCGCGTAAACGCCGCGGGCATCCGGGGACGACGCCCGCCGCGCCTTACCCGGCGGGGCGACGCCGCGGTTTGCGGGGACGTTTGCCGACCGGCGCCGCCCGGCCGCTGTGCCGATAGTTGAGCGGCGAAACCCCATACGATATTCGAAACGCGCGGCTGAAACTGTAGATTGAGCTGAACCCGCAGAGCTCGGCAATCTCCGAGACGCGCTGCGGGCCGAGCCGCAACAGTCCGCACGCCTGCTCCAGCCGTAGCCGGCGCAAGTGCCGGCCGATGCTCACGCCGCACGACGCGCGGACGCGCGCCCGCAAATGACTCGGGCTGATCCCAAGGCTCTGCGCGATCTCGCGCACGCCCAAGGGCGAACCGCCGCGCTGCGCGATCTGGTTGATGCGCATCACGAGCCCCTGCTCCGGCACGGGCGCGGCCGGCGCGGGATGCATCGCGCCCTTGATCCGGCGCAGGCGCGCGAGCAGCAACGCCAGCAGGAGCACGGGCAAGTCGTCGGTGCGCTGGGTTTCGTAGGACTCGACCAGTTCCGCGGCGAGGGCGCGCACGCGCGCGGTAACCTCGAACGGCCGGTAGCGCAGCGCCGCGAGCGGCTCCGCCTCCGCGAGCTCAAACGTGATAAACAGCCACGAGATCGCCTCGCGCTCGGGCTTGGCGTAGTGGTGAAATTGAAACGGGAACACCAGCAACCCCTCGCCCGTGTGCAGCCGCACCTCCCGATCGTCGATGCACACCGTCGCCGGCGTGCGCAGCGCGAACATCAGCACGAAGCGGTGGTGCAGCGCGCGGCCGCGGCGCGGCTTGTTGAGCTCGGATGCGTTCGTGCGCTGGAAACACACGATGTTGCTCGGCAACACCAAGGGCGCCGGGGGCCGGCCAAAGAGTTGATGGAGGGGTTGGGGTAGCCGGGCGACGAGTTCGCCCAGCGCGGGAGTGACTGGCATTTTTGATAAAAGCTTCGTCGTTTCTGCTAATTCGGCCCGCCAGCGCCAACTAAATAAAATTTCCCGAGGCCCGGCCGAAATCCCCTCGGAGATCGTTTCCCCCCGACCGCCGATCGCGATCGAACGGGCCGGTGACCGCGGAAAAAGATGAACTGGCGCGCCGCGTCCGCGATCGCCACGCTCTCAAAATTCCGCATGAGTCGCCGCCCTTCCCTTTCCCTTGCGTCGAAACTTGTCCGCGCGCTGCGCTGTGCGATCCCCGCTGGCCTGCTCGCGTTCACCGCCTGCACGCCCGTCGCGCTCAAGCCTCCGGCCACGCCGGTCACCCCGGTCACCCCGGCGGCCCCGGCCCAACCGCCGACTCCACCCTTCCGGCCCGACAAACTCGCCGCGATCGATCGCGCGATCGCGGACGCCATTGCTGCGAAGAAAACGCCCGGCGGTGTTCTCTGGCTGGAGCGCGACGGAGAAGTCTACCGTAAGTCCTACGGCCAGCGCGCCCTCACCCCGGCCCTCGAACCGATCACCGACGACACGATTTTCGACGCGGCCTCGCTCACCAAGGTCATCGCGACCACGACGTCGATCATGCAGCTCGTCGAGCGCGGCAAACTCGAGCTCGATGCGCCCGTCGCGCGTTACCTGCCCGCCTTCGCCAAGCACGACAAAAGCGCGGTCACCGTGCGGCACTTGCTCACGCACATGTCGGGCCTCCGCCCCGATCTCGACTACAAGCCCAAGTGGTCGGGCGTCGCCACCGCGATCCAGAAGGCCTGTGATGAAAAGCTCCAAAGCATCCCGGGCAGCACGTTCGTCTACTCCGACATCAATTTCGTCATCCTCGGCGAACTCGTCCACCTCGCGAGCGGCCGGCCCCTCCAGGTCTACGCCGCGCAGGAAGTTTTCGGCCCGCTCAAGATGATCGACAGCGGCTTTCTACCGCCGCGGGAAAAATGGCCGCGGATCGCGCCGACCGAATTGGTCGACGGCAAAATGTTACGCGGCGTGGTGCACGACCCGACCTCGCGCATGATGGGCGGCGTCGCGGGCCATGCGGGGCTGTTCACGACTGCGGCCGACCTCGCGCGTTTTTGCCGGATGCTGCTCAACGGCGGCGAACTCGACGGCGTGCGCATTCTCCAGCCGACGACGGTCGCCGAGATGACGCATGTCCAAAACGATGGCTCCGATCGGCGCGGGCTCGGCTGGGACATCGACTCGCGTTTCTCCGCCAACCGCGGCCGCTGGTTTCCCGCCGGCGCATCATTCGGCCACACCGGCTACACCGGCACGAGCGTCTGGATCGATCCGGGCGCGAAGACGTTTGTGATTCTCCTGACGAACCGTGTTCACCCCGACGACAAAGCGAACATCACGCCGTTGCGCCGCACCGTCGCCACGCTCGCTGCCGAGGCCATCGGCCTCGAGACGCATGCCGTCCTCAACGGCATCGATGTCCTCGTCCGCGATGATTTCGCTCTGTTGCGCGGCCTGCGCATCGGCCTCATCACGAATCAAAGCGGCCGCGATCGCGACAACCGCTCCACGATCGATATTCTCCACGAGGCGAAGAATGTGAAACTCGTCGCGCTTTTCAGCCCCGAGCATGGCATTCGCGGCACGGCCGACACGTCGGTCGGCGACTCCGTCGACGAGAAAACCAAACTCCCCGTCTACAGCCTCTACGGCGAAGCGCCCCCGCGTCCGCCCGGCCAGTCGAACGCCGACCGCGATATGGCTACGATTCGCGCGCGCGCACCGAAGCCCGAGCAGCTCCGCGATCTCGATGCGCTCGTTTTCGATCTCCAGGATCTCGGCGTCCGCTTCTACACCTATCCCGCTGCGCTCGGCGCTGCGCTCGAAGCCGCCGGCCGCGCGCACAAAAAATTCTTCATCCTCGATCGCGTCAACCCCGTCACTGACCGCGACGTCGAGGGTCCGCTCATGACGCGCCCGCCGACCTACACGGGCTATCACACCGTGCCCGCGCGCTATGGCATGACCGACGGCGAGTTTGCGAAAATGCTGAACGCCGAACTCAACTTCGGCGCCGATCTTACGGTCATCCCCTGTGAAAACTGGCCGGCCGACACATGGTTCGATCGCACCGGCCTCTCGTGGATCAACCCGTCGCCGTCGATGAAGAGCATGACCGCCGCGACGCTCTACGCGGGCATTTGCCTGATCGAGGGCACCTCGGTCTCCGTCGGACGCGGCACGCTGAAACCGTTTGAACAAATCGGCGCGCCCTACATCGACGGCCCGAAATTCGCCGCCGAACTCAACCGCGCCGGCCTCCCCGGCGTGCGCTTCGATCCCGTGCGCTTCACTCCCGTCGCCCCGCTCTATCCCGGGCCGGTCAAGGATTTGAAACTCGCCAACAAGGAATGTGGCGGCGTGCGCGTCGTCCTCACCGACCGCGATCATTGCGCCGTCGTGGATGTCGGCGTGGTCCTCGCTCTCACGCTGCAACGGCTCTACCCGAAGGACTTCAAGGTCGACGCGATGGCCCGCCTGCTCGCGAACGACGAGACGCTCGCCGACATCAAGGCCGGCAAATCGCTCGCCGAGATCAAAGCCCGCTGGGCCGCACCGCTCGCGGAGTTCGAGGCGCGCCGGAAAAAATTCCTGATCTACCGCTAACCCTCGCGGCGCCCTTCGCCGCCCGCCCCATGTTTTTTCGCGCGCTCACCTTGGGCAGTTTGCTTTGCGTCACGCACGCCGCGGCGGCGGAGTTAAAGAATCTGCCCGCCCGGCCGGCCGAGGCGATGACGGGCAGTGCCTTTGCCACCCGCGTCGCGACCCTCGATCTCGCGGCCCGCGAAGTGGCCATCGTCGCCGAGGTGCAGCGCGGCAACGTGCCGGATTTCTGGCGCCACTTCGTTGAGGTGAAGCTCGCCGACGGGGCCGCCACCATCCAAGTCGCGCCCGACTACCTCGCCGTCGGATCGGATCAGGATTATTTCCTTACCCCGCTCTCGCCGGCCACCGCCCAAACGATCGCTGACCAGCTCGGGTGCGTGTTGCCGACGCGCAAGCTGGTCGATGCGATTTATCAAGCCGCCTCGCTCAAACTTGAGCCCACGCCGATCCCACCGAGCGACGCGATGACGACGGCACCGGTCTTCGCGCGGCACAATGCGACTGTGCGCGCGCAACGCGGCGCCGCCCTTACCGCCTATCCGCTCGGCGCACTCGTCGCCGGCCACAAAAAAGATGTCGTCCTCACGTCAAGGCTTACCGACGCCCCCGGCAAAGTCGCGATCTACGGCTGGCACAAGCTCGACGGCTCCGCGATTCAACCGCTGTTTCTCGGCCACGCCGCGAGTTGGGTCGACTATAGCCACGGCACGCGACTGGTGCGCCGCGACATGACGATCGCCGGCGAGCCGACGACCGTCGACGCCGCGCTCGCCGATCCGCAACGCTGCTCGCTGCTCACCGACGAAGGCCCGCTCCGGGACTTCCGCTATGGCAGCGTCCGCGCACTCATCGCCGATTATTCCGGCGAGAGAAACGAAGAACTCACGTTCGAGCCCGGCGTGCGTGCCGTGATCAACTCGCCCGCTCAAATCGATCCCGCGAAGCCCACACGGCTCATCCTCTTCGCGTTGCCCGCCGGCAACACCCTCGAGCAAACCATCGGTCGCCGCCTTGGCCCCGGCGACGACTGGCATTTCGACATCCAGCACATCGGCGCGCAGACGCGCTGGCTGCGCGCTCACGCCCCCGTTGCCAATCTCGTTGTCGTTTATCTCCAAAGCGTCGAACACACCTTCGTGCTCTGGCGCCGCGCCCACCCCGACAACCCCGCCCGCGCCGTCGCGATCGTTGATGCGCTGCGCGGGCGTTTCCCGCATGCCAACCTGACCCTCGCGAGTCACAGCGCCGGCGGCACGTTTACATTCGCCTATCTCGACGGCCTCGAAAAAATCCCGGACGACATCGAGCGAATCGCGTTTCTCGACAGCAACTACGCTTACGACGCCGCCAAAAGCCACGACGCGAAACTCTCCCTCTGGCTTCGCGCTTCGCCCGATCACCAGCTTTGCGTGCTCGCCTACCAAGACTATCTCGCGCTGCTCGACGGCAAGCCGTTCGTCAGCGAAGCCGGTGGCACCTGGGGCCGCAGCCAGGCGATGCTGCACGATGTTTATGTCCGCGATCCGGTCGCGCGCACCGACGTCGCCGGCCTGCAAACGCACACCGCGCTCGAGGGCCGCGTGAAATTCTTCCTCAAGGAAAATCCCGAAAAAGCCATCCTCCACACCCGCCAGGTCGAATGGAACGGATTCATCCATGCGCTGCTCACGGGCACCGCGCTGGAAAGCAAAGACTACGTGTATCTCGGGCCGCGCGCTTACGCTGAACTGATTGGCCCCGAGTAGCACGCGGTGGATCGATCGAGGGGTATTTTTATCCGACCAGCAGTTTCCCCTCCCGGCTGGCGGTCGGCCCCATTGCGTCCCGCGCCCGCTGAACCTGCCCCGCCTGCTTGCAAATAAATCGTCGGATCCAGTCGCTTCTGAGTGGCGCTCGCTTCACTTGAGTTACATTTTCGCGCCGGCCGCGCTGCTGTCTCGCACGCTCGTTCGCACCCCGCCACCCCATCCCCCGTCCTGAACCCCCTCTTGCAAATCTGTCGCGGCCTCTCGCCCGCGCACGAGCGAAGCGTTTTACCTGCGCTCCAAGCCCCGCGCGCTCCTTTCATCAAACCGACCCGCGGCATGTGCCTTCAAAACCGGTGCGCACGTCTAAGTGAATAAATCGTCAGCGGGATTTTTTCCTCGAAGCCCCCACCTCTCTTCATTGATAACGTTTACATGCGAGCGGCCCTTGTGGCGCCCGCGACCGTTCTTTCCCCCTTGCCACCCCACCAACCATGATACCCCAAACCCCGCCACTGCATCGCGCCTTCGCGTCTGCGAAGCGTTTTCTTCTCCCCGCCGCGCTCTGCGCGTTGCTTCCGTTCGTCGGACTCACGCCCCATTCCTTCGCCGCCGAATCGTCGGCGTCGGCTTCCATGGGTGTTGTCATTGGCACCGTCACCAGTCAATCGACCGGCAACGGTCTGATTGGCGCCAAGGTGGAGGTGCCCGCGCTCAATCGGAGTGCGTTTGTCGACAACACCGGCCGTTTCCTCCTCGAGCTGCCCTCGGGGCCGCATGAACTCGTGGTCACCTATACCGGGCTCGACACCCAACGCAGCACGGTGGCCATCACGGCCGGCCAGCCCGCCACCCGCGACTTCGTGATGGGCAGTTCAGTGCTCATGCTCGACGCGTTCAAGGTCGCCGCCGTGAAGGAAGGGCTCTCCTCCGCGATGACGCAGCAGCGCAACGCCGGCAATCTCAAGAACGTCGCGTCGATGGACGCCCTCGCTGATCTCCCCAACATGAACGCGACCGAGCTCGCGATCCGGCTGCCCGGCGTGACCTTTGCCGATCCCGGCGACGAAGTCGTCGAGTCGATCAGCGTGCGTGGCATGGGCCTCGGCATGACCTCGATCACGATCGACGGCGGCGGCATGTCGTCGTTCAGCGCGCAGAGCCGGCAGACCCGCATGACGGCGTTCACCGGTGCGATGTTCGAATCGCTCGAGCTGACGAAGGGCCAGACGCCCGACCGACCCGTCGATTCCCTCGGCGGCGGCGTAAATTTCAAGACCAAGTCTCCGCTCAACATGCGCGAAAAGCGCCGCATCAACTACAGCTTCACCGCGCGCATGGCGCCGTGGTTCACCGAGCAGGTTCCCCTGCGCGAGGCGCGCCGCACGCATGAGCTAATCAACATTTCCTACACCGAAAAATTTGCCGTGCTCGGCAGCAACACCGAAAACCTCGCGGTCTCGGTCAACGCCTTCAAAAGCGAAAACGTCTTCGGATTCTACCGCACCACCCGCGACTACCAACAGACCAACACGACGCCCGCCTACCTGTGGGACTATCGCACCACCGACGACTACAACAACCGCAAGCAGCAAAGCTTGAATACCAAGTGGGACTTCCGCCTCAACCGGAATTCCCTGATCAAACTAAACCTCATCTACAACGACGCGCCTGAGCCGATGCGCCGTCAGTATAACACGTCGGCGATCACCGGCAGCCAGACTTCAGCGGTGGCAGGCGCTCTGACCCTTGGCCAGACCTCGGCGCCGAACAATTTCACGAACTCCACGTTTGTGGCCGGCCAAATTCCCAGCGGCGTGGTGCCCGGCTTTACCGATCGCATCACGGTGGTCCGCCCGGTGCAAATCGCCGCCATCGCCGCCGCCCCTACTTCCAGCACGACCGCGGGGGCGCGCATCGACATCGGCTCGACGTTGATCAATCGCGACCAACGCCTGCGGCACATGGACATCGCCGGCGAGCACACCTTTGGCGTGTTCGACGGCGATTGGGCCGCCCTCTGGAGCCGCACCCGCTACCGCACCCTCGGCGCCGAAGGTGTGCTCACCAACCGCATCGGTTTTATCCCGATGGTCGGCCCCGGCGGCGGACCGATCACGGCCACGCGCAACACGACCCCGATCACGGGCCCCAACGGGGAGACGGGCGTTGGCTGGATTCTCGACCGCACGCAAAGCGATCTCTATCCACGCTTTCTCCCGAACGGCGGTTTGGATTTCACCAACCCCAACAACTATCGCCCCGCGGAAAACGGCCTGACCAGTAACGCCGGCAACCTTGATATCGACCTCATCAAGGAGGCCCGCGCCAACATCCGTTACAAACTCCCCATTGATTCCTTCACCGCCTTTCTCAAGGGCGGCTATTCTGTCCGGGATCACAATGTTGAACTCGAGCGCCGCGGCCGCCGCTGGAGCTACATCGGCACCGCCGCCCTTCGCACCGATCCGTCGATCCTGACGTGGGACAAAGTCAAAACCGGCCGCCAGCTGCCCCAGTGGGAAGGTGCCGAGTATATCCAAAATGGTCAGCCGACCAACCCCGCGCTCTGGCAGGAGGACAAGTATTTCTACGAGCAGAACAAACTCTCCGCCTCCGTCCTCACCCACGAGATCATCACCGGCTACTACCTCATGACGCAGGGGAAAATCGGCCGTTTCGGTTATCTCGGTGGCGTCCGCCGTGAACTCACCAACACCATCGGCTTTTCCCATGTGGGCGCCCGCGTGCGCACCACCCTGCAGCAACAGCTCGACGATCCGCGCGGCTCCGCCCTGAAAGATTTCGGCGCCTCCAGCAAGAACGAGGGCGACTATGGCCAAAACTTCCCGAGCTTCCACTCGTGGTATGACCTCACGCCCAATATCAAGGCACGCGGCTCCTGGACCACCGGCTTCGCCCGTCCCAACCTCAACAATGCGGTGACGGCTCTCGGTGGCATCAACCTGCCCGGCACGAATCCCACTTACCCCAATGGCGCGCTCACCTTCGGCAATCCGAGTCTGAAGCCGACCAAGGCGAAAAACTGGGACTTCTCGCTGGAGTTCTACTTCGAACCCTCGAGTTCCTTCACCATCGGTTGGTTTCACAAACGGATGGATGACTACATCGCCAGCGGCCGGGAAATCGGCCTCGTCGGCACGGGTGTGAACAACGGCTTCGATGGCCAATACGAAGGCTACACCATCCTTGGCAATTCCAACGTCGGCACCGCGTTCACCCAAGGTTGGGAGTTCAGCTACCTGCAGCAATTCCGCTTCCTCCCCGGCTTGCTCAAAGGCCTCCGGTTTAACGGCAATCTCACCCAAATCACCGCCCACGGCGATTACGGCGTTGCCGGCGCTTACTTCAATGGCAAGAACGTCAATGGATTCATTCCGCGGACGGCCAACGCCTCCCTGTCGTGGGACTACCGGAAGTTCAGCGTCTCGATGAGCTACAACTACACCAGCGAGAATATCCGCAACGTTTACAATATCGCCCAGCCCTCGCGCAACCAGTTCCTCATGTCCCGCGAACTCGTCAACGCGAACATGCGCTATCAACTGCCCCACAATGTCACGCTGAACTTCGGCATCGCGAATATTTTCAACGAGCCGCAGAAATACTATCGCAGCATCCCCGACCAGCTCCAGACGTTCCTGATGCAGGGCACGACGATCACGGGCGGCATCGAAGGCCGCTTCTAACCGGCCGCATTCCTCCTCGCCGCGGAATTATTCTTGCGGCACAACCTTGGCCGCGGCGCTCCTTGCGTCGCGGCTTTTTTGTCCCCGCATGAAACTCGGCGTCGACGTCCTCTTCGAAAAACACCTCGGCCTCCTGCGCGGCCAGCGCGTCGGGCTCATCACGAATCCCACCGGCGTCGGCCGTGATCTCGTGAGCATCGTGGAGAAATTCCGCGCCCATCCCGACGTAACCCTCGCCGCGCTCTACGGCCCGGAGCACGGCGTGCGCGGCAACGCGCAGGCGGGCGAATTCGTGGCGTTTTACCGCGACGAGCATTTCGCGCTGCCCGTCTTCAGCCTCTACGGCCAGGCGCTCAAGCTGCCCGCTAACGTGCTCGATAAAATCGACGCCACCATGCGCGACTTCGACACGCAGCACGCGGGCAAGCACGTCGAGCGCGACATGCTCGACGGCATCGACGTCCTCGTCTTCGACCTGCAAGACGTCGGCACGCGCGTCTACACCTACCTCGCGACCATGGCCTACGCGATGTCGGCCGCGGCCGAGGCCGGCATTCCGTTCGTCGTGCTCGATCGGCCGAATCCCGTGAACGGCGTCACGATGGAAGGACCGATTCTGGAATTTCCGCGGCACAGCTCGTTCATCGGCCTCTATCCGATTCCGCTGCGCCACGGCATGACAGCCGGCGAGCTCGCCCATCTCTTCAACGTGCGGTTCCTCCCCAAAAAAGCCCAGCTCACGGTCGTGCCAATGGAAAACTGGCGCCGTGCCGAGTGGTTCGACACGACCGGTCTACCCTGGGTGATCCCGTCGCCCAACTTACCGACGCTCGATACCGCGACCGTCTATCCCGGCCAGGTGTTAATCGAGGGGACGAATCTGTCGGAGGGCCGCGGCACCACCAAGCCCTTCGAATTTTTCGGCGCCCCGTGGATCGACGGCTACGTGCTCGCGCGCGAACTCAACACCCTGAAACTCGCCGGCGCGGTCTTCCGCGAGGCGTGGTTCACGCCGACGTTTTCAAAATTCCCCGGCGAACGCTGCGGCGGCTGCCAGTTGCACGTGACGAACCGCGAGGTCTTCCGTCCCGTCGCTACGACGCTCGCGATTCTGCAGGCCGTGAAAAAAATTTACGGCGCGAAACTCGAGCTCCACGCCGACTACTTCGACAAGGTCATGGGCACCTCGATCGTGCGCGAGGCCTTCGAGCGCGGCGTGTCCTGCGATCGGATCGTCGACGCGTGGGGGCCGGCCCTCGCGGCCTTCGCCCACCAGCGCGAGCCCTTTCTGCTCTACCGATGAAACTCGCCTCCCTCCTCCTCGCCGCCGGTTGCGTGTCGGCTTCCGCCTTCGCCCAGATGGGTGACGCCCTCGACAAGAACGGCGAGAAACAGATTTCCCTCGTGCCGCGTGAAAAAATTCCGCCTTCGCCGGTGCTGTCGCCGGCGAACGCGCTGAAGTCGTTCGAACTGGCGCCCGGCCTGCGCATTGAGGTCGTCGCCGCCGAGCCGCTGGTGGAGGATCCCGTCGCGATCGCGTTCGGTCCGGATGCCCGGATGTGGGTCGTCGAGATGCGCGGCTACATGCCGGACTTCGAGGGCAAGGGCGAGGACGAGCCGACCGGCCGCATCGTCGTGCTGACCGACGACGACGGTGACGGCCGCTACGACCGGCGCACGGTGTTCCTTGACCAAATCGCGCTGCCGCGCGCGATCGCCCTCGTGGGCGACGGGGTGCTCGTGGGCGCGCCG
>JBBRLB010000091.1:0-26259 GCA_038231575.1 Opitutales bacterium | reverse complement strand
TTGCTCGGCGTCGCGCCGGTCCGTTTTTTGCCGCACGCCCTTCGGCTGCGGCGTCTTCGTCGGCGCGACCACGATACACGCGATCCCGAGTTGCTGCAGCCGCCGGTAAACCACGTAGCCGGTCGGCCCCGCTTCGTAGACCACGTGCAAGGTCACGCCCTCGCCGCCGAGTTTGCGCAGGACCTTTTCCAAGGCCCCGAGGTCACTGCTGATCGTGCCGTAGACGCGGACTTGTTCGATTCACTGCCCGCGGTGCGGGCACCCGTTCACCTCACCCTTCGCTCCGTTCAGGGCTACGCCCTCTCCGCGCTGTCGCGCTCCGTCACCGTTGCGGCCGCCCTCGGCGACCGCGATCACCGTCGTATCTTTATGTACATCCAGCCCGACATATTTATCTAGGTTTTTCATGTGCTTGTCTCCGTTTCTGGTTGTTTCGGTTGTTGCTCACACTTCAGCCACACCCATGCGGATAGGCCCGGATGCTCTCCGGGCAACCCGCGTTTGCGGGGACAAGCACTCTTCTTTTTTCCGCTGCGCTCGCACGCAGCTATAATGTCTCGGCAGAAGAAAATGAAGACCCTGAGATGGTTCGCCTGTTACTTCGCCGCTGGGTCGTTGTCGCTTGTCGCATGGCTCGCGATCGCCCGGCTTCTTCCGGATTCGCATTGGGGGCCTAGCTTCTTTGATAGTGTTATCGGGCTCGCCCCTGTTGTGATTCGCGCCGCGATTCCGGCGCTCGTGATGGTGATCGCAGGCGCGTGGCT
The DNA here is from genome assembly GCA_038231575.1 of Opitutales bacterium. GTDB lineage: Bacteria > Verrucomicrobiota > Verrucomicrobiia > Opitutales > Opitutaceae > CAITWF01. The sequence goes on along the minus strand of JBBRLB010000091.1, from coordinate 25,495 downwards.
TTCGCCCAGCAAGGGAAGAAAGGTCGCATTCGTCTTCTTCGCATTGTCGCTTCTGTCTTCGGCTGGCACGTTCGAGACTCTCGCAGCGCAGTCCGACAGTAAGTTTTGGGTGAGTGCGAATGCTGGGCTCATGCTAGGAGCATTTGTAGGTCTGCTATTGGCTCTGCGTCACCTAGACGTGAGCGTGAAAGAGCCGAACCAGTCGCCAGATCCAACTCGGCCCTTCGGGCCGAGTGGCTCATCTTGAACGTTGGGCAAAGAAGGAAGCCGATATGAAACATAATCCCGAGGCCAAGGCCGCGATTCTGGAGACGGTCGAGAACCAGATCAGCGGAAAAGATGCACCGGAAGTTCGGGAGCAGTATCGTCGCCTGCTGGGTGAGGGCTACACCGACAAAGAAGCACGTGAGACGATTGGATTCGTGCTCGGTTGCCACATCGTCAAGACGTTCAGGACGAAAAAGCCGTTCGACTATGGCGACTATCTCTCCGATTTGAGACGACTGCCCGAGTGCGATATGGATCGGCATTTTTCCGAATGACGAAAGAGCCGAACCAGCCGCCAGAGCCAAACGCGCTGATTGGGGCCGCGATTTCGCTCATGCCTTCTGCGCTCGACCGGACCGCGTCATTCGGAGAAAACGGCTCGCCCGCCAGCGCGCGCGGCTCACCTCTAACGTTAGCCAAAGAGGTCGCTTGCCAATCCGCATCGTCGTGCCAAATTCCGCCGCATGCCGTCAGCCGTTGCGAAGCGCCCGAGCGTCAAATCGGAAGCCATCAAGCTCGTTCAGGGCCTTTCTCCGTCGTCCACATGGGATGACCTCATGTATCGCATCTACGTGCGTCAGAAAATCGAAGCCGGGCTTGCGGACATCCGGGCCGGCCGAGTTCATTCGCACGCGGCCATTCGGAAGGAATTCGCGCTGCCGTGACGATTGGCTGGTCTTCCGAAGCACGGCGCTCGCTCAGGGCGATTCGACGCTTCATCGCGCAGGACTCGGATTTTTACGCCGCCCGCATGGTTTCTCGGATCGTCGAGCGGGTGGAGCGTGCAGCACTGGCTCCCGCTCAGGGGCATCCGGTTCACGAATATCCCGAGGAGCCATTGAAGGAAGTGCACGAGTCTCCTTACCGCATCATCTATCAGTTTTCGCATTCGGAGTTTTGGGTCGTGACGATCGTCCACTTCAAAGCGCGGCTCGAAAGAAAGAGGCTAACCAGCCGCCAGAGCCAACGCCGCTAAAGCAGCGTGGCTCATCTAACGTTGCGCGTGGAGCAGTTTGCGGCTGCCGTCGCCTGGCAGCCGGAAAACGAGCTCTTTCGCTTCAGCCTTGCGCAAGCGTTCGTCGCGGACGGTCGCGCCGCCGAGTCGGTGCCCCACTTCGAATTTTGCGTCCTCGCCAAACCCGACTGGATGATGCCCCGCATCCTCCTTGCCAAGACGCTGCTGCAACTGGACCGCCGGTCGGAGGCAAAGCCCTGGCTCGAAGACGCCCTCCGCCTCGCCGTCGCCCAGCATCACGAAGATCCGGAGCGCGAATTGCGCGCCCTGCTGGCGGATTTGAGGTAACGTAAATTTGATTGGATTTTCGGGCGCGAATCTGCACCGTCTCGCGTCCCTATTGCCAGAGTAGCTCAGTGGTAGAGCAGAGGACTCATAAGCCTTTGGTCGCGAGTTCAATCCTCGCCTCTGGCACCAATCTCCCCGGGGACCGCGCGCCGCGTCGGCCTTACTCACGACCTCAATTCAGAGCCACGGACACATCTAGGACACGTGTCTTTACGGCGCGGCCGCCTCAGGCGCGTCCCTTTAACTAACCCCGTTATCTCGCTTCATGCACCATCGTCTTCCCGCATTAGCCCTCTTTGCCTTCCTCTGTCTCGCGTGCGTCGGCGCCTACGCCCAAGTTGCACCGCTGCCCGACCGGCCGGACTCGCGCGAAATTCCGTTGCCTGAAATCAAAACCACGCTTGGGAACTTGCCCGGCGTGGACCAACTCCCCGTGCGCCAGGAGATGCCGGACCCGCTCGTGATGAATGACGGCACGAAGGTGACGACGGTCGAGCAGATGAAAAAACGGCAGCAGGAAATTCGCACCGTGCTCGAATACTACCACGTCGGCCGGATGCCGCCGCCGCCCGGCAATGTGAAAGGCACGGTCACCCAATCCGAGGACGTCGCGATCGACGGCAAGGTGAAGTATAAATACCGGCTGATTCATCTCACGTTCGGGCCGGACGAAAAACTCAGCCTCGATGTCGGCATCATCGCACCCGCCGAAGGTGGGCCGTTCCCCGCGGTCATTCAATTCGCCGGCTCGCCCCCGGGCGGCGTGCAGTTGCCGCGACTCGGGCCGGGCCCGCTGGAGGGCCGCGGCGCCGATATCCTGCTGCCACCAGAGATCGCCCTCGGGGGTTCGCAAAACGCGCCGCGGGCCGCCCCGCGCGGCGCTGCCGATCCGGCGCTTCCGGGTGTGGCACCAGCCAGAGAGACGGCCGCGACAGCAACTTCATCCGCCGCTCCGGCGGTCCCGGCGGTCGCCGCAATCGCTCGTGGACGCAGCGGTCCCGGTGGATTCGGCGGAGGAAACACCGCCGCGGGGTTCGCGGCGCGCTATGCGCCAGTGCTCACTCACGGCTTCGCCGTCGTCTCGTTCAACACGAACGACTGCGCCGAAGACACCACGCTGCGCCTGCCCGACGGCAGCTTCGCGTTTCGCACCACGCGTTTTTTCCCCGCCTATCCCGGTTATGACTGGGGCATTCTCGGCGGTTGGGCGTGGGGCGCGATGCGCGTGGTCGACTATCTGCAAGCCGATCCGATCGTGGACAAAACCAAACTCATCATCACGGGCGTTTCGCGCAACGGGAAGGCGGCGATGATCACTGGCTCGTTCGACGAACGCATCGCGATGGTGGCGCCGGGCGCGAGTTCGGGACTCGGCACGCCGGCGTATCGCTTCAGCGGCGGCGCGACGACCTCGCACCCGAGCCGCGGCGGCCGGGAAGGTCTCACCATGATGGTGCGGAAATACGGCAACCAGCTTTCCCCTCACCTCCATCAATTCTGGGGCCAGGAGGACAAGCTCCCCTATGACGCCCATTGGTTTCCCGCGCTCACCGCGCCGCGTCCGTTCATCATGCTCGAGGGCACGCGCGATCAAAACGTCGTGCACAACGGCGTGAAGCAAACCTATCTCGCCGCGCAATCTTCCTATGCGTTGTTCGGCGCCACCGCCCCGGCGAAGCTCGGCGTCTATTGGGCGGACCGGCCGCATGGTTTCGGTGAAACCGATTGGGACGGGCTGCTCGCGTTTGCCGACAAACACCTCCTCGGCAAACCGGTCTCGCGCGCCTTCGATCTGTTTCCGGCCGACACCGAGGCGACGGCCAACAACTAAGCTTCGACACCTTTCTCCATGCTCAAACTTCGCTTTCTTTTTTCCGCTCTCGGCGCGTGCGCGCTGCTGATCGGCTGCTCCATCACGACCACCTCAGAGACAACGTGGACAAACGCCGCCGCGCCCAAAACAACTTACAATGTCCGCGATTTCGGCGCGACGGGCGACGGCGTCACGAAGGACACCAAGGCATTTCAAAAGGCACTCGATACCTGCGCGGTGAACGGTGGCGGCGAAGTGCTCGTGCCCGCCGGGAAATATTTCATCGGCAGCATCCAGATCGGCCACCGCACGATTCTCCGCCTCGAAAAGGACAGCGTCCTCGCCGGCACGCCCGACATTGCGGACTATCCGCTCGTCGACGTGCGTTGGGAGGGCCGCTGGCAGCCCGGCCATCGCGGCCTCATCTACGCCAGCGCCGCGGATCACATCGGCATCATCGGTCCCGGACGGATTGAAGGCACCGTAGGGCCGCCTCCACCGCCGGTGGCGGCGGGCACACCCGCTGCCACTCCCGGCCGCGGACCCGCCGGACCCGGCGGACCCGGTCGCGTCCGCGGCGGTTGGGGCACAAACGGCCCCGACGGCACGCGCAATCCGGTCGTGATCGAAACGGTTTCCTGCGACGACGTCCGCTGGGAAGGTTTCACCGTCATCCAGGGCGGCAACTGGGCCACGCATCCGACCTACTGCACCCAGGTCGTGATCAAAAATATCAGCATCACCGGCGGGCGCGACGGCATCGACGTCGATTCCTGCAAGGGCGTGCTCGTCACCGGCTGCACGCTCGAAAACGGCGACGACTGCATCAGCCTCAAGTCCGGTCGCGGGATGGACGGCGCGCGCCTCAGCCGCCCGTGCGAGGATATCGTGATCACGAATTGCACGCTCACCGGCGGACGCTTCGCGTGCGTCGGCATCGGCAGCGAGACGTCCGGCGGCGTGCGCAACGTCCGGATCGAGCACTGCAAGCTGAAGGCCTTCACCCACACGATCTACATCAAGACCCGCATCGGTCGCGCCGGCGTGAACGAGAATATCTCCGGCGACGATCTGGAGATTCTCGGTGGCGATTTCCTCCGCATCAATCTCACCAAGGGCGGCAACAACAGCACCGCCGATGATCCGGTGGAGGGACTCATCGGTTATCCCGAGGGCCGGAATTTTCGTTTCTCGAATATCAAGATGAACGGTGGCAAGGCGCTCGTCGTCGGCACCGAAGTGTCGGCGCTGAAACCGTTGCACGGCCTCGTGCTCGAGAACGTCACCGGCCCGCACACCGGCCTCACGCTCGCGAACATGACTGGCGTCGTGTTGAAGAACGTGGTCTCCGGTGTGGCGCCCGTGATGCCCGCCACCCCTTCCGCCGCGGGCCAGCCGGCGCCGGGTCCGGTATTCGGCATCGTGAATGTGACCGGCACCGGCCTCGAAGGCGCCACCGCGATTCCCGCGCCCGTCGATCCGCCGGTGGGCAACGCGGCTGGCTTCGCGCCGGGCGCCCGGCCGTCGGCCCGCCCGCCAGCGGCCACCGCCCCGCGGCCGTAAGCGTTCCCGAAAGCCGCGCCTCAGTCGCACCTGCGCGCGGCGCGATGCTCCACCGAATTTCCCGCTGATGAAAACCCCTCGTTCCGTCGCTTCGCTTCTGGCGTGCGGCGTTGCCCTCGCCGTGACCTCCGCCGCCGGCCGCGCCGCCGACGCGGCCGTCACCCTCACCCAGTCCAACGATCGCGTGCGCGTCGAAATCGGTGGACAGTTGTTTACGGAATATATCTTCAAGGGCGCCACGCGGCCCTACTGTTATCCGATTCTCGCGGTCGATGGCACGTCGCTCACGCGCGATTTCCCGATGAAGCAGACGGCCGGCGAGGACGTGGACCACAAGCACCACCGCGCGCTGATGTTCGCGCACAGCGACGTCAACAAAATCGATTTCTGGAACGAAGGCACGTCCGGCACGCCCTTCCCGAAAGGCGACACCGTCAACGCCGGCATACTCGAAGCGAAGAGTGGCAACGTCGGCGTCCTCCGCACGAAGAACCGCTGGGTCGCGCCCGATGGCACGCTCATCGCCACCGACGAGACGACGATCCGTTTCCGCGGCAACGCCGAGGCGCGCCTACTCGATTACGACGTGACGATTCACGCCCTGCCCGACCGGCCGCTCGTCCTCGGCGACAACAAGGACGGCACGATGGCGATTCGCGTCCCGCAATGGATGACGCTGCCGCACAAGAATCAGGTTTCCGCCGGGGCGGGCCACATCGTCACGGCCCAGGGCGACCGCGACGCGAAAGCGTGGGGCACGCGCGCCGACTGGTGCGACTACTTCGCCGAGCACGACGGCAAGACCTACGGCATCGCGATCTTCGATCACCCGCAGAATCTCCGCCACCCGACGTGGTGGATGGCGCGCGACTACGGTCTCTTTGCGGCCAATCCGTTTGGACAAAAAGAATTCGAGGTCGGGGCGAAGCATCCCGCCGGCAAAGGCGACTACGCGATCCCCGCTGGCGGCTCGCTGACACTGCGTTACCGTTTCTATTTCCACCGCGGCGACGAGGCGGCGGGACAAGTCGCCGCGCGCTACGCAGACTACGCGGCCGGGAAATAGCATTTGTAGAACCGGCCGTTGGCCGGTTTGCGCCCGGCCAACGGCCGGGCCTACATCAGGCCCGACTCACGCCAACTGCGGCACGACGAACGGTGCGCGATAATCGCGGCTCACGAGCTTGTTCGCCGCCGCGCTGTTTTCGCCCGTGAAGCGCTCCGTCTTCGCGTCGAACTTCAGGGGCGCGCCGAACTGCGCCGGCGTCTTCTGCAGGTCGACATTGTTCCTCGCGAGATGCTCCGCAAACCGCCCGAACGGCTCGGCGAGGTGGTTGCTCCCTTTGATCTGCTCGCGAATTTCGCCGGGCTGCAGGTGCTTGCCCGTTCGGTAAGAAACATTCGCGAGGTGCACGAGCGTGCTCGATCGGTGCCCCTGCAGGAACGGCCCGCGCAGATCGGATTCACGCCGACTGCGCATGGCGTCCACCCAATTTTGATGGTGGTTGCCAGCGCCCTTGAATTCCTTGAGCAGCTTGCCGTCGTTGTCGAACGCTTGGGCCAGCGAGTAGTTGGCCGAGGGGATCGTGAGGGTGCCGCCTTCGCAGTGCACCACGTTGCCGACGGTCAACCCGTGATACTGATCCATGCTCGCGGCGAGCGTCGCCGCCGTGCCGAGTCCACCGCCAATCGCCCCACTCTTGCTCAACTCATCCGGTTTCGCCGGCAGCCCACGCACTTCGAAAATAAACGGCGTGGGATAATCGTAGTGAATGATGAACGTGTTGGGCGTCTCGCCGTCGTCCTCGTAACCAAAACGCCCGCCGATCGTGAACACGCCCGCCGGGTGCCCGGGATCGCCGAGGAAACGGCGGCCGACATCGAGCTGGTGGTTGCCCTGCGCGACCATGTCGCCATTGCCGGTCTCCCATTGCCAGTGCCAGTCGTAGTGAAAATTCATCCGACGCAACGGCACGAGCGGCGCCGGGCCTTGAAACAAATCGTAGTTCACCGTCGCGGGCGGCTTCACCGGTCCGGCGGTCTTGCCGATGCTCAGCCGGCGCTTGTAGACGATGCCGCGCACGAGAGTGACTTTCCCGAGATTGCCGGCGCGCATCCAGTCGAGCGCCTCCGCGATCGCGACGCTCGATCGATTCTGGGTGTTCACCTGCCCGATGCGTCCGGCCTTCTTGGCGGCCGCGAGCACCTGCGCGCCTTCCCAGATATTATGCGAGAACGGTTTTTCATGCAGCACGTCCTTGCCCGCCTGCAACGCCCAGATGCTCTGCAACGCGTGCCAGTGGTTGGGCGACGAAATCGCGATCGCGTCGATATCCTTTCGCGGCAGCAGATCGCGATAGTCGACCACGGTATCAGGTAATACGCCGCCCGCCGCGCGCGCCACCGCGAGTTCGCGATCGAGCAGCGCGGTATCGACATCGCACAACGCGACCACGCGCACGCCCTTGATCGTGCGGAAATCCCGCGCGAGTTCCTTGCCGCGGCCATTGAGCCCGGCGATGGCGATCCGAATGTCGCTGTTTGCGCCGCCGACCTGCGACCACGAACGCGCGGAGAACGCGGCCGTGGCCGTGAGCAGCGCGGATTTTTTGAGAAAAGCCCTTCGACTCAACTCAGGGCAGGCACGACGGGTGATGGGGGGCATGGGGTAAACGTTGCATCGCGGCCGTCACGCCGCTCACTTCGCGCCGGGCGGCGCCGGCGGCTCATCGACCAACAGGCGCGACTGCACCTCCAGTGAGCCTTTGTTGAACGGCGGAAACAGGATTAACAGCGCGCGCTCGTTTTTCTTCAATTGCACACTCTCGGTGAAAGCTTGGACCGTGCGGCCCTTGACGGTCGTATGAAGGGCGATTTTTGCCGTGCGACCCACCGTCTGCACCGGATTGAGGCCGTCCCGGAGTGTCGCGTCTTTGCCGTCAATCTTTCCACTCAGCTCCAACCCGCTGAAATTAATGATGGCGAGCCCGCCTGCCGCACTGCGGGCGGCGCTGTCGTCCAAAACCGCCACGTGATACTTCACTCCGGTCGCGGGCGCGGGCTCGATCGGAGCGAACAAAAGCAAGGCATCGTGAATCTCCGGTGGCACCGTCGCTTCGCCCACGATTCCACTCGCCGCCGCATCGATGAATCGCAACGGCATCGCGCCGCGGTAGTCGTAACGCGGCGACCGCATTGTGGGGAAAAATTTCAGATTCGCCGGCACGGCGCCCGGCTTGGGGGTGTAAGCGAGCCCGACCAGCGGTTTCGCGGAAAACACCGTGAAATGCAGCGGCTGTTCGGCGGTCCGCGGCGCCTGGGCGATTAGAGCCGACGCGACCGTCGCGGCCAGAATCAAATATCGGAGCGCGTGAGCCATCGAAAGGAAACGACTTTGAAACGGCGGCCGAAGTTCTTGTTGAGGTCGGTCAACGCGGAGTCGGAGGGAGATATCTCTTCCGCATTGGTTTTGTCAAAATACTCCGGCACCCGCTGCACGGTCGCCTCGCACCATGCCTTGCCCTCGGTGGCGCCGGTCGTCGGATTCACGGCCTCGCCGTAAGTGCGGATGATAAAGGTGTCCGAGCGCGGAAAGAGGACCGGTGCGAGCGCGGTCATGATGTCACCCTGCGTCAACCAGTGGGAGCTGAACTCGGCCACGGTCGCATTGATGCCCACCGTTTCGATGGCTTTCTCCAGCAGGCTGACCGGCTGGCCTTTCGCATCGAGAAAGAGCGGAGACGGGTTCAGGAAGTCCTCGACCGATATGAACGGCCCGGAGTCCGCCTGCTTTTGCACCACTTCCGCAGCGATGGCGTTCGCCAGCGCTGTGACCTGGGTCGCGTCGATTGTCCGCACGCCCTTGCGAAACAAGGGAGTATTAATGATGGGGGTCGACGCCGTGGTGCTGAAGGTGGATTGGACGTAGGTGTCGTCGGCCTTGAAATCCTCCTGCGCCGATTGCGCAAAGCGGAAAAACTGAGCGTCCGTCGGTTGGACGGTCGCAACCGTGGCGTCGTCTGCCGTCCCCGTCGCCGGGTCGCTATCGAGATAGTTAAACGTCGTGGGCGCGGCAAACCGCCCGGCCCGGAGCATGGCGGCCCACGCCAGGCTGCTCGTCGAGTTGAGGTTAAATGCTCCGCCCTGAAAAAGGAATTTCGCCGACAGCGCGTTGGGCGCGCCCCGCAGATCGTCCGCGGTGAGCGCGACGCCGGTTGTGCCATTGCGCGGCATTGCTTTGAGCAGCGGATTGGGCAGCGACAAGGCTCCGTTCACGGTGGAGGGAGTGGTCGTTGGACCGAGGCCGGAAAAATAGAACTCGTCGAAGAGTTCATTACACTTGAGTCCGTTGATTAATTTCTGGCCGCCCCAAGAGTTGCCAATCGCGAAAGGACGGGCGTCCGCGATGAAAAAATGCTGCAACTCGCCGAGGGAAATAATGGGTGACCGCGGCAGCTCGGCCAACGGGACATCTTCATTGTAGGAGGTGCCATTGGTCACATCGCGATCGAAGAATCGTTCGGGAAAGGAGATCGTCGTGAAATTCTTGCAGTCGGTCGGGTCGGTGCTCTTCGGCGAGGTCGTCAGACCCGCCGCCGGAAACTGGTCGCTCCGCGGATCGCGGCCCTCGGTCGTCAGCCAGATGCTCGGATCGGTGCCGAGGGTGTCGTAGCTCTCGCTCATCCGAAAGAGGAAGCCCACCGGCGAGGTGCTGCCACTGGCCGTGAATTCGTCGGTCGTCGGCACGGCATCGTAGGTTGGGCTGGTATAGGTGGCCAACAGCGCATTGTCGCTGTCGCGCACCAGTTTGATCGTCAGCGTGGTTTGCGCTGGGATGCTCAATGAAAGTTCCGACGTTCCGAGCACCGCGGCGCTGCCGGGCACCGACACCACGAGGCCGTTGGTGAGGCCGGGAATTGAGCGCGAGTCGAATTGGCCGGTATTCGTCGAACCCGAAGCGAAGGAAGCATCGGCCGTGCTGACCCAATTGTAGGTCCGCCCCGGCAGCCAAGACTCTTTGTCGCCGGTCTGGTTGGTGGTATAGTCCCACGGTAGCTGCGCCTTCAATGGATTGCCATACAGGCTGCGGAACGGAACGGTTACATCCACCGTTCCAGAACCCGCCGGTGCAGCGGCACCGCGCGCGGCGATCGCGATCGAGTTCGGAAGGCCGGAAATTTCTAGATGCAGATCTTCCGGCACCATCGCGCTCGAATAGGGATTCCACAATGCCGCCGCCCATCGCAGCCCGATCGTGTAAGGCGCCGGGCCACTCGTCTTCTGAACGCCGACCAAAATATAAAAATACGTGAGAACCGGCGCGACGCCCGCATTGCCAGCGGCGACCGGCGGCGTGATTCGATAGCGGCGCCGGAGAGGGTCCGGACCGTAGGCGGGCAGCGGCGTCGGGGTCACCGGCGCCGTCGGATCTTCCATGTAAGTCTTGTAGTCAGCCCACGCGGCGAAGGCCGGCCCGAGCGGCGTCGCGTCGAGCGACAGATCCTGACGGAGTCCTCCGAGCTTGGTATTCGCGAGGACGTTGAAATTATTCGGTGACCACGCGTGAAAATAAGTCTTTAGCGGCGTGAGCCCGAGCGCGGTTCCCGCGGGACTGCGCAGGAAGGCAAGCTGGTTGTAGGCGGAGGTCTTTTGATTCGCGACAAGTGGTGAGTTAGCCGCGCTATGCGGCTCGAAAACCGCCGCGCCCGCCGCATTCGCCGCGCCGGCGCCGAGACCCAGTTGCTGGCGTAGGCGGCTGCGAAGCTCCACAGAATCCCACGGAGCGTAGTCAATCGCGGCCGTGGTGTCGGGCACCGCCACCGGCGCCTTCACGCCCTGGTCGCCGATCCACCAGGCGTAGCGGCCGATGGTGACAGCGCTCGCGCCGGCGACTCCCGGGGCGCCGACCGTCGTCACCGCCTGCAACGGCGCGACGACATCGCGCGCGGTGCCCACCGTGCGATTGCCGACCAGCTCGACGGAATTCGCCGCAATGAGCGTGGTCGTGGGTTTGACGGAAAGCGGCGCCGCCACTCCACCCGCTTGCGCCTCGTTGCCGCTCACCAGCCAGGTTAGCGGCGTCAGCGGGTCGCCGTCGGGATCGTCGGCGGGATCGGTGGCCCAGACGCCGGTGAAATGCTTGGTGCCGGTGGCGCCGCCGAACGCGTCGGCGGTGGCGGTCACGCGCTTGTCGGGACCGGCGTAGCGTTGCAACTGGCCGAGCGCGACGTCGAGGGCCATCAGCGCGTTTTGACGGGCTTGCGTCTGGCGCTGCGTGTTGCCGGCCACCGCGGTCTCGACGCGCATGTAGGACGCGAGGCCCACCAGCAGCACGACGAGAAACGCGAGCAGCGTGATCGTGATCAGCAGGGCGAAGCCCGCGCGCTTCGCGCGCTGCGACGGGGAACGTGGGACGGGGGACGAGGTGAGCACGGCGTCAGATCGATTTTGCGTTGATGACGATGCGCCGCGTGAAGACCTGCGAGTGCGAGGTCGCGAGGTCCCACCAGTATTGCTGCGCGTTGCGGCCGGTCGGGACCGTGAGCGGCGAGTTAGCCTGCTCGTAGAGCGCGATCAGCCGCGCGCCTTCGTCGGTGAGAATGCGGACCATCACGTCGACGACGTCGGGCATCGCTTGATTGTAATTCGCCGCGGTAGCGGGCGTGGTGGCGGGCAGCGAACTGACGATACGCGCGTTGGAAGCGTTGGAGACCGTCCCGGTTTCGTTCGTCGCGGGAAACACGAGGCGGAGTCCGCTCACCTGCGTGCTGTCCCGCACGTAGCAGCGCACACCGAAATCAATCACGTTGGTGCCGATCACCGAGGTGAAGTCGCGCGCGGTGCCCGGCGTCTTGATCGTGCGCGGATCGCCGACGGTGGAACCATTGTTGGTGCTGACCGAACTCGTCGTGTAGGCGGCGCCCGTGATGTTGTAGCCCACTTCGAGAACACCGGGCCGGGCCGCCGCGCCCGTGCCGCTGGCAGCGGGCCGGGCTTCGGCACGATGGAGCTGGTAGGCGGTAAAATTGGCGGTGGTCCCGGTGGCCGTGCTCGCGGTGAAACGCCGGATGATCTGGTAGCCGACCGCGACCGGCGCCGAGGCCGACGCGAGTGAAGTGATCGCGCTCGTGGCATCGTTGGCGCCGCGGCGGGTGGTGAAGAAGCGCAGCCAAACGCCGGCCTGGCCAAACCGCGCATTGGTGAACAGGCCGCGCTCGGCCGCCGGCAACTCCGCACGCGCCGCATTCATGTCGAGCGAATTGGCGCCGCTCGGCTTTCCGTTGACGACGGCGGGCTGCCAGAGGCCGGAATTGGTCGTGTTGTCCACGACGTTGGCGGCAAACCACACGTTGCCATCATCGCGAAAGTGCGCGGAGGAAAGATCGAGCGCGAGTTGGTCGAGGATGTACCGCGCCTGCGAATCGGCCGAGAGCCGGTTGGTCGTGCGGGTCCACACCCCGGCGACATTCGAAACCAAAATCACGATGAAGCCCGCGAGAACGGCGGTGATCGTCGTGGCGACGAGGAGTTCGAGGAGCGTGAATCCGGCCTGGAGGCAGGACGCGTCATCCTTACTGCGCCGCCCCGGCACGAGATGATCCGGGGACGGCGGGTGAGGGATAACCCGCCCGACCCGCGCCGGGCGCGCCAGAAAGGGAGAAGGTAGTCGCAGTCTCATCGGGTGATCGCGCCGGAGAAAAAGAGCACCTGCTTCTGGCTGTGGTCGAACTGGACCGTGCCGTTGGGATTGGCGCCGACTTGCGCGGAGCCGGTGCCGCCGGCGAGCGCGACAAATGACGGCCAGCGGACGCGCGCGGTGTAGGCCAGCACGGGCAGAAGCGCGTCGGGCGCGGTGGCGCTCGGCGGCGGCGAGATGACCTCGTTGCGGATGAGCGCGATCTCGAAATATTTTTCACGGTCGGAGTTATTACCGGCGCTGTCCTTCCAGATCGCATCGTTGTAGAGGCCGATCTTGGTGCCGTCCCGGTTCGCGAAGAAAATGTTTTCCGTAAGCACCGCCGGATTGTAATTGGTGCGGGCATCGGACGTCGTGAGTTGGTGAGCCGTCGCGCCAGTTTTCACTTTCAACCGCGGCGCCATCACATCGATCCCCTGCGACTGGAGCTTCACGTTGAGCAAGTCGGCCACGTGCGTGGCCGCTTCGGCATCGGCCGTATCGCCGACCGATTTTGCCACGGGCGAAAACAATCCGATCACCGCGACCATCCCGATGGCGAAGATCCCGATCGCGACGACGACTTCGAGCAAGGTGAAGGCGCGCGTGGCTGGCGCGCGCGGGACGTTGGACAGGTGACGAATAACGCGGGGCACGGAATTCAGAAGCTCGATGGATCGTTCACGAACGTCATGGCGCCGCTGGGGCGGATAATCACGCCGCGGACCGCGCCCGGATTGTTGAAGGCGGGCAGATTGTTCACGAGCGTCGCGGTGGAAACGGCGAGTTGGGTGTAAGGCGCCGAAACCGGCTTGATCGATCCGTCGGGTTGAAACTCCATGTAGAAGACGGTGCTCGCGCCGAAAAATGCCGTGCCGGTGACTTGGGTTGGGCTGCCGTCGGTGCCGAGGAGTTTAGAAACGGGCTGCGGATTCGAAGGCCAGACCACACCGGCCGCCACCAGGCCCGCGGTTGCCTGGGGCACGACGTAAACGCCGCGCGGCAAATAGACGGGCGAGCCCACGGCCTGCCAGGTCCGCGAGCCTTCGGGATTCGCGACGAACACCTGGAGCAGGCGCAGGTATTTGTCGGCGTCGCCACTCGGCGGGCGCGCGGCGTAAATGACCACGCGCGCCTGCGTCTGATTGACCGCCGCCTGCGCGCGCGCGGTGCCGACGAGACTCGCAACCATGTTTTGCGCGGACGCGAGAGAGTTGCCCGCCGTGTTGCCGAGCGAGAGGCTGAGTCCGCTGACAAGCAGAATGATCAAACCGATCACCACCATCAGCTCGATGAGCGTGAAGGCGGCTGGAAGGGAGGGCGCGTGATCCTTCACGCGCCGCAAAGACGGGCGAAGCTCCTGAGGCGGCGCGTGAGGGATAACCTGCCCGACCTGCGCGGCGCGCGATCTGAAATGCGAGAAGGCGCGGCTCATTTCCAACTCATGATGAGATCAGAGCCGGTGCCGGCGTTCGGCGGGGCGCAGTAGAATATCACGCCGGCATGCACGCCGCCGGTCGTGCCGGTCGTCAGATCGGTCGTGAGCGGACGGAGCGTGGTCGCGCCGCCGGAGACGGTGACCGCCGGATAGCCGCCGGTGGCGTCGCGGCTGTTGATGACGCCGTCGAGATTGGCGTCGGTGATGACGGCGATGGACGTGTTGTGGAAACCGTCGCGGATGAAGTTGAGTTGGTTGGCGGTGTTGAGGCCGTTGGTGATATCGGCCGCGAGGACAAAATCGTTGTCGGTGAACGACACGAATTGGATGCGGCGGGTATTCTGCGCCTGCGGCATCGGCGGATTGCGCGTCGTCGCCGCCGGCCACGTGCCCGACGGATCGCGGCGGTGGCCGGTGAGGGTGTCGTGAAACAAATGCTCGGCCTGCGCGTTGGTCGACGCGTTTTGATTCACGAGGTGCTGCGCGCCCTGCGGGTAGAGCTGCGGGTAGGAGCCGTATTCCTGACGGAAATTTTCAAAGGCTGCCGCCCACTGGGAAAACTGGGTGCGCGTGCGCGCCTTATTCGAGGCGTTGCGCGCGGAGCCGAGCGTGGGCACGAGAATCGAGGCGAGGATTCCGATGATCGCGACGACGGCGAGAAGCTCGATCAAGGTGAAGGCCCGGGCTCCGCTCGCACGCTGAACGCTGCTCGCTGACGGCTGACGACGGGCGGAAGATCGATTCATGGAAGTTTGTCGGCGTAAAGGTTGTCGGCATTGAAACCGGACGTCTGAGCGGTCGTGGTGGAATAAAGGCCGCTGGCGGGAGTAAAGCCGTTGTCCGTTGTGCCCGCTCCCGTCGAAGCGGTGCCCAATTTTCCGTCGGGCCCGGCGGAATAGAGCACATAACTGGGGGCTCTCCAAGTGGCGGCGTTGCGCGGATTTTTGTAATAGTAGAGATACCGATTGCCCCAAGGATCGATCAACGAGCTTTGCACGAGTGGCTTGGCGGGCGGGGTGCCAGTTGGAACGGCAAAGGTCGTGGCGACAAGCGTGCCTTCGACCTTAAATTTGGAAACATCGACGAACGTGGGACCATTGATGCGGGCGCCAAAGTTGGTCGGCGCATAGACCCCGGTGAGTGCATTAAACAGAAGTGCCTGGGCGGTCGTCCCCCCGATCAAAGCGGTCGGGGTCAGCGTCGCCTGCGCGGCGGCGCCGGTCTGCGGGTAGTCACCGTAGTGGCGCTTGTAGTCCTCGAGGGCCTGCGCAAGCAGCGCAAGTTCCGCTTTGGAACGCGCAATCGCGGCGCGTTGTTTTGCGCCGATAATCCCCGCGACCGCAAACCCCGCCAAGGTCACGATAATCCCCGCGACGAGCAGCAGCTCAATCAACGTAAAACCGCCCTCGCCATGGCTGCGGCGGGCCCGTCCCTTCGGCGAGACCGCGCGGCGGCCAGAAGGAGCGAACGGGCTGCATTCTCGGCAAACGGGCGACATGGAAAGAGAGGACGCAAACAAAGCGCCGACGTTACGCGCGCGGCAAATGGAAAAGGGTAACGCAAACGTGCGCGAATCAAGGCGGATGCTGACGCCAAGCTCGCTCGCCCTTCCCTCGCATCGGCGTGCGGTCGCCGAATCACCGGCCGTCCCACGCTCGCGCCGAACCCCATGACCGGGGTGCGAGGAGGACAAGTGAAGGACAAGTGAAGGAAGAGAGAATGACGGGAGAAGGACAGTCGCAAGGGTGTCGCAGACGGGTCCCATGATCCCCCCAGGCGCCGGCGGAATGAAGCTTGAAGGCCCCACTGCCCCGGCCAAGTTGGCGGGGTCGTCATGGCCAAAATCGACCTCAGTTCGTTCCTCAGCCGGATGAGCGGCAGAATCGGCGATATGGTCGTGCGCCAAACTCGGACGGGTCCAGTGCTGTCGCGCGTTCCCGATATGAGCAAGGTAAAATGGAGCCCGGCGCAGCGCGCGCGACGGAAGTTGATGCGGGAAGCCGGCGCGCACTATCGCGCCGTGATGAGCGATCCGAAGCAGGCGGACCGCTACCGGGCGCTCGCGGCGAAAAAGAAGATTCCAGTGTCAGCGCTCGTGATGGGCGAATTTCTCAAACGCGGCGGCAAGTAGCGCCGAAAAATCGTCCGAGCAGGCGGCGGGCGCGTCCGCCGCCTGGCTTGGGTTCAAGGGAGACGCCGTCGCCCTGCGCTCACTCGTCCGATTGCAGCGCCGCGACCACGCTGAAATCCTCCAGCGTCGTCGTGTCGCCTTTGATCACCCCGCCCGCCGCGATTTCCTTGAGGATGCGGCGCATGATTTTTCCGGAGCGGGTCTTCGGAAGCCCCGCCGCAAATCGAATCGAGTCCGGCTTCGCGAGCGAACCGATCTCTTTGCCGACGTGGTTGCGGAGTTCTTCCTTGAGCGCCTCGCTCGGCGTGATGCCGGACTTGACGGTCACGAAGACGACGAGCGCCTGGCCTTTGAGTTCGTCGGGGCGACCCACCGCGGCGGCTTCGGCGACCGACGGATGTGACACGAGCGCGCTCTCGATCTCGGCCGTGCCGATGCGGTGGCCGGAAACGTTGAGCACATCGTCGATGCGGCCCACGATCCAGAAGTAACCGTCCTTGTCCTGCCGCGCGCCGTCGCCCGTGAAGTAGTAATGCGGGTGCGAGGGAAATTCGCTGAAGTAGGCTTTCTTGAAACGCTCGTCGTCACCCCAGAGCGTGCGAAGCATCGACGGCCACGGCTGCGTGATCACGAGTTTACCGCCGCTGTTGCGCGGGACCTCCTCGCCCTTCTCGTCGACGATCAGCGCCTTCACGCCGAAGAACGGCCGGGTGGCGGAACCGGGCGTGGTCGCCGTGACGCCGGGCAACGGGGTGATCATGATGCAGCCGGTTTCGGTCTGCCACCACGTGTCGACGATCGGGCAGCGCTTCTTGCCGATCATCTTGTGATACCACATCCACGCCTCGGGATTGATCGGTTCGCCGACGGAGCCGAGGAGCCGGAGGGAGTCGAGGCGGTGACGGTTAACGTAGTTATCGCCCCAACGCATGAACGCGCGGATCGCGGTCGGCGCGGTGTAGAGAATCGTGAGCCCGTGCCGATCGATCATCTGCCAGAAGCGATCGGGCTCCGGCTGGTTGGGCGCGCCCTCGTAAATGAAGACCGTCGCGCCGTTCGCCATCAAACCGTAGACGACGTAGCTGTGTCCGGTGATCCAGCCGATGTCGGCGGAGCAGAAGTAGCGGTCATTTTCCTTGAGATCGAAAACGTAGTGCGAGGTGAGCTTTGCGCCCAGCAGGTAGCCGGCGCTCGTATGAAGCACGCCCTTTGGTTTTCCGGTGGAGCCGCTGGTGTAGAGGATGAAAAGCGGATGTTCGGCATCGAACGCCTTTGCCTGGTGCGTATTCGGCGCGCCTTCCCACGCTTCCTTCCACCACACGTCGCGGCCGTCCTTCATCGTGACGGGATTGCCGCAGCGTTTGACGACGAGGACGGTTTGCACCGTGGGCGTGCCCTCGACGGCCTTGTCGACATTCGCCTTCAACTCGATGACTTTGCCGCGGCGCCAGCCCCCATCGGCGGTGATGACGAGCTTCGCTTTGCAGTCGTTGATCCGGTCCTTGATCGATTCGGCGCTGAAGCCGCCGAAGATGACGGTGTGAATCGCGCCGACGCGCGCGCAGGCGAGCATCGCCATGACCGCCTCGGGAATCATCGGCAGATAGATCGCAACGCGATCGCCTTCGCCGACGCCGATGTTTTGAAAATAGTTCGCCCAACGGCAGACGTGAAAATGGAGCTGTTTATAGGTGACCGTGCGCACGTCGCCGGGCTCGCCTTCAAAAATCAGCGCGGCCTTATTTTCGCGAAACGTGCCGAGATGGCGATCGAGGCAGTTTTCGGAAACGTTCAACTTGCCACCCACGAACCACTTGGCGTGCGGCGGCTGCCAATCGAGGACCTTCTTGAAAGGCTTTCGCCAGACCAAATGCTCCTTGGCCTGCCGGCCCCAGAATTTTTCTGGGGAGTTGACAGACTCGGTGTAGAGCCTTTTGTAAGACGCATCACTCCCAAGATTAGCTTGGGCTTTGAACTCGGCCGAAGGCCTGAATTTCCGGTGTTCCCGGGATACTGAGGTAATCGTCTGGTCTGGCACGTGCGTGTCGGATTTTAGGGTTTAAGAGCGCGAAACCGCGCACCTTATCCCGCCGTAAGTTTCAAGCGTCAAGCGCGGGCCGTGATCTGTCTTATATTCGTTATGGAAAAGAAAACCCCGTCCGCTGCTGCGGACACTTCCGCCACCGTCGCGCCCGTCCAAAGCCCGCCGCAGAACGCTCCCGCGTCTGCGCCGAGCCCTTCGCCCGGGCCTGACCAGAGCCCGCCGAACGGCGCGGCGCCGGCTTATGCCTCATCGAACAACGGCGCCCCCCCGCCCGTCGAAACCATCCAGGTGCAAGGCGTGCTCGACATCGACTTGCAGCGCGGGGGCAACGGCCAGCTCCTCGATCTCTCCAAGGGTGGCAAACGCCGCCCGAGCGATCCCTTCGTCCCGAAGGAACTCATCCGTCGCTTCAAGATGCGCACCGGCTCGATGATTGGCGGCACGGCGTTTCCGCCGGACGGTCGCTTCCCGAATCCGAAGATGCGTTTCATTGAGACCATCGACGGGGTGCCCCTCGAAGACCGCCGCGCGAAATACGAATTCACCGCGCTCACGACCGTCTCGCCCAATCAATTTCTGAAGATGGAGTTGAAGGACGGCCGTCTCACGACGCGCGCAGTCGATCTCTTCTGCCCAATCGGCAAGGGCACGCGCGGTCTGATCGTCGCGCCGCCGCGCACCGGCAAGACCACCCTGCTCCGCGACATGGCGCTCGGCGTCCTCGATAACAATCCCGAGTGCCACGTCATGATTCTCCTCGTCGACGAGCGCCCGGAGGAGGTCACCTACTTCCGCCGCAGTGTCCCCGCGGCCGAAATCTGGGCCTCGTCCAACGACGAACAGATCGAGAATCACATCCGCATCGCCGATCTCTGCATCGAGCGCGCGAAACGCCTCGTCGAAGTCGGCCGCGATGTCGTCCTGTTTGTCGACTCGATTACGCGGCTCTCCCGCGCGCACAACACCGCGAAGAATTCGGGCCGCACCGGCTCCGGCGGTCTCGACGTCCGGGCGCTCGAAAAGCCCCGCCAGATCTTCGCCAGCGCGCGCAAGACCGAGGAAGCGGGCTCGCTCACGATCATCGCCTCGGTGCTCGTCGAGACCGGCAGCCGCATGGACGACGTGATTTTCCAGGAGTTTAAGGGCACCGGCAACATGGAACTCGTCCTCGACCGCAAGGCCGCGGAAATGCGCCTCTGGCCCGCGATCAACATCGCGTCCTCCGGCACCCGCAAAGAGGAACTCCTGATCGACGCGAAGACGCTCGACGGCATCCATTTCTTCCGCCGCGCCCTCGTGCAGCAGAAGATCGAGGAGGCCACCGAGACGATGATCGCGCGGCTTTCGAAGACGAAGACGAACGCCGAGTTCCTCAAGCTCATCGCCCGCTAAACTTCCCTCTTGCGCCACCCGGAAATCTCTTGAGATTCATTGCTCCTTTCACGCTCTCACTTCGCCTGATCCAGCCACCACGCCTTAACCTACCGAATGCATAGTTTCTCCGAGCAATGTCTCGACATGGCCCGCTCGATGCTGGCCCACAATCTCGACTCGATCCAACCTGACGGCACCCTCCTTCCCGCCAACGGCGAGCAGTCGCGTCCCGACGAACCCGGCCACGTGGCCTACGCGCTCGGCGAATTTTACCGCGCCACCGGCGAGACCACGCTAAAGGACCACGACCTGATCGATCTCGCGGCGCGCTGCATCACGGCGCAGATGTTCACCGAACCCGCCGCGGAAAACGGCCTCGCCTACGCCTCACTCGGCCTCCTCTGCTTCGGCCCCTCCAAGGATCGCAATCCCGTCTGGGAGCGCCTCGTCGAGGAAACCCAGCAGCGCATCGACAAGCAGCTCCTGCACCGCAGCGACTACGACAACCACTGGCAGTGCTTCAACATCGCCAAGGCCGTCGCGCGCTTCTCGTTTGGCCTTTCGAAAAAGGATGAGACCTCGCGCCTGATCGAGCGGATGTGCGAGCGGATCAACCAGACCAGCTCAGCCGGATTCTTCGATGACGCCACGCACGGCTTCGGCGGAAATTTCAATCTCTACGGCGTGATGAGCTTCGTGTTCATCCGCTCGGCGCTCCAACTCCACGCCAACAGTGGCGTGCGCGATCGCAAGCTGCCGACACTCCGCACCTACGCGGAGAAATACATCAAGATGATGCCCGACCTCGTCCGCGCGGACGGTCTCGGCTGGGCGTTTGGCCGCGCCGCGGGCGCTTACGGCCAGATGCACTGCATCAGCCTCATTCTGCAGGGCCTGCGCGACGGCTGGATCGTCGACGAGCAGAAGGTCAAATATTACGACATTCTCCGCCGGTTGTTCATGTTCTTCTACGAGACCTATCTCGATCAAGAGCATGGCTTCCTCGACCTCCGCGACGACGAGCGCACGGCCTACAGCTCGCACACCACGCGCATGGCGAACTTCGACGCCGCGCGTTATCTGTGCCAATGGTCCCGCCTTGCGAAGACCGTCCAGATGCCGTCCGGCGCCCCCAAGATCGAAGCACCGAGGACCTCGGGCCGCTATGTCATTTTCGACAAGTCGAACCGCAAGGAGCAGGGCCTTTTCCTCTATCGCGACGCCGAGAGCGGCCTGCATCTCCAAGTGCCGTTGATCAGCTCCGGCTCGAAACTCACGAGCGACTCGCTCGCGTTCCCGCACTGCCCGGGAATCTTCGACTGGCCGAACAACATCTACGTGCCGATCATGCTGCCCGAACTGACCTTCGGCGAACACGTCACCCTGCCCTCGTTCTACGGCAAGAACTGCGTCACCGGTCTGGGCCTGCGCAACAGTTTCTACTTCCGCTACGATCAACCCGAACTTATCACGACGAAGGAAGAGTTCGTGAAGAATCTCGGCAGCGTGAAGGTGCAGTGGACGTTCTCCGGCAGCAAAATCGCCTGCGAATTCGCCTACACCGTCAAGCAGCAGATCACGCTGGACAAATTCCGCTACACGCTCGCGATCGCCGCGCCGCACTCGAAATACCATGTCACCGGCGCGCTCGCGCTCGGCCCGCAGGGTCATCGTTGCAGCGTCGCGAAGGATGATTTCCAAGGCGTCTGGCAGGAAACCGAAGTCGTCAGCGCCGATCCGACGTATCGCACGAACTACGGCAAGATTCACTACCTGCAGTCGCTCGTCCGCGATCATCCGTTGATCATGCGCCCCGGCCACGTCTACCGCCTCGCGGTGAACTTCGAGCCGGATGTGACGCATACGGAGAATTGACGTAGCGAGTAGTGGGTCGCGAGTCGCGAGCATCACTGTGCTGAGCGGCGGCTGTTTTCTCCTCGCTACCCGCGACTCACTCCCCGCTACTTTTCGGCCGTGCTCTCCCGCCGCATCAGTCCCTGCCTCGACGTCAACGCGGGCCGCGTCGTCAAGGGCGTGAAGTTTCAGCAGCTCCGCGATGCGGGCGATCCGGTGGAGAGCGCGAAGGCCTACGACGCCCAAGGCGCCGACGAACTCGTTTTCCTCGACATCACCACCTCGAGCGACGGCCGCTCGATCATGCACGACGTCGTGGCGGCGACCGCCGAACAATGCTTCATGCCGCTCACCGTCGGCGGCGGCCTGCGCACCGTGAGCGACATCGAGGCGATGCTGAGAAGCGGCGCCGACAAAGTCTCCCTCAACACCGCCGCGATCAAGAATCCCGAACTCATCCGCGCCGCCTCCGATCGTTTCGGCGCGCAATGCATCGTGCTCGCGATCGATGCCAAGCGGGAACCCGACGGGAAATCCTGGCGCGTCTACACGCACGGCGGACGCAATCCCACCGAACTCAACGCCGTCGCCTGGGCCCAGCAGGCGGTCGCGCTCGGTGCCGGCGAAATTCTCCTCACCAGCATGGATGCCGACGGCACGCAGGCCGGCTACGATTGTGCCCTGACGCGCGCCGTGAGCGATGCGGTCGAAGTGCCGGTCATCGCCAGTGGCGGCGCCGGCACGCTCGCGCATTTCGCCGACGCGCTGGATGCGGGCCGTGCCAGCGCGGTGCTCGCCGCGAGTCTCTTTCACTTCGGCACGCTGACCATCCCGCAGGTAAAATCCTATCTCGCGGATCGCGGGGTGCCGGTGCGGCGGTAGCCGTAATCATCAGATTTTGGCCTCTTAACCGGCCAGAATCTGACGATTTTTGCTACCCGGGTGTGGCCACCGGCGCGGCTTCCGCGACCGCGGCCGGCGTTTCCTTCGGCTTCGGGCCGCCGACCAGCACCGTCAACTGCTCCTGCACCGCGATGAAAAACTCCGGCGTCAGTTCGCCAACCGGTACTTCGAAGAGCTGCTTCGTCTTCGCGTGCTCGTAGACGTTCTTGGCACCATCGGTCGAGCGACCCTTGGGCCGGAGAAGCTTTTTCCGCTCGAGCATGAGGGCGAGGAACTGCAGGAGTCGGGTGCTCTCCGCGTTCAACTCGTTCATCGGATCGGAAAGCGTGAGGAAAAGATTTTCGGCATTCAGTTTGAGGGTGCGCGCGGCGTTTTCGTGCGACTGCGGTTTGAAGGCCTGCACCCAACGGCACGCCACGAAGCCTTCGGGCGCAAACTGCGCCGCCTGCGACTCGAGCAAATCGTAGCGCACGATCTCCAGCGTCGCGCCGCGCACTAGAAAGCTGGCAACGCGATCACCCTCGGCAAACGGTTGCCCGCTGATGAAGCATGTCGTCGCGAGCGGCTGCAGATGCATTTCCATGGCTTTCTTGTTTACGGGTGCGCGCGAAGGACGCTAGCTCTTTTCCGCCGCATGAACGGACGCCTTATCGCCATCGGCGACATCCACGGTTGCCACGCTGAATTCTCCGAACTGGTCGCCCTGCTCGCGCTCACGAAGGACGACCGGCTGGTGCTGCTGGGCGACCTGATCAACCGCGGCCCGGACAGTTGCAAGGTGCTTGACCTCGCGCGCGCTTACCGGGCGACGGCGCTGCTCGGCAACCACGAACTCCGCCTGCTTAAATACCGCAAGACCGGCGAGAAGAAATATCTCAAGGAGCGCGACCTCGAAACATTCAGCCAGCTCCTCCCGCCGGACTGGGAGTTCCTGGAAAAAATGCCGCTGACCTTCGAGGAGCCAGAGTTGAACGTGGTCTTTGTGCACGGCGGATTTTTGCCCAAGGAGCCGTGGCAAAGGCAACCGGCCGAAGTCGTCACGCGCATCCAAGTCATCCTGAACGACGGACGCGCGGGCAAACGCTCCGACGATCCCGCCGCGCCACTCTGGGCGGAATTGTGGAGCGGCCCGCCCTTTGTCGTCTACGGCCACACGCCCCGACCCTCCATTCAGAAATTGAAATGGTCGGCCGGCATCGACACGGGTTGCGTGATGGGTGGCCATCTCACGGCCTACATTCTGCCCGAAAAACGTTTCGTTCAGGTCAAAGCCAAAGCACGCTACTGGCAATGAAAGCGTCCCACGCCCCCGCCGGTGTGCTGCTCCTCTGCATCGATATGCAGCCGATCTTTGTGCAGGCGATCACCCACGGACCGCGCGTGCAGCGCCGCTGTGAATTCGCGATCGCCGCCGCGCACGGGCTTGGGCTGCCCGTCGCCTTTACCGAACAAGTCCCGCAGAAACTCGGTGGCACCGCACCGGAATTACTCGCACTGGCGTTTGGCGCGCCGGTCTTCGGGAAGAATGCTTTTTCCGCTCTCGCCGATGACGGCATCCGCGATGCCCTCCTCCGGGATCGCGGCGTCGAGCACCTGCTGCTGTGCGGCATCGAAACCTCCGTGTGTGTTTACCAGACGGCGCTCGACGCCCTCGCCGCAAAGGTCGCGGTGACGGTGCTGAGCGACGCGATCGGTGCGCGCCGCCCCGACGATGCCGATTATTGCCTCGACGCCCTCGCCCGCGCCGGCGCGCACGTGCTGCCGAGCGAGGCGGTTTTCTATTCGCTGCTCCACGATGTGAAACACCCATTCTTCAAAGCCTACACTCAACTCGTAAAATCCCATGGCTGAAACGCTGCCCCTCTCCACCGTGCGCGACCTCAAGGCCCTCGACACCGGCGCGAACGGCCGGCCTTTTGCCGCGCTCGTCGTCGTCAAAAAACTCGCCGCGAAAACCGCCTCAAACGGCAATCCGTTTTATAGCGCCGATTTTGGCGACCGCACCGGCTCGTTCGGTTGCACGATTTTCGGCGACAGTCCGGTGTTTGTAACACTGAAGGATGCGGGCGAAGGCGCCGTCGTCCGCATTGAGGGAAAAATTGACTACTATCAAGGCCGGCTCTCGCCCCGCCTGATGAAGGCCACCGCGCTCGACGAGAAAGAACTGGGCGCCCCCGGCCTGCTCGAAAATCTCGTCGAGGTCGCGCCCGAGGACAGCACGGCGCTCTGGACCGAGTTCAACGCCTTCATCGACGCGATCGCCCACACCGAACTGCGCGCGACGGTCCGCGCCGTCTTCGACGAGATCGGCGAGACCTTCAAATGGTCGCCGGCCGCGGTCGCGATGCATCACGCCTATCGTCACGGATTGCTCGAACACACCACGCACATGGCGCGGGCCTGCAAAGCGCTGCTGCCACTCTACCCCGAAGTCGATCCCGACCTCGCGCTGGCGGGCATCCTCCTGCACGACACCGGCAAGGCCATCGAATACGAAGGCACGCTCGCCACCAAACGCAGCCGCCGCGGCATTCTCCAAGGTCATGTCGTCCTCGGCTATCAACTCGCACGCAAGGCCGCCATGAAGTGCAAGCTCGACAACGAACGCCTCGAACGCCTCGAGCACATCATCCTCTCGCACCAAGGTGAACCCGAATGGGGCGCCGCCGTCTATGCCGCGACCCCCGAGGCGGTCTTCGTCTCAATGATCGACAATCTCGACGCCAAGATGGGCATGGTGCAGCGCGCCCTGCGGCAGGCCGGCGAAGGCGACGAATTTTCCGAACGCCTGCCCGGCTTGAGTTCGTCGCTCCTCACGCGAAAACTCGGCCCCTAGACCGTCGGCCGTAGCCGGTCGCGAATCGCGCAGTATAGCGTAACCTATTTTCCCGGCACCAGGCCAACGCGAAACCCAAGGCTGGACGCGCGATAGGACGCATCCCCTTTACCGCGAACCGCGAAACGAAAGGACGAAGGCGGGATCGCGAAACTGCCGCCGCGCCGAACGTGCACTGCGCCTCTCACCAAACCCGTGGGATCTTTGACCCTGCCACCGGGGAGTTTGTCTTGATACACGTCCGCGCACCATTCCCACACGTTTCCGAGGATATCTTCGAATCCCCAAGCGTTA
>JBBRLB010000090.1:0-26365 GCA_038231575.1 Opitutales bacterium | reverse complement strand
GGTGCTGCCGATCCTGCACTTGAACGGCCATAAAATTTCCGGCCCCACCGTGCTGGCGCGAATTCCGCACGAGGAACTCGACGCGCTGTTCCGCGGCTACGGTTACACGCCGCACTTCGTGGAGGGCGCGGATCCGGCGGAAATGCATCAGCACTTCGCCGCGACGCTCGAAACCGTGATGGACGAAATTCGCGCCATCCAACAGCGCGCCCGCCAAGAGGGTTTCACAACCCGTCCACGCTGGCCGATGATTATCCTGCGCTCGCCCAAGGGTTGGACTGGCCCCCAAACGGTCGACGGCCAGCCGGTCGAGGGGACGTTTCGCGCGCATCAAGTGCCGATGGGGGAAATGAGTTTGCCGGGGCACGTGAAAATTCTGGAGGACTGGATGCAAAGCTACCGCCCGCAGGAATTGTTCGACGCCGCCGGCCGGCTCGTGCCCGAACTCGCCGCGCTGGCGCCCGCCGGTCCGCGGCGCATGAGCGCCAATCCCCACGCCAACGGGGGCGCCCTGCTCCGCGATCTGGAGCTGCCGGATTTTCGGCACTATGCGATCGGGGTGCCGCAGCCCGGCGGCAGCGACGGCGAGGCGACGCGCGTGCAAGGCCAGTTCATCCGCGACGTGATTCGGACGAACCCGGATAATTTTCGCGTCTTCTGTCCCGACGAGACCAACTCGAATCGCTGGAACGCCGCCTTCGAGGTTACCGCGCGCTGCTCCACCGCGGAAATCGTGGCGGGCGACGATCACGTGGCGCCCGATGGACGCGTAATGGAAATGCTGAGCGAGCACCAATGCCAGGGTTGGCTCGAGGGCTATCTGCTCACCGGCCGCCACGGATTTCTTTCCTGCTACGAAGCGTTCATCCACATCGTCGACTCGATGGTGAACCAGCACGCGAAATGGTTGAAAGTTTCGAACGGCATCGCGTGGCGCCGGCCGGTCGCGTCGTTGAACTATTTGCTGACGTCCCACGTGTGGCGGCAGGATCACAATGGTTTCAGCCATCAGGATCCCGGCTTCATCGATCATGTCGTGAACAAGAAGGCGGAAATCATCCGCGTCTATCTGCCGCCGGATGCCAACACGCTGCTCTCCGTCACCGACCACTGCCTGCGCAGCCGCAACTACATCAATGTGATTGTCGCCGGCAAACAACGCGAAGCGCAGTGGCTCGCGATGGACGCCGCCATCGCGCATTGTGCGGCCGGCATCGGCACGTGGGCGTGGGCGGGCCACGCCGGCGGCGGCGAGCCCGACCTCGTGATGGCGTGCGCGGGCGACGTGCCGACGCTTGAGACGCTCGCCGCGGTGATGTTGCTCCGGGAGCATTTCCCAGAGCTGAAAGTTCGCGTGGTCAACGTCGTCGACCTGATGAAGCTGCAGCCCGAAGCCGAGCATCCGCACGGCCTGAGCGACGAGGATTTCGATCGGCTCTTCACGAAAGATCGTCCGATCGTTTTCGCCTACCACGGCTATCCGATGCTGATCCACCGGCTGACCTACCGCCGCACCAATCACAAAAACCTCCACGTGCGCGGCTACAAGGAGGAAGGCACGACCACGACGCCCTTCGACATGACGGTGCAGAACGACCTCGATCGTTTTCATTTGTTTGCGGACGCCGTCGCGCGGGTGCCGTCGCTCCAACCCCGTCTCGCCGCCGCCCGGCAGTTCGTCCGGGAAAAACTACTCGCGCACCAGAACTACATCACGACCCATGGCGATGATCTCCCGGAGATCAAAAACTGGAAGTGGCGCGCGCCCTCATCATGAACCCCGGCGACCAACTCCCGCGCATCCATGTCTTTCGTCATGGCGAGACGGTGTGGTCGCTCGCGGGCCTGCACACCAGCCGCACCGATCTTCCCCTGACAGCCCGCGGGGAAGAGGCGGCGCGCCGGCTGGCCGGGCGGTTGGATGGCATAGAATTCGCGAGGGTGCTGACCAGTCCCCGGCTCCGCGCCCGGCGGACGTGCGAACTCGCCTACCTCGGCGCCGCCGCGGAGATCGAGCCGGACTTGCGCGAATGGGACTACGGCGACTACGAGGGACGCACGACGGCGGAAATCCTGTCGAAGCACGAAGGCTGGAATCTATTTTTCGACGGCTGCCCCGGCGGCGAGAGCCCGGCGCAAGTAGCCGCGCGGGCCGATGCGCTCGTCGATCGCCTGAGATTACTGCGGGGAAACGTCGCAGTTTTCTCCCATGGCCATTTTCTGCGCGTGCTGGCCGCGCGGTGGGTGGGACTGCCCGTCAGCGCTGCCCAGCACCTTGCGCTCGCCACGGCGTCGCTCGGCGTGCTCGATTACGAGCATCACCGGGCGGAAAATCCGGTCATCGCCTTGTGGAATGAAATCGTTCCCGCCGCGCCAGCCCTGAAAAGTTGAGGAAGCTCGTCTTCGATTCGCTGTCGGGAATGCGCAGGCTGGCCGACACGCCGCTCCGCTACCGCCGGCAGATCTTGCAATTGAACAATATCTCGCGGGCCGCAGTTGCACCGTGCTCCTGCTCGATGATCGATCGTCCGGCGACGGGGATTTGCAGGTCAAAAGCATCGCCCACGGCGTGCTTCGCCGCCACCCCTCGCGATGCGGGGGCGCAGCCTTCACGCTTTTTCCCGCGGGCGCCACGATGCGCGTCGCGCGAAAGGTCTCACGCGGCGGACGATTCCGCGAAGCCGCCCGGCGCCATCTTGCCCCGGATTCCCATGCGCTTCCGTTTCCGATAGAGCGTGGCTTGGTCGATGCCGAGCACGTGCGCGGCTTCCGAAAGGCTGCCACACCGCGTGAGCAATTGGCGGATGTGAAGCTCTTCAAGACGATTGAGCGACATCCTCGATCCGATGGCCGGAAAAGCCGCGTCGGTGCCCGCCGCCGCTGTCTGCGGCTGACGAATCTCCGCGGGGAGGCTGGCGGCGTCGAGCTCCGGACCATTGCAGATGATCACGGCGCGCTCGATCGTGTTATGCAGTTCGCGGAGATTGCCGGGCCACGCATAACTGCGCAGCAGCGCAGCGCAGTCAGGCGTAAAGCCGGCGATGGCACGTCCCGCGCGCGCGGCGCATTGTCGCAAATAGTGCTCGGCAAAACCCATGATGTCCCCGACGCGTGCGCGCAGGGGCGAGAGCTCCACCGAGACCGCGCTAAGGCGGGAGAAAAGATCCTCGCGAAACGTCCCGGCGGCGACGCGCGCTTTCAAATCCCGGTTGGTCGCCGCGACGATGCGCAGCTCCGCACTGCGCGTGATCGGTTCGCCGAGCCGCTCGTATTCGTGCTCTTGCAAGAGACGCAGCAGCTTGGGCTGAATCTCGGGCGGCAGATCGCCGATCTCGTCGAGAAAGAGCGTGCCGCCCTCCGCCGCCTTGACCTTGCCCCAGTGATCCTGGAGCGCGCCAACGAAGGCGCCGCGCACGTAGCCGAAGAGCTGCGCTTCCAGCAGCTCTTTGGAAAGCGAGAGACAATTAACGGTGACAAACGGTTTGTCGGCGAACTCGCTCTGCGCGTGCAGCAGGCGGGCCGCGGCGGTCTTGCCCGCGCCGCTTTCACCGAGGAGCAACACAGGCGAGGAACTCTTCGGGGCGCGCCGCAGGACGTCCGCGAGTCCCCGCATCGTGGGCGTTTCGAAATCGACGAGGGCATCGGACGCCTGCGCCTGGGATTCCTTCATCTCGTCCTCGAGCTGCTCAATCTTGCGGCTCATGTCGGTGAAGCGACGGATACGCGCGAGGACCACGTGGAACTGTTCCCGCGTGAAAGGCTTCTCCAGAAAATCCATCGCGCCTTGGTGCAGCGCCTGCACGGCGGTTTTGACCGTGGCGTCGGCCGAAAACATCACCACCGGCATGTTGGGCCGGAGTTTCACAATCTCGGGCAGCAGGGAGAGTCCGCGTTGGCGGCCGAGATGGAGGTCAAGCAGCGTCGCGTCGAATTTCCCCGCGCGCAGGCAGTCCAGCGCGGATTCGGCCGTCGAAGCGCTTTCCACGTAGTGCCCTTCGCCTTTGATGAGGAGGCAAGTGGCTTCGCAAATGGTGCGATCGTCGTCGATTACAAGAAAGTCCATGGCAGTCGGTGCCGGTTATGGTTATGCCATCTATGGACGACGATCCCGCTCCACAGTTCCTCATCCGGCCGAGTTATCCCCGCATTTCTCGCCGGAAGTGGAAATATCTTTCCCCTCCGCCGCGAAGCGCGGCGGAAGTCGACGCGAGCGCGTCAAACGACGACAGCAAAACTGGGCGCAGTGACCGGCGGCCAGGTTAACCGCCTCGAGCAGACGCTGAAATCTTTCAGGGCCTCGCCCAAGGGCAAAACCTGCCACGTGATGAAGGGCCTGATCGAGGAAGGCGCGGAAGCGATCGAGACTGAGGCACCCGACGCGATTCGCTACGCCAAGCTCATTGGCGCCACCCAGCGCGTGGAGCACGATGGAATCGCGGCCTACGGCACGGCGCGCGCGTTTGCCGAACCGCTCGTTCTGCAGGTCATGGGCGGAGGTCCACGGGCGGCTAACGTCGAGAAAACCAAGCGCGCGATGTGGCAGGGCTCAATCAGCTGCGATCTCCACACCGAACCCGTCGCCCGATCCCCGGTCTATGGGAACGCGACCCGTTCGCACCCAACCGTCCTTTACCATGAAGATTTTCCGCCTCCTGCTCCTCGCTTTGACCGCTTTCCTCCCCTGTGCTTCCCGCGCGGCCGAGCCCGAATCCACCCCCGCCGCGGCCGTCGATCCGTGGGATACGATCAAGGAAAGCACCTACCCGAAACGCGCTGACTTGATCGCCGGCGCCGCCCGCCTGACGGAAACGATCGATGCCGAAATCGAGCAGTTGAATGCCAAGCGCGCCACCCTGCCGGAGACGTCCGTCAAGGATTGGGACTTCGCCATGAAGGAACTGAAGGAGGCGCGCGTTTATTTGAAGTTCACCATTTCCTCGCTCAGCGACGCTTCTTCGGAAACGTGGAATGAGGCGAAGGAAAAGGTGGCCCAGGCGTGGCAGCGGGCGAAGGACGCGTGCGCCAAAGTGAAGGCGAGCACGACGACCTGACCCACCGCTCGGCCGCAGAAAAGATTTCCGCCCCTTGCTGCATGCCTGCCGCATCGACCCACGCCAAACCTCCCTCCGGTCCGGGGCGGCCGCATCGCGCAGGGCCTCTGGCGCGCGCCAAGAAATTCGGCGTGCGGGGAGATCAGATTTTGATCCGGACGGGACGGGCGTTTCTCGCGGACAATGTCTCCCGAATGGGCGCGGCGCTCGCGTTCTACACGACGATCGCGGTGGCCCCGATGTTGGTGCTCGCAGTGGCCGTGGCGGGAATTTTTTTCGACGACGAGGTCGCGCGCCAACAGATCGTCAGCGAGATCGAACACCTGGCCGGGGCCCAGGCCACCGCGGTGATCGCGACCGTGCACAACCCGGTGGCCACCACGGCCGGCACGCTGGCCACGATCGTCGGGTTCGGCACGCTGATGTTCGGCACCCTCGGCGTGTTTCAGCACTTGCAGGATTCCCTCAACGCGATCTGGCGCGTGCAGCCGCGGCCGGTGAAAGGCTGGTGGCAGTTCGTGAAACGCCGGCTCTTCTCGCTGGCGACCGTCGTGATCACCGGGTTTCTGCTGATGGTCTCGTTGATCGCCAGCTCGGTGCTGAGCTGGGCGGGCGGCCAGGCGGTCACGCGGCTCGGCCTGCCGGTGTTTTCGCTGGAGATCGTGAATAATATTTTCTCGATGGTGGTCATGACTTTTTTGTTCGCGCTGATTTTCAAGCTGCTGCCGGACACGCCGGTGCGCTGGCGCCATGTCGGGGTCGGCGCGGGGATGACCTCCGTGCTTTTCCTGATCGGCAAAACGGCGCTGGGGTTTTATCTCGGGCGCGCGAGCGTGACCTCGGCCTACGGGGCCGCCGGTTCGCTCATCGCGCTACTGCTCTGGTGCTATTACGCGGCGCAAATCGTTTTTCTCGGCGCCGAATTCACGCGGGTGACAGCGCTGAGCGACGGCGGCCGGGATTTTTCGCCGCTCGAAGAGAAGGATGAACGCAGCCGTGAATTCTGATCCGGTTAGAGCGCGTTCGCGGCCCACGCCGGCAATTCGGTGCGGCGATCGCGCACGAAATCTTCCAGCAGGTTTTGCAGCCACGGCCTCGAGCAGGAAATGTCCTTCACGGAGATAAATGTCTTTTCGCCGGCCGTCTCCACGACATAGCGGGTGACGCGCACCACGACGGGCAAAGGGTCGCCGTGGAGCAGCCCGGTGATCTCCATCGTCTTCTCGCGCGAATCGATTTTCAGCGCGCTCAACTGGCCGTAACGGGCGACCCGGCCGTTCACGTAGACCTGCACGGCTTTGGCCGTCATGGTATCTTTGAGCGAGTTAAACATTGGAAAAAAGGAGGAGGGAGCCTGCGTATCTATTAACCCCGGCGGGGCCGGGTTGTTCCCCATCGAAGCGAACGAACCAGCCGGATAAACGGGTGTCGGTCTTGTCTCAGGCAACCCCATTTCCTTCCTCTTCGACTCCCATGAAACTCTCCGGTAATCACCTCAAACGCTATCGCGAGATCGCCGCGTTGCTTTGGAAATACGGCCGTTCCGATCTGGTCGAGAAAATGCGGCAGGACGAGGGCTTCGCCATGGAAGACCTCCCCAAGCCGGATCCGGCCCAGCAGGCCATGCCCGAGCAGCTCGCCGACGATCTCGAAGCTATGGGGCCGACTTACGTGAAGCTCGGTCAGGTGCTCGCGAGCCGGCCCGATCTCATGCCCGCGGCCTACCTTAAGGCGCTCGCCCGTTTGCAGGATCGGGTGAAGCCGTTCCCCTACGAGGAGGTGGAGCAGATCGTGATGACGGAGCTGGGCGTGCGGATCTCGAAGGCGTTTTCGCGCTTCAATATCGAGCCGATCGCGGCGGCGTCACTCGGCCAGGTGCACGCGGCGGCGCTGCGCGACGGGCGCGAGGTCGTCGTCAAGGTGCAGCGGCCCGACATCCGCCGGCAGATCGCGGAAGACTTCGAAGTGCTCGCGCAGATCGCCGGCTGGATGGACGAATACACCGACCTCGGCCGGCGCGTGCGTTTTCTTTCCGTGCTCGAGGAGTTTCGGACCACGATCCAACACGAACTCAACTACGAGCGCGAGGCGCAGAATCTCATCACCGTCGGGAAAAATCTGGAGGAGTTTAAGGAGATCCAAGTGCCGCAGCCGATTTTGGATTACTGCACGCGGTCGGTGCTCACGATGGAATGCGTCATCGGCCGCAAGGTGACCTCGCTCAGTCCGCTCGCGCAGCTCGATTTCAAGGGCGCGCCGCTCGCGGACACGCTGTTCAAGGCTTACCTGAAGCAGGTGTTGGTCGACGGGATTTTCCACGCGGACCCGCATCCTGGAAATGTGTTCGTGACGAAGGACGGGCGCATCGCGCTGCTCGATCTCGGCATGGTCGGGCACACGGCGCCGGCGATGCAGGAGAAACTGATGAAGCTGCTCATCGCGGTGAGCGAAGGCCACGGCGACGAAGCCGCGGAGATCGTCATCCGGATGAGCGAGAAAATGGAAGAGATGGATCTCGCGGAATTTCGCCGGCAAATCGCCAAGCTGGTCGCACAGCGCCGCGACCAAGGCCTCCAGCAGCTCAACGTCGGGCAGTCGCTGCTGGATGTAAGTTCGAGTGCGCGCGACAACGGCCTGTTTGTGCCGAGCGAACTCGCCCTGCTCGGCAAGACGCTCCTGCAACTCGACGAAGTGGGTCGCATCCTCGATCCGACGTTTGATCCCAATGCGTCGATTCGCCGGAACGTCGACGAACTGACGATGCAGCGGATGAGGAAGGACGTGACGAAGGGCAATCTGGTCAACGCGATGCTCGAGACGAAGGACTTCATGGGCCATCTGCCCGCGCGGCTCAACCGGATCATGGACGCGGTCACGAATTCGGAACTCGAGGTGAAGATCAAGGCGGTGGACGCCAAGATCATGCTCGATGGCATGCAGAAAATCGCCAACCGGATCACGACGGGCACCATCCTCGCCGCCTTGATCATCGGCGCCGCGCTGCTGATGCGGGTGCAGACGGAGTTTCAATTGTTCGGCTATCCGGGACTGGCGATCCTGTGTTTTCTCTTCGCGACGGTTGCCGAGTCTATCTCGTGATCAGCATTTTCGTGCAGGACCACAAAAGTCGGAAAAAAACCACGCGATGATCACCGCTGCGTCTCTCCGTCGCCCCAGTCGAAGGTGTTGTCGACCTACCATGCCGAGCGGCGCGAACGGGGCACGGTTGCGTGGGTCGAACGACAGGTCCGCCTCCGGCGCGCCAATGTTCTAGCCGAACAATTCGTCGGCCCACACCGGCTCGCGCCCAATCGCGCGCGCATACGGATCGGAGAGCAGTTTGTGGGGATTGAAGCGCAGGCCCTTCGCCGGATCATAGGGGCTATGCACCCGGTAACCGTAAAGCTGGCCCGGGCCGAGACCCGGAATGTAGATGTGCCAAATCCCGTTCGTGCGCTCGCGCAGGCGAATGCGTTTTGATTCCTGCTCCTGCCTGGCGCGCGTGTGAACCGACACAAATCGACGCATCCGACGCTTCGGAAAAAAGCGCGAAGTTCACGCCTTTGCCGTCCCATGTCGCGCCCTGCGGGAAAGGCACGCCCGGTTGACCGGCGTGGGCCAGCACGGGCGCCACCTCTGCAGCCGGGGGAAGTTCGACCGTCGACGTGCTCATGTCTTTAGCCCGAAACCCGCCCCGCCCGGCTTCCCCTTGTGCATCAGGCTGGGTGAAGGAATGACACGGTTTGCGATGAAAAACTGCACGCTGACCAGACCCACAATTCGAAATCCAGTGCGGGGCGCTCCTCGGGAAATTCACCCCATGGGATGGCTCCTGCGGTGGGAACTTGAGCGGCACAAAACGTGCGTTGATCAATTCCGTGCGAACGCTTTCCCGTCCCCTCCCGATTCATCCGAATTGCGCCGCAACGGCCCGCCCCGCTTCTCGAGAAATGGCCCGAGCGGCCCGCGGACCCCATTCAAAAATATTGCAGCGCCGGTTTGAGCCGAGAATGCTTTTCAAGGTTCCCAGCTCCATCACGTTCTGAATCACCCCTCGGGACGCCCTCCGCACCGCCGAACTTTCGCGGACTTTGGCATTAATGCAGGTCGCGATAAGAACTTCGGCCAAGCTCAACCGTCGTGCCCGAAGTTATATCCTCGGTCCGTCCATCCATGAATCAAATCGACAAACCTCACGCTCCGCCGCCCGCAGCGCCCTCCGCTTCCGCCAAGAAATCAGCATGGAAATGGTGGGTGACCCTCCTGTTCATCGGCGGAGTCGCGGGCGCCTATTACTTCTTCCCGCCCAAGCCGGCGACGCCCCCGGCCGGATTCGGCGGATCGGGTGGCGGTGGGCGGGGCGGCGGCGGTAAAGGCACGCGCTTCGGCGGCGGACCGACGCCGGTCTCCAGCGCCCTCGCGGAGAAAGGTGAAATGCGCCTCTATCTCACCGCTCTCGGTTCGGTGAACGCCCTCAATACGATCACCGTCAAAAGCCGGGCGGACGGCCAGCTCCTAAAAATTCATTTCACGGAGGGCCAGACGGTGAAAGCCGGCGACCTTCTCGCCGAAATCGATCCGCGCCAATATCAGGTGGCGCTCGAGCAGGCCGAGGGCCAACTCGCCCGTGACACCGCCTTGTTGGAAAATGCCAAACGCGATTTCGCACGCTACGAGAACGCGCGCGAGGCCGTGACCCAGCAGCAACTCGATCAATCCAAGGCTTCGGTCGCGCAATACACCGGCTCCGTCCGCGCCGATCAGGGCTCCGTCGACAACTACAAACTCCAGCTCAGCTACTGCCGCGTCACCGCCCCGATCAGTGGCACGATCGGGTTGCGCATGATCGATGAGGGCAACCTCGTTCGCTCCTCGGACGCCGGCCTGGTCGTCATCACCCAGGAAGCGCCCATCGTCGTGGTCTTCAACATCCCCGAGGACAATCTTCCCCAAGTCCGGAAATCGTTGGCCGAGGGCCAGGAATTGCCCGTCGAGGCGTTCGATCGCGCGATGAAGGCTTCGCTGGCGACGGGCAAACTCGTGGCTGTGGACAACCAGATCGATCCTTCGACCGGCACCGTCCGGCTCAAGGCGCAGTTCGACAATAAAGACCACAGCCTTTTTCCGAATCAATTCGTCAACGTGCGCATGCTCACGGGCGTGCTCTCCGACGTGCTCTTGATTCCCAATTCCGCCATCCAACTCAACGGCCAGGCACGGTTCGTGTTTACGGTGGCCGATGACACCGTTTCCCGTCGCGCCGTCAAAGTGGGCCGCGTCGAGGGTGAAAAGACCGTCATCACCGAAGGCCTTTCCGTCGGCGACGTCGTCGTCACCGAAGGCATCGATCGTCTGCAGGAAGGCTCGAAGGTCACCACGCGCACGCCAGTGCCCACCGCGGCGCCGGGCGGCGGGCGGCGTGGCGGCAAGCGCGGCGGCGGCGCGCCGGGCGGAGCCGAGGGTGGCGCACCCACGGATGAAAAAGCCAAACGCCGTCCGCCGACGCCATGAACGTTTCACGTCCGTTTATCGAGAGACCGGTCGCGACCTCTCTCATGATGGTGGCGCTCATGCTGGCCGGAATCGGCGCCTATCGTGTGCTCTCGATCGCCGCGTTGCCGGAGGTGGACTATCCGACCATCCAAGTCTCGGCCCTTTATCCCGGCGCGAGCCCGGAGGTGATGACCTCTGCCATCACGGCGCCGCTCGAGCGACAGTTCGGCCAGATGTCGGGTCTCACGCAGATGACGTCGACGAGCTCGGGCGGCGCGTCCGTCATCACGCTCCAATTCAGCCTCGAACTCTCCCTCGATGTCGCCGAACAGGAAGTGCAGGCCGCGATCAACGCCGCCAATAGTTTTCTCCCGCGCGATCTCCCGAATCCGCCGACCTACAGCAAGGTCAACCCGGCCGACACGCCGATCATGACGCTCGGCATCACCTCGAATTCGATGTCGCTGCCCAAGGTGGAAGATCTCGTCGATACCCGGCTCGCGCAGAAAATTTCCCAAGTCACCGGCGTCGGCCTCGTCAGCATTTCCGGCGGCCAGCGTCCGGCGGTGCGCGTGCAGGTGAATCCCAACGCCCTCGCCGCCTACGGCATCGACATCGAGACGGTGCGCACCTCCATCGCCAGCGCGAATTCCAACGGCGCCAAAGGCAGCTTCGATGGCCCCACCCAAGCCTCCTCGATCAACGCCAACGACCAGCTGCGCTCCGCCGAGGAATACAAGCAGATCATCATCGCCTATCGCAAAGGCGCGCCCGTGCGCCTCTCCGACCTCGCCGACACCGTCGACGGCGCCGAGAACATGTATCTCGCCGCGTGGGCCGATCGCACGCCGGGCGTGATTCTCAACATCCAGCGCCAGCCGGGCGCGAACGTCATCAAGGTCGTCGACAACATCAAGGCCCTGCTGCCGTCGCTGCAGGCGTCGCTGCCCGCCGCCGTGAAACTCAGCGTGCTGAGCGATCGCACCGTCACGATCCGCGCCTCGGTTTCCGACGTGCAGTTCGAGCTGATGCTCGCCATCGCGCTCGTCGTCATGGTGATCTTCCTTTTTCTCCGCAACGTCTACGCGACGATCATCCCCGGCATCGCGGTGCCGCTGTCGCTCGTCGGCACATTTGGCGTGATGTATCTCGCCGGATTCTCGATCAACAATCTCACGCTGATGGCCATGACCATCGCGACGGGCTTCGTGGTCGACGATGCGATCGTGATGATCGAAAACATCTCGCGCTACATCGAGGAGGGCGAGGAGCCGATGGCGGCCGCGCTCAAGGGCTCCGCGCAAATCGGGTTCACGATCATCTCGCTCACCTTCTCCCTGATCGCGGTGCTCATCCCACTGCTCTTCATGGCCGACGTGGTCGGCCGCCTCTTCCGCGAATTCGCCATCACGCTCGCGGTTTCGATCCTCATCTCGGCGGTCATTTCACTGACGCTCACCCCGATGATGTGCGCCAAGCTGCTCCGCCACGTGCCGCCGGAAAAGCAGGGGCGCTTTTATCACGCGAGCGGCAAGGTCTTCGACCGCATCGTCGCCGAATACGGCAAGCTGCTTCAGATCGTGCTCCACCATCAGACGCTCACGTTGGTCGTCGCGGCGGGCACGCTCGCGCTGACGGTGGTGCTCTACATGTTCATCCCGAAGGGCTTTTTCCCGGTGCAGGACACGGGCGTCATCCAAGGCATCACGGAGGCGACGCAGGATATTTCCTTCGGCGCGATGGGCACACGGCAGCAAGCCGTGGTCGAGCAGCTCCTCGATGATGCGGACGTGGAATCCGTTTCCTCGTTCATCGGCATCGACGGCATCAACGCCACGCTCAACACCGGCCGCATCACCATCAACCTCAAGCCGCTCGAGGAGCGCACCGAACGCGCCCCCGCGATCATCCGCCGGTTGCAGCAAAAGACATCCGGCATTCCCGGCATCACGCTCTACATGCAGCCGGTGCAGGACATCACGATCGATACCGCGGTCAGCAAAACGCAGTATCAGTTCGTGCTGCAAAGCACCTCGCTGGCCGACCTCTCCACCTGGGTGCCACGCCTGGTTGAAAAACTCGACGAGCTGCCCCAACTCGCCGACGTCACCAGCGATCTTCAAAACCACGGCCGCCAGGTTTACGTCGAAATCGATCGCACGGCCGCCAGCCGCTACGGCATCTCGACCTCGGCGATCAGCAACGTGCTCTACAGCGCGCTCGGCCAGCGGCTCATCTCCACGATCTTCACGCAGGCCAACCAGTATCGCGTCGTCCTCGAGGTGAAGCCCGAGTTCCGGCAGGGACCGATGTCCCTCGAGCAACTCTACGTGACCTCGTCCACCGGCACGCCCGTGCGGCTTTCGAGCATCGCCAAGATTTCCGAGCAATCCACGTCGCTCGCCATTTCGCGTTCGAGCCAGTTGCCCGCGACCACGCTCTCGTTCAATCTCGCGAAGGGCATTTCGCTGGGCGAAGCCGTCGACGAAATCAAACGCGTCGAAAGCGAGATCGGCCTGCCGCTGTCGATCGAAACGAAATTCCAAGGCGCGGCGCAGGCGTTCGAGACCGCGTTGAAGAACGAGCTCTGGCTCATTCTCGCGGCCATCGTCACGATGTATATCGTCCTCGGCGTGCTCTACGAGAGCTACATCCATCCGATCACCATTCTCTCCACCCTGCCCTCGGCCGGCGTCGGCGCGCTGCTCGCGCTCTTCCTCGCGCGCAGCGATCTCAACGTCATCGGCATCATCGGCATCATCCTGCTGATCGGCATCGTGAAGAAGAACGCGATCATGATGATCGACTTCGCGATCGACGCGGAGCGCCACCAGGGGCTCGCGCCGCGCGAGGCGATCTACCAGGCCTGCCTGCTGCGCTTTCGTCCGATCCTGATGACCACGGCCGCGGCGTTGCTCGGCGCGCTGCCGCTCATGCTGGGACACGGCATGGGCGCCGAACTCCGCCAGCCCCTCGGCATCACGATGGTCGGTGGACTGATTTTCAGCCAGATCCTCACGCTGTTCACCACGCCGGTAATCTACCTGGCGTTTGATCGGCTCACGCGCCGGGCGCCGGCCCCGGACGAAGAATCCGAAACCGCCGCGATCACCGAGCCCCAGCAAACGTGAACTTGATCGAGACATTCGTTCGCCGGCCCGTTGCGACGACGCTCCTGACCGTCGGGATCGCGCTCGCGGGCGCGATCGCGTTCAAGCTGCTCCCGGTTTCCCCGCTGCCGCAGGTGGACTTTCCGACGATTTCGGTGAGCGCGAGCGTGGCCGGCGCGAGCCCCGAGGTAATGGCGGCCACGGTGGCCACGCCGCTCGAGCGCGCCCTCGGCCGCATCGCCGGCGTCACCGAACTCACGTCGAACAGTTCGCAAGGCTCCACGCGCGTCACGCTGCAATTCGAATTATCGCGCGACATCAACGGCGCGGCCCGCGACGTGCAGGCGGCCATCAACGCCGCCCGAAGTCTCCTGCCCACCAGTCTCTCGAGCAACCCGACCTACCGGAAAATCAATCCGTCGGAGTTTCCGATTCTCATTTTGGCGCTGACGTCCGATCAACTTTCGCGCGGCGAGATGTATGATGCGGCCTCCACGATCCTCGCACAGAAAATCGCCCAGCTCCCCGGCGTGGGCGATGTCAGTGTCGGAGGCGGCGCGTTGCCCGCCGTCCGCGTTGACGTCAACCCAACCCAGCTCGACCACTACGGCATCTCGCTCGACACGGTCAGCGCCGCCATCTCGAACACGAATTCCAACCAGGCGAAAGGTTTCGTGGAGCAGGGGGACCGGCGCTGGCAGGTCGGTGCCAACGATCAGGCGCTGAAGGCCGCCGACTACATCCCGCTCATCATCAGTTATCGCAAGGGCGCGCCGGTGCGACTCGGTGACGTCGCCGACGTCACGGACTCCGTCGAAAACATCCGCACGACCGCGGTGTTCAACGGCGAGCCTGCCGTCCTCATCCAAATCACGCGGCAACCCGAAGCCAACATCATCGAGACCGTCGATCGCATCAAGGCGATGATGCCCGCGCTGCAGGCTTCGATCCCGAGCTCGATCAAGATGGCGGTGGCGGCCGATCGCTCCATCACGATTCGCACCGGCCTGCACGACGTCGAGACCAGCCTCATCCTTTCCGTCATCCTCGTCACCTTGGTCGTGTTTCTCTTCCTGCGCGACTGGCGCGCGACCTTGATTCCGACGGTGGCGGTGCCGGTCTCTTTGATCGGCACGTTCTCCGTCATGTATCTGGCGGGCTTCAGCCTGAACAATCTCTCGCTGATGGCGCTGACCATCGCCACGGGCTTCGTCGTCGACGATGCGATCGTGGTGCTCGAAAATATTTCGCGGCACATGGAGGCGGGCGTGCCGCGCTTCAAGGCCGCGTTGCTGGGTGCGCGCGAGGTCGGCTTTACCGTCGTGTCGATGAGCCTGTCCCTCATCGCGGTGTTTATTCCGATTTTGCTCATGGGCGGCGTCATCGGCCGGCTCTTCCGCGAATTCGCGATCACGTTGTCGGTCGCCATCCTGTTCTCGCTGCTGATCTCGCTCACGACCACGCCCATGATGTGCGCCCGCATCCTGCGCGTGCGCGCCGGGTCTCGCGGACACCACGGATCGCGCGGCGGTTTTTTCGGCTGGATGCAACGTCGGTATGAGCGCTCGCTGCGCTGGGCGCTCGCCAACAGTTTCTTGATGATGCTGGTCCTCGCGACGGTCGTCTGCGTCAACGTCTACCTCTACGTCGCGATCCCGAAAACGTTTTTTCCCCAGCAGGACACCGGCATGGTGCGTGGCTACGTTTCCGCGGACCAGAGCATGTCGTTTCAAGCGATGGAGCCAAAGCTGCTCGCTTATGCCGAAATCGTGCGCAAGGACCCCGCCGTCGCCGCCGTTAGCGCCTCGATCGGTGGAGGTGGCGGCGGCCCGAGCGGCTCGCTGTTTGTCGCCCTCAAGCCCCTGCGGGAACGCGGTGTGTCGGCCGACACCGTCATCACCCGTCTGCGCGCGCAGACGACGTCGGTGACGGGCGCCCAGCTTTTCCTCTTTGCCGATCAGGATCTCCGGGCCGGCGGCCGGCAGAGCAATTCCCAATATCAATACACGCTGCGCTCCGACGACATCTACGAACTGCGCGAGTGGGAGCCAAAGATCCGCAACGCTCTCGCGCAAGTGCCGCTCATCACTGACGTGAACACCGACTCGCAGAATCGCGGGCTGGAAACGACGCTGGTGTTCGATCGCGACACCGTTTCGCGCCTCGGCCTCACTACCGCGCAGATCAACTCGGCGCTCTACAACGCGTTTGGTCAGCGGCAGGTTTCCACGCTCTACAAATCACTGAATCAGTATCACGTCGTGATGGAAGTGGCGCCGCAGTTTGCGCAGGGTCCGGAGGCTCTTCGCAGCGTCTACGTGATCGCGCGCGATGGTTCGAAAGTGCCGCTCTCGGCTTTTGCCAAGTTCGAGCCGACCAACGCCGCGCTCTCGATCAACCATCAAGGTCAGTTCGTCGCGTCCACCGTTTCCTTCAACCTCGTCGAGGGCGTCTCGCTTGGCCAGGCCACCGACGCGATCAACTTCGCGATGGCGAACGTCGGCGCGCCGACCACGATCCACGGTGGCTTCGAGGGCAGCGCCCGGCTGTTTCAGCAGGCGTTGGACAACCAGCCGCTCCTGATCCTCGCGGCGCTCATTGCGGTCTACATCGTGCTCGGCGTGCTCTACGAAAGCTACATTCACCCGATCACGATTCTCTCCACGCTGCCGTCCGCTGGCGTCGGCGCGCTGCTGGCGCTGCGGCTTTTTGGTGCCGAGTTCAGCGTCATCGCACTGATCGGCGTGCTGCTGCTCGTCGGCATCGTGAAGAAAAACGCGATCATGATGATCGATTTTGCCCTCAGCACGGAGCGCCACGACGGCCTCAGTCCGCACGACGCGATTTTCAAGGCCTGCCTGCTGCGCTTCCGCCCGATCATGATGACGACGTGCGCGGCGCTGCTCGGCGCACTGCCCCTCGCGGTCGGCATGGGCGAAGGCTCGGAGCTGCGCCGTCCGCTCGGCATCGCGATCGTGGGCGGTCTCGTGTTCAGCCAGGCGCTGACGCTCTATACCACACCGGTGGTTTATCTCTATTTCGATCGCCTGCAACTCTGGCTCGAGCAACGCCGCAAGGCCCGGCTGGCCCAGCGCGAACCCGTCCATGCCACGCCCGTGAAGATTTTGACATGACCCTCTTGAAGCCATTCGGCCGGCGCGGCCTGCCTCCCTTGTTGATCGCTCTCGCTTGCGGCGGGGCGATCTCGTGTTCGCTCGGCCCCAACTATCAGCGTCCCGACCTCACGGTCCCCGGCACGTTTCGCCGCACCGCCGAAGGCGAGAGCGCGCAGCCCACCCTGGCGTCAAATTGGTGGACGCTCTTCAACGATCCCGCGCTGACGAAACTGGCCGAGGAAACCGCCGCGGCCAATCTCGACATCCAAGCCGCGATGGCGCGCCTCGACCAAGCGCATGCCGCGACCCGCTCGACCGCCGGAAATTTCTTTCCCTCGCTCGATCTGAATGCGAGCGCGCGCCGTTCGGGCAACGCGACCGGCACGAGCACGTCGTATGCGGTGCCGTTCAGTCTCGGCTACGAACTCGACGTCTGGGGCCGGTTGCGCCGCCAGTATGAGGCGAGCAAGAACAGCGAGCAGGCCTCCGCGGCCGATCTGGAATTTGTCCGTCAGACCGCGATCGCCAATGTGGCTCAGGCCTATTTCACGATCCGGCTCTACGATCGCCAAATCGCCTCCTACGAGGCCGCCCTCGAACTCTACCGCAAACAACTCGACCTGACGGACACCAAATACAAAGCCGGCTTGTCCTTGCCGACGGATCTTCTGCAGGCGAAGACGCAGGTCAATTCCGCGACCAACCAACTCATCGAGGTGAAACGCTCCCGCGCGAAGCAGGAACACGCGATCGCGATTCTGCTCGGGCGTCCGCCGGCGGAAGTCGT
This sequence comes from Opitutales bacterium, assembly GCA_038231575.1. GTDB lineage: Bacteria > Verrucomicrobiota > Verrucomicrobiia > Opitutales > Opitutaceae > CAITWF01. The sequence goes on along the minus strand of JBBRLB010000090.1, from coordinate 8,808 downwards.
GTTGGAAAAGGCGCCGCTCACGACGCCGATTCCGGTCGTGCCCGCGGGCCTGCCGGTGAACCTCCTCAGCCGCCGGCCGGATGTCGCCGAAGCCGAGCACCGCCTCGCGGCCGCGAACGCGCAGATCGGCGTCGCGACGGCGAATTTCTTTCCGAGCTTCAACCTGTCCGCCTCCGCGGGTTTCCAGAGTTCCAATCTCGAACACCTGCTCGATTGGGAAAAGCGCGTCTGGTCGATCGGCCCGGGCATCCATCTTCCGATCTTCTCGGGCGGCCAACTCTCCGCCGCGCTCGCGCAGAGCAAAGCGCGTTACACGGAACTCGTCGCGGGTTATCGCTCCGCGGTGCTGCGCTCATTTCAGGACGTCGAAGATCAGCTCTCAGATTTGCACCTGCTCGCCGAAAAAGCGAAGTCGCTCGAGGACACGCTGGCTTCCGCGCGCGAATATTCCCGGCTCACGGAAATCCAGTATCGGCAGGGACTGACGACCTATCTGCAGGTGATCGACGCGAACCAAACGTTGCTCAACAACGAACTGTCCGCCGCGCAGGCCCACAGCCAGCGGCTTTCGGCGACCGTGCTGCTCATCAAGGCGCTCGGCGGCGGCTGGACGGGCAACGACACCGCGGGCAAGTAGCACGGTCGCCCCCGGGTGCAGAGGGAGCGCTGCCATGGTGGACGTTTATTTTGCCGCCGGCGCGCCGATGCCGCGGTGATTCCACCACTTCCTCCCGCACCATAACCGCCGTCTCCTTGGGTTCCACTTTGAGACGGTGGGCGAGACGGTAGGCACGGGTAAACTCAACCCCGTAAAACACGATCGCACACGAATAGTAGACCCAGATCAGGAGAGCGACGAGCGAGCCGGCCGCGCCATAGATCGACGCCACCGTGGAATGACCGAGATAAAGCGCGATGAGGTAGCGCCCAATCGTGAAGAGAACGGCGGTGATTCCCGCCCCCAGAACGATTCCTGGAGCTGTCCAAACACGTCGTGGCGCCAAAGAGCAGCAATGCGACGCCAATGACCGTCGAGATGGCGCCCGTCCCTTCCGTCTCGCTGGCTTTCGCCGCGGCTTGGACCCGTTCCGCGCTGCCGGGCCCGACCAACGCGGCCACTTGTTTGGTGAGTTGGGCCGTCGCGGTCGCTTTCCCCAAAAAAATCCCGGCGACGGTGATCGCGATGATGGTAATGGGGGCGAGGGAGAAGAGCGTATAAAAGCTGACCGCCGCCGCGTGCTTGAACTCGTTGTCCGCCTTCCAATTTTTGGCCGCGGCCAGAAGGATTGTCAGCCAGCGACTCATGGCGTCGGCAGCGCGGTTTGCGGCGCAAATACCGGTTGCACAGCCACGATCATCAGCGCGCGGTGGGGATTCAAGATGCTCCCCAATGACCCATCCAGCGCCAGTCCGTTCGAAGCGCTCCGGAAATTGCTGGGATTATTCCCCGCGCCGTCACTTGCCGGCCGCAGGCCCTGAGCGAGCGAAGCCAGCAGGGAGCAGGGTTATTCCGGATCTCAAGTAACTCGTCGGCTTACCGGCCAGCATCGCGATGCCCCAATATCAGGGTTGTTCGCCCACCCAGCGAAGCTGGCCCTTCGACAAGCTCTTCTGGCAAGACTGCCCTGCCCTGAGCGCAGGCGAAAGGCCGGAGTCGAATGGCTGCGCGAGCTGGTCGACTCCACGAACTTTCCACTCATCGGTCGGCACCCATTGGGGTGAAGTCGACCTGAACTCTCGCCTCAGTTTTAGAAACCCTGAGGCGAATCTTACCCGGAATCCAAATCTAAGAACGCCGAGAATTCACCCCTGGGACTCAGCGCTGGATTTAGATCAGGTTGCCGAACGTCCGGCCGCTGGTTCCGGCAGCAACTTAAAATCTAGATCGACGCGAAAGCGTCCCCGAAAATCACCTGCTCGGCGCGACCCCATACCGCACGATCGCTGGGGCGGTTTGGTTGCCCTGATGATTCTGCGAACTCGTCGGCGCGACGTGCAATCCGTAGTTGCAGACGCGTCAGCGGATCGGCTGCGTTCAAACGAGAGAGTGGGATCGCACGCAGTTTGATGGGACGGAGTCCTGGCAAAGGGATTGATTTCAGCGGGTTCGAGGTGCACGCGCCGGAAGCGTCCTCGGTGGCGAGCGGCCGTGGGCTCATGCGGCGGATCGTTCGAGCGCTGCGGCCGGCGTCGCGCGAGGCAGACGAATGACAAATCGAGCGCCGTGCGCGACCGCCACCGCCTCGATGTGACCGCCGTGCGCCTCGACGAAGCGCCGGCACAACGACAGCCCGAGCCCGTTGCCGGTTGGTTTCGTGGTGATGAACGGTTGGAAAAGTTTAGCGCTCACTTCGGGTTTCAATCCCGGCCCGGTATCGGCGACCGTCACCACGATTTCGTGCGCGGTTTCGGCGACCGTGAGACGGATGCCGCGCTCGCCGTCGTGCGTGGCGAGCGCCTGCCGGGACTTGTTGAGCAGGTTGAGCAACACTTGTTCCAGTTGTTGTTCGTCGAGCAATAGCGGTTCCAGGTGGTCGGGCAGCTCGGTCACCAACGCGATCCCGGCGTGGCGCAGATCCGCGCCAATCAGGTCGACGGCGCGCTGAATCAAGGCCGTGAGCGAGGATCGGCGCCGCACCGGCGGCTGCTGGCGGGCGAACGCGAGCAGGTTTTCGACAATCGAGCGCACGCGCTCGGCGCTCTTGGCCATGGCCACGCCCTGGCGCTGGACTTCCGGGTCCCGGTGGTGCCCTGCGAATAGGTGGGCGTAACCGTGTAACACCGTGAGCGGATTGTTGATTTCATGCGCGATGCCGGACATCAGCTCGCCGAGCAGATGCATCTTGTCGCCTTGAATCAGTTGCTCGTGAGCCGCGCGCAGTTCGACGATCAGATCACTGAGTTGCTTCGTGCGCTCAGCCACGCGCCGTTCCAGTTCGGCGTTCGCCGCCTCGATGCGGCGTTCGTAACGGCGGCTCATCGTGCGGACAAGCACAGTGCCGACGAGCGCCATGACGACCACCGTCGGCACCGCACTCCCCGCCAGCTCCCAGCCGAGGGCGCCGATGCGTTGCGCGACGGCCTCAGCGTTTTCATGCGCGGCGAGCGTCCACGGGGTCCCTTTCACCGGTTGATAGTAGACGACCTGGACGGCGGCATCCGCACGCGCCGCCAACAAGCCGGCCGACGGCCGGGATTGATGGAGCACGGCTCCCACCGTGCTGGGTGCCGCCGCACTCTTCCCGATCGGACTGACTAAGATATTGGCTTTCGACATGCCGAGCATCGACGGATTCGGGTGGCTCAAGAGCACGGCCTTGTCGTCCAGCAAACATAAAAACTCGGTCTCCGCGCCCATCCCGATGGTCGCGGCTTGCAGCCGCCCGATCACTTCTCCGGCCGAAAGGCCTGATTGCACATCACGCTCCAGCAGGTGCGCCATCGCCTCGGCGTTGCGGCGGGCCGACTCGGCCTGCTCGACGTAAAGTTGCGTGCGCAATTGTCGCAGCAGAATCGCGCCGCCCGTCAAACCGATCCCCATCAACGCGACGCTCACGACCCCGAAGATGAGCGAATCGCGAAACGGCCGAGCGATCGCGTGCGATGGCGGAGGAAAAGCCGGTGGGAGCACAGTCAGGGACGGAGCGGTCGGCGCGTGAATCAGGGAAGTCATTTTAGCACGGCGAGCACCTGGTCGATTTCCGCGCGACCGCCGTGCGTGTGGCTGACCAGCGCGAACCGCACGCGATTTTTTCCGTCGAGGACAAACGTGGACGGGTAGGCCGTTTCCTTTTTTGCGTCCCACCGCAGCCCGTAGGCGTTGGTGAACGCATAGTCCGGATCGATGACGAAATGAAATTCCGCCGGCCACTGCTTGTCGGTTAAAAACAACTGCGCGTGCGCCTGCAGCGCCTCGGCCGGGCCGGGATAAACCATCAGCATCTGCGCGCCGTGCGCGGCGAATTCCGCCGCCCGCGCCACGTAGTCATGCGCCTGCCGGGTGCAATTTGGGCATTGATAACCCGGCCAGCCCCGCAACACCACAAGCACGACCGGTCGCTCGGCGGTCAGTTTATACAGTTCGACCGTCCGATCATCGAGGGTGCGCAGCGTGAAATTCGGCGCGGTATCACCAACTGCGGGCGGCGCACTTTCCCCGGCCCGCGCGGAAGAAAACGCCAGCAATGCAACGAGGATGGCGCGGCTCAAGGCAGGCCAGGACGAGGCGCCGAACGGGAGCGGGAGTAGCTTCATGCGAGGGGGAATCAACGACTGTATTTTCTGTTGCCGCCGGTCAGGGTGATCGCGACGTGCTCGTGCATAAGATGAAGCCACCCGCGGGTTATTCCTTGAAATAACAATTAGCAGCGCGAATTCACCGGGAATATCGGCGCGCTTCCGGATCGAATCGATGCGATGTCATCCCCGCCCCTTCATTCACCGCCTTCACCGGCTCACGCCGGCGCTCGGTGTTTTACTCGCGCTGTTACAGCGCACTCCGGTGTTCCGCGTCATGGCCACGGCGGAGCCGTTCGCGGCGGTCGTCGCGACGGGTGGGGCGTGGCGTGGGGCGCTTATCGGGACCGGCGCGCTCGGCGCGCTGCACTCGCTCGCAGGCGCAACGATGCTCGTCACGAATCAACCGTCGCCGTTGAGCGTGCCCGCGGGCAGCGCGATTGCGACCGTCGCCCTCGCTTCCACCGGCACGGTGTCGCCCCCGAACTCGTGGCGGATCACGGGCGCCGTGCCGCCCGGACTTTCATTTCAAGGCGGCACGAGATCGGTCACCGTGAACGCCACGACTTTGTTGCTCAACGGCACGCCCACAACCGCGGGCACTTATTCGCTCACGTTGCAGGCGTGGGAGGGCCAGAACCTCAGCGGCCTCGCGACGCCCGCCTTCCACTACACGATCATCGTGACGGGCGCGCCGTCGCCAGCGGAGCCGAGCTTCAGCGCGCACCCTTCCAGTCAGACTGTCACGGCGGGCCAGCCCGTGGTGTTTTCTGCCGCCGCGAGCGGGTCGCCGACCTATCAATGGCGTAAAGATGGCGGCAATGTTCTCGGCGCGACGGACTCCTCGCTGACGTTGCCCAACGTGCAGCTCGCTGATGCCGGCACCTACTCCGTTGTCGCGACCAACGTGAGCGCCTCCGCGACCAGCACCACCGCGATGCTCACAGTCACTCCCGCTCATGTCGCCCCGGTCGTTCTCCAGCATCCGGCGGATCAATCCGTGGCGCCGGGTGCGACGGTCATGTTTGCCGTCGCCGTATCGGGCACGCCGGCTCCGATGCTTCAATGGAGAAAAGACGGGGTCGCACTGGCCGGTCAAACCGGTCCTATCCTCGTGCTCGCCAGTGCGCGACTGGCCGATGCGGGAGCCTATGCCGTGAGCGCCACAAACGCCGCCGGATCTGTCACCAGCGCTGCCGCCACGCTGGCGATCTTCACCGCGCCGACGACCGCGCGGCTCGTGAATCTCTCCATTCGCACCGTTGGCGGCACCGGCGCGCGCACGCTGATCCTCGGTGTCACGCTCGGGGGCGGGGGCGCGGGCGGGCAGCAGCGGGTGTTTGTGGGCGGGGTCGGTCCATCGCTGGCCGCGTTTGGGCTCGTCGGGCTTCTGGTCGATCCGGCGCTGAAGATTTTTCGCGGTGAGATGACGATCGGTGCCAATGACGATTGGGCGGGCGACGTGGAAGTCGCCAGTGTCGCCGCGCAAGTGGGGGCCTTCGCGTTTGCCTCGACGGCCAGCAAGGACGCCGCCCTCGTCGGCCGCTTCGCCGCCGGCAGTTACTCGATTCAGATCGCACCGTCGGTCCGCGCGGGTGCGAGGGATGACGACGGCATTGCCCTCGCCGAGCTTTACGATGTCTCGCCCCTCGCGACGCCCGCCGGGGCAACGCCGCGTTTCACGAACCTCTCGGCGCGGGCGCCAGTCGGCGCTGGCGCGGACATCCTCATCGCTGGCTTCGTCATCGCGGGCCAAGGTTCGAAGACCCTGCTCGTCCGCGCCGCCGGCCCGGCGCTCGGCGCTTTCGGCGTGCCCGGCATCCTCGACAATCCGAAACTCGAATTATTTTCCGGCGCGACGAAGATCGGCGAGAACGACGATTGGGGCGGCACGGCCGCGTTGAGCGCGGCGCCTGCGAACGTGGGTGCGTTTCCGTTCGCGAGTCCGGCGAGCCGCGACGCGGCGCTCGTGGTCACACTCCCTGCGGGTGCTTACACGGTGCAGGTAAGCGGTGCGAACGCCACGACTGGCATCGCGCTGGTCGAGCTGTATGAGTTACCGTGAGTCTGGCTCACCCCGGCGAGAGTGAACGGGTCGCGGTGGTTCAGATCGCACCGCCGCGAGCGAAGCGATGCTCCTTCGCACCAGGCACGAACCCATCGGCCACAATTAAGCGCTCAAGGAATCAACCTCCGTCGCGCCGCTGTAAATCGGACCACGGAAAAAGAAAAAGCCTCGGGCGGCATGTTATCATGATAGCCGCCGAGCGCCCCCCTCTCTTTTTCGGCGCCCTGCGAAGGCGTGAATCCAAAGTCGGTTCACTGCGGCGATTTCTTGAGGTCAGAAACCGCTTTCTCTTTCACCAAAAATCGCTTTTCGGAAAGAACTCCGTGGACACAAAATGGAACGATTTGCGGTCTCTCCGTAACCCTTCTGAGCGCTTCATCGCTCGGCCCTCAGAGGAGGAGGTTACTTAAATTGGCTGCCCGGGCTGTTCGACTCCACGAACTTTTCGCCTCACCAACCTCGCCATTAGAGGAGATTCTAGCGAAGAGTCACCAGACCGTTAAAATGGTGAGTCGATATGGGAGCGGGCAATAGCGCTCCAATGATGCCGCGTTTGCCAAATCGACTCACGCGGCATCCGAACTGGAGAAAACGCGCGAATCTCATGCGGTTCTCGCCGGACATCAGGGTGCTCATAGGTAACCTCGTTTTGTTTTAGACTGCGTTTCTGAAAAGGCTCGCCCCGCACGATCTGCGAAACCAGCACCGAAAAACGGAAATTCCCCCGCTCCAGCGCCGACACGATATCGCGCACATGAGGTTGGTCGCTGCGCTCCAGCCCACGGCCGAGCGCGAAGGTCAGCATCCGGTCCGCGACGCAGTAGGCGAGGTTGAAACGCGGCTCCGACGCTCCGCAGCACCCCAGAGGGTGACGTCAAACATAGTGAGGCAAGCCTGGCAAAACCAGGCGGGGTATCAACGATTTCGAACCGCGATAAGGTTTTCATCATCCACAACCGTGTCGTTGCCGGGATTGGTCAGGTCATCCTTGATTGGTCGGAGGCCGACCGCTGAAGCTATGCGGTCGCGAGGTGGATGATGCTGTAGGAGCGGGCGGGCAGTTTGAAGGTCATGCGCGGTCCCACTGCCGGTGCATCGAGCGCGCGCGGGATGACTTGGTTCGGTTGCTCGAATGTGTTCGTGGCTTTCAGGTCCGGGCCAGTCATGGTCTCGCACGCGAGCACGCGTGTCGGCGTCGGGTCGCGCCATTCGAGCACGAGTTCGCGTTCGGATTCCAAGTCGCGATTGAGCACGAGCACGCAGACCTGGCCGTTCGACGGATCGATCGTCGCGGCGACATCGAGGAACGGGATCTGATCGTTGCGCGCGAAATCCGCACGGAGACCGTCGGCGACGATCGGGTAAGTTTCCGATTCCACCGGCAAATCGAGCACGCGGCCGCGCGCGTATTTCAGCGCCCACGCGTAAGGGTAGTAGATGCTTTGGCGCAGGACCGAGGTCGCGTTCGTCATGAGCGGGGCGATGACGTTGACGAGCTGCGCGAGGCAGCCGACGCGCACGCGGTCGGACTGGCGCAGGAGCGAGTTGATGAAGCCGCCGGTGAGGAGCGCGTCTTCGAGGTTGTAGGGCTCCTCGAGCAGGTGCGGTGCGAACGTGCGCTTGCCATCGCGGAACGGCGCGCTGCGGGCGCGATACCAGATGTTCCACTCGTCGAACGAAAGCCAGAGGCGCTTCGGCGATCGCGTCACGCCCTGCACGTAATCGCAGACGGCGGCGATTTCGTGAATCTGCCGCTCCATGTCGAGGTTCATCGCGAGGAAGCGCGCGGTGCTGTTGGCGGTGAGCTCGGGCGTGTTGCCGTAGTAGTTGTGGAGCGAGATACCGTCCACCTGATCGTAGCATTCTTCGAGCACCTCGCGGTCCCACGTGAGGTAGGTGGGCAGGATGGTGTTGCTCGAACCGCAGGCGATGAGGCGCAGCGACGGATCGAGGACGCGGATCTGGCGCGCGGTGTCGCGGGCCTTGCGGCCGTAGTCGCGCGCGGTCGAGTGGCCCATCTGCCACGGGCCGTCCATTTCGTTGCCCATGCACCAAGTGCGGACGTTGTGCGGTTGCTCGACGCCGTGCGCGCGGCGCAGGTCGCTCCACTTCGTGCCGCGATCGACGTTGCAATACTCGACGTAGGCCACGGCCATCTCCACCGAGCCGAGGCCGAGATTGAACCCGAGCAGCGGCTCGGTGCCGACGAGCTGGCACCACGCGATGAATTCGTTCGTGCCAAATTGATTCGTCTCGAGCGAATTCCACGCGCGCTCGAGCACGGTCGGACGCGATGCCTTCGGGCCGACGCCGTCGAGCCAGTTGTAGCCCGAAACGAAATTGCCACCCGGGTAACGCACGACGGGCACGCCGAGTCCGCGGACTTCGCTCATCACGTCGGAGCGAAACCCGTTTTGGTCGGCGAGCTTCGAGCCGGGCTCGTAAACGCCGGTGTAAACGCAGCGGCCGAGGTGCTCGACGAACGAGCCGAGCAGCCGCCGATC
>JBBRLB010000089.1:0-26782 GCA_038231575.1 Opitutales bacterium | reverse complement strand
GGTGCCGTGCCCGAAAGGCTCCTGCATTGTGATCACCGGAAAAATCAGGATGAGAAAATCGGGGCGGCCGCTGACCTTGTCGAGGTCGGCGCCCGTCCGGCCCTCGGGCGCGTCGAACAGCGTTCCCGCACTCGCCGTGAGATGCCCGCCGGCCGAACCGCCGAGCATGCCGAGGCGATCCGGCTTCAGCCCAAACTCGGCCGCGCGCGAACGCACGATCCGCATCGCGCGCAAGGCATCGCGCAGCGGCGCAGGATGGCCGTATTCCGCGTTGCGGTATTTGAGCAGGAACACCGTCACGCCGAGCGAATTCATCCATTTGGCGATTTCGCCGCCGTTCACCCCGCCGGCAACCCGGACGTAACCGCCACCCGGCGCGTAGATGATCGCGGTGCCGTTCGGATGTTCCGGAGCGAAGACCGTCAGCGAGGGATGATGAATGTTGCTAAACCTCCCCTGCCCGTCGTCCTTCTCCGGGCCGCCGTCGACCTTCAAATCCGGCACCCCTTCAGGCCAGAGATCGATCACCTTGAGTTCAGCCGCAAGACCGGCCGAAGCAAACGTGACCAACAGAGCAACGAGCAGGCAGCAGCGCATAAGAGAAAACTCAGGGGCGGTCCCACGGAAACTTCACGGTCGGCGCGTTGGCGTAGCGCTGCATCGTCAGCGTGAGCCGGGCGCCGGCGCCGGGCGAGAGTTTCACGGTGAAATCGCGGGCGCCGAGCGACTGGACCTTGCCGTTCACGTCCGCCGAAACGATCTGGTGTTCGCCGTAGGCGCCGCCTTGCACGACGACCGTGCGCGGTTCGGTCGCGCTGAGATTGACCAGCGTGACGACGGTCCGCGTGTCGGTCATTTCCGAAACCAGCGCGCCGACGTCCTCCGGCACGCCCGCCCGCTTGCGCTCGGGATCGAAGTAGCGCAGCCGCGCATTCATCAACTCGCCCGCGCGACCGGAGGGCAGCGCGCCCCACATCAATTGGGTGAGTGCGCCGGCCGCCGCTGGATTGTAATCCATCATGTTGTCGGCCAGCCGGCGCTCCGCCGGCTTCGTGTCAGCGCGGAAAGCCGCGACCTTTTTCGGAATGCTCGTGAGATCCCGCTGCAGCGCCGTCTCGGGGTAAGACGGATTTTTGCCCTCGAGAAACTCGATCCACGCATTGCCGCCAATCCGCGCGCGATCGCCGGGGCGCTGTGACCAATACCACAGTTCGAGCGCGCCGACGTTCCACGGCTCCCGCTGCCAGCCATACCAGCCGCTGGCGCCGAACATCGTCGGATATTCCTTCCGCCCATCGGCCGTCGTCCGGGCGTGTGAATTGACGGCCGTGGTCATCGTGCGCCACGCATCGACATATTTCTGATCGCCAGTCACGAGCAGCGCGTTGTTGAAGCCGACCACGGCGCGCGGAATGCGGTTGCGATTCTCCCGCCGGCCGTTGACGGGATTCACCGGACTGAAGCCCCAGCCGTAAGCGCCGCTCCACCATTTGTCATCCGGGCCGCCGACTTTGCCGTCGAGCGCGACATGACTCGGGATGATGCCGTCGTTGGCCTTCATCCGCGCGAGCCACGCGTCCATGTAATCGACAATCCAGGTTTTATATTTCGCCTCGTTTGCGAGCAGGTAGGCATCGGTCGGCAGCGTCGTCGCGACGAGATTGATGAAGTGATCGCCGACGACGTCGGTGTATTCCTCGTAGTGCTTGAGAAATTGCTCGTAGGTGCTCTCGCCATGGCCCGCGACGAACTTCGCCACGTCGAACGGATCGCCGACCCAGTCGAGCGCGGTTGCCGGGCGGAGCATCGGCCCCTTGCTGCCATTCTGCATCGAGCGGATCAGTTTCAATTTCGGATCGTAGTTCGGTGCGTCCGGATCCTCGCCCATGTAGAGGCCGGCCCAGCGGCGCGCACGTTCCTGATAAATCGGCAGCGCCGGCGCGGAAAGTCCCATGAGATTAAACGTCCGGAGGCCCTCGCCGTGGTGCATCCAGTCGGCTTGCGCGGAGTATTCCTTGAAATACATGCCGTCGCGGCCGGCGGGAACTTCGACGGTCTTCGCCTCCGAGTATTGGCGAATCATGCCGTTCCAGGTTTTCAGGAAAACCTGCATGACCTCGTCGTTCGCGCCGAGCGCATGGAGCTCGGGCCACCCCACGAAATTTTCAAACGCGTCGTCCGGTCCGTCGTTCGCACCCCAGCGCACAAAGCACTGCAAGTAACCGCGATCGTCGTAATATTTCTGCGCGAACTCGAGGCACGCCGGCACGTTTTCGTTGAGCAACCGCCGCTCGAGCTTCGCCCACGCTGGCGCGGCCATCGGCGTCTCGACAGCGATCATCGGGCGAAGAGCGGTCGCGGTAGGCGTCGTCGCACATGAACCCAACAGGAGCGCAGCAGACACCGCCGCGCCGGCGAGGAAGAGAACGCGTTTCATTAAATCACGGGATTGGTTCAAGGCAGCTCTTTGAGACGGATGCGCCGATACTCCATCTGGCCGCGATCACCCTCGAGGCCGATGGGGCCGGTCTCGGGCAATTTCAGCGCGGCCTCGAGCACCTCACCGTTGCACGTGCAGACCGCGACGCCGTCCTTCACCGTGACCTCGATGAAATTCCAATCCTGTGCCTTATATTTTTTCAGTTCCTTGTAAGGACCGGCGACCAGGTAGTCACGGCACTGGAGCTGCGGCCCGCGGAGATAGATGCCGCTGTCCGCATTTACTTCCGCGCGAAACTCGATCCGCAGGATAAAGTTTTTCGGGAATTTCTCCACCGTCCAAATCTTCGCGATCTGGCGCGGTGTCTTCGGATGCACCACGAGCGCGCCGGCCACGACCGAATAACGCGCATCCGTGCTTTCCGCTTTTCCTTTGAAGTCACCGATCACCGCGCCGTCCGGCTTGTTGCCGTCCGTATAACACCAGCCGGTGAGGTCCTTGCCGTTGAAGAGGCTGACGAAGCCCGCCTCGAGTTTGAAATCATCGGCGGCGCGCACGGCGGGCGACGCGAGAACGGCGAGGAGCAAGGCGGTGCACAGAGGTTGGAGTAGTTTCATAGTTCAGCGGAGGATTTCGCCCTTCGTGACATCACCGGCCACGTCGAGCAGTTGGAGTTGGTTGACGGTCTTGAAATGCGCGTGGTCGGCGAACTGCCACACGATTTTCTTGTCGCGGGTGATTTCGAAAAAATGCGGCTGCTCGCCCACATGGCCGTGGCCGAGATAATTGCAGAAAACCGTATTCCCATTCGGCAGCCGCTGAAAACCGGTCATCAACCGCAGCGGATTGCCCGGCAGATCCCTTTCGTTGAGTTCCCAGACGACGTTCATCTTCGCATCAAACTCGATAATCTTGTGGCCCTCGCCACACGCGATGAGGAGGTGGCCATCGGGCAGCAACAGCGCTTCGTGCACATCGCCGGGCACAGGGATCGAGCGAAGAACCTTTCCGTTGCCGTCCAGCTCCTCGACGACGTGCTCGCCTTTGCGGCAAAGCAGATAGTGGCCGTCCTGCATCTTCCGCGTGCCACGGAACTGATCGTGAATTTTCACACTCGCCGGCGGCACGCGCAGCGTGATCTCCTTCGCGATTTTGCCGGCGCGATCGACTTCGATGATCCGGCACGGACCGTTCTCGATGATAAGCACGCGTCCATCGGGCAGCGGCTGGCAGGCATGGACCTCGGTTTTTGCGGCGGACTTGTATTCCCAGACGATTTTCTTGTCGCGCGTCATCTCAATCGCGCCGCTGACGTGGCAGAAAAGGATATTTCCATTCGGCAACGCCCAGCAATCTTGCGGATGCGAGTAAGCGACCTCCCACTCGATGGTGCCATCGACCGCGACCACGGCGATCTTGCCGCCGACGGAATCAGTGCAGAGGAACGGATGCGCCGCGCGCGCGCCGCACATCAGAGTGAAAAGCAGGAACAGACACTTCAAGGCAGGGGTGGCCTTCATAGGGGTCAGTCACGCTCGCGAAAGGGTGTTCCGAATGCGAGGCGGAATCATGGCTGACGGTCAGACTATTCCGCGGTGGGCGCGTCTGGGGTTGGAGCTTGCCGTGAATTTTCGGCATGGGAGAGTCGCGGACACCGCTTCGTTCCCGCAAAGTCCGCCGCTGCCGCGGTGCGACTTTACGCAACTCCTGCCCTCCCCATGAAATCATCTGCTGGACGCCTCGTAGCGCTCCTCTCCCTGGCGATCGTTTCGTTCGCCGCACCGCACCGGTTGTCCGCCGCGGCACTCCCTTACTCGCCCCCGGTTTTTTCCGATCCCAATCGCCGACAAAAACTCGAGGCCCTGCTCCCCGAGGTGGATCAAATTTTCCGCGAGGTCGCTGCGGCGCGCCATATCCCCGGGATAACCTACGGCGTGATGCTCGACGGCCAACTCATCCATGCGCGCAGCCTGGGACTGGCGAATGTGGAAAAGAAAATACCAGCGGCCTCCGACACGCGTTTCCGCATCGCCTCCATGACGAAGAGTTTTGTCGCAATGGCCGCGCTCAAACTGCGCGACGAAGGCAAACTTCGTCTCGACGATCCCGTCGTGAACTATCTGCCGGCGGTGGCCCGCATGCGCCCGCCGACCTCGGACTCGCCGGTGATCACCATTCGCCACCTCATGACGATGACCACGGGGCTGCCCGAGGATAATCCGTGGGGCGATCAGATCATGTCGATCAGCGCGGATGCGTTGTGGAAATTGGTGAACGATGGCCTGTCGTTTTCCAATCCGTCGGGGCAGCAATTCGAATACAGCAACCTCGGCTTTGCGCTGCTCGGCCAGGTGGTTTCCAAAGTCGCCGGCATGCCGTTTCAAAAATATATCACCGAAAATATTCTCCGGCCGCTGGGGATGAAAGATACGGTGTGGGAATACACGACTGTCCCCGCCGATAAACTCGCGCTGGGCTATCGCTGGGAGCACGAAACCTGGAGTCCCGAGATTATTCTACACGACGGCGAGGGCGCGGGCTGCAGCGGTATCATTACCACGCTGGATGATTTTTCGCGTTACGTGGCGTTTCATCTCAGCGCGTGGCCCGCGCGCGATGCGCCTGAGAGTGGCCCGGTGCGGCGTTCGACCGTGCGTGAAATGCATCTGCCGTCCGCTTTTTCCGGTCTGGCGTCCCTCACCCTCCTCGATGGCAAAACGCCCAATCCGACGGTGACCTTCTATGATTATGGCCTCACTTGGCGCCGTGAGGGCCGCGGCGTGGTGAGCATCGCGCATTCCGGCGGCCTGCCCGGCTACGGCAGCAATTATCGTTTCGCACCCGACCACGGCGTGGCGGTCATCGCCTTCTGCAATCTCACCTACGGGCCGATGAGTGCCGCGGTGAACAAGGCGTTCAGCGTCCTCCTCGAACGCAGCAACCTGCCGCCGCGCGCCGTTGTCGTCTCGGCCATTCTTGAAACCCGGAAGCGTCAGGTCGCCGACTTGATCCAGTCGTGGGACCCTGCGCTCGAGGCGAAAATCATCGCGATGAATTTCTATCTCGATCATCCGCGCGAAGACCGGATGCGTCTTGCGCGCGAGCAGCTCGCCCTGATCGGGCGAGTCGTCTCGGTGGGCGCGATCCGGCCGGAGAACCAGCTTCGCGGTGTCTTCCCGATCGTCGGCGAAAAGGGCACGCTCAACGTGTCTTTTACGCTCACACCCGAAAGTGATCCGAAGGTTCAGGCACTCACGCTCACGGTCGCGAACGAGAAGTAGAAGGAAGCCTGCGTTGCCTCGTGCGATTGACGGTCAGACCTCCGGGCGTTGGCGCCGTGCCTGCGGTCACAGGCTGCTGAGGTGCCCCGCCCTATGATGACATCGTTGTCCGTCTGGCCTGCCTTCCCGGTTTTCTTGGCGCGGTCGCCGTTGTGCAGCCACCCGCACCGCTCAAAATAACTGGCCTAAAAAAAGCGCCCCCCGAAAAAGCGTTGGGCTATTGTTGCCTCACGTTGAGCGTGTCGCCGAGGTCGGCGATTTCGCAGATGCGCTGGCGGGTGAGCGCGGAATTGTTGGGGCTTGCACTCAGGGCGCGTGGGGCGGAGACCCTTTTCGCTCCCTGATCAGCTTGGCCGTCTCCACATCGAGCGGCTCGTCCGCGAGCGCCGCACGCAATTCGTCCACCCGCGGTGCGAACTCCGGCCAGCCTTCGCGGGGATAATTTGCCTCAGCCCGCAAGGTAAAGCGCAGCGCATTCGTAAACGTCGCGCGGGCCATCGTGCGGTTGCCCTGCCGTGCATAAACGTGGCCGGCCTCGGCGTTGAGCGCGGCGTAGAGCAGGAGCTTGTCGCGCGCGATCTCCGGAGTTTCATCGTCGGCCAGCATCGCGTAGTGCTGCTCCGGCGTGAGGAGAAAAATCTGATCGGCCTCAAGCGCGAACAACCGTTGCAGTCCGAACACCACGGTTTCCAACGCGGCTTCGTCGCTGTCACCCTTGCGGCGTTTGAAGGAGACGCGCGCCAGCAGCCGGCCCACCTCCTCAAGGATTCGCATGATGTAGTCGCGGCGGGAAGTGATCATGGCGGGCGCACGGTGTAATCGAACACGGTCACTATCGTTGAACCGGTCGCATCTGTCCACGGACAGGTGTCGGCCGCCATTGTCCGGGCGCGGAGCCGACCGCGCTCACGAATCGAACCGTCCCAGGTTGTTCGCGATGATGATCGCGCGAATGGCTTCGACGTAACTGGGGCCGCGGCCGGAGTAGCCCGACAAACCCGCCACCAGTGCGGCCCCCGTCACCGGCTGGCCACGAAGCCGGAGTTCGCGGCGGGTCATGCGGAGGTCGATATAATTTTCGCCGGTGTTGAGATTGTTCATGTAGTCGGCGATGGAATCGCGCACCGATTTGTAGGCGGCGACCTTGAACTTCTCGCCCGGGTCGCGGGCTTTCGGGACGAGCCCCTTGCCATCGTAGGCGCGAAGGCCGAAGAGATTGTTACCGCGCAGCGCAAACCGTGAGGTGCCCCACCCGGATTCCTGCGCGGCCTGCGCGATGACGAGCGAGGGCGGCACCGCGTCGACTCGCACCAACATCTGGTCGAGAAACGACGTGGTGATCCGCTGCGGCCATTCGCCTTCGTAATCGGCCACGATTTTTTTCAGCCAGCGCGCGTCGAAATATCCCGGCTGTGCGCCGTCGGCGACGTCCTTCCGGATCGCGACCAATCGCCGGCGGTCGCGCAGGATGCTGGCGTTCACCTCGCTCACGTGGGGCACGAGATAGTTGATGAACGCCGCCTTTTTCTCCTGCGGTGTTTCGCTGCCGCCACCCGCCGGCAACGGCGGTTCCGGGCGCGCCGGCCGCGTCAAAATCAGCGCCGCGATCCCGCCCATGACCGCCGTCCCCGCCAAGATCCAACGCGCCCGGGGGGAGCGTCGCAACCACTGGGCCGGAGGGCCCCAGGCTGCGTCCAGGGAGTTCACGACGTCGTTGTCACTTGATCTTTTTCAGATGCAGAAACAGGTGCTCGCCGGCGCGATATTCGATGAAGTTCGCAGTCGTCTTCACTTGATCAGTCCACGTGTTGGGCTGACGCGTGCCGTTTTCCTGCGCGACGAGGTCTTCCTGACCGTTGGTCCATTTCCGATATTGCGAGCCCTCGCCCATCGAGATGCGGATCTTCACCGTGGCGCCCCGCTTCTCCGGCACGAACATGAGATAGATCGCGCCGTCGGCATCGACCTTCACGTTTTGGAGCACAGCCTTGTCCATCACAATCGCTTCGTAAGCACCAAAGGTGGCGCGCGCGGCCCCTTGCGGAGCGGGGGTCGGCTCAGCGGCGAAACTCGCCAGCATCGACGCGAAATAGAAAAATAAGGGGAAGCTGGAGCGAAGATTCATTGCGACCGCGACGATGGAAAATTCGCCTCCAATGGCAAGGCCGGTCACGCTACAGGCACGCTCGCGTTGCGCTATCGGAGCTGAACAGTAAACGAAGTGTTTCTTGCACCCCACGTGTGGTTTCCTACCATCTCGCCATGAGCACAGTTTCCCTCATTAAGCCTCGCCGAGCCGCGGCCAAGTCACGCAAGTTTTCTGGCAAGCCAGTGATTCGCCCATCACCGCCTGATGCGCTCAAGGCGTTCGACGGCCGTGTCCATGACCTTCCGGCCGACCTCGCGCAGCAGCACGATCATTACCTTTACGGCACGCCAAAACGAACCGGCCGATGAAGCCGCAGTTCGCGGACACGTTTTATTTTCAAGCACGGGTCAGCCGACACGATGAGCATCACGCCCGGGTCGTCGCTTGGTCGCAGAAAAAGCCAGTCCGCCTCGTGACGACAGATTTGGTGCTGGTCGAACTCGCCAATAGCCTCGCCGGATCGCGCTTCCGTCCGCTCGTGCAAGATTACTTTGCCGCGATTCGGCAGAGTGCGACCGTTGTGCCAGTCAACCGCGTCCGCCTCGAAAAGGCACTCGAACTCTACCACCAGCACGATGACAAAATGTGGTCCCTGACTGACTGTTTTTCGTTCGTCGTCATGCGTGAGCGCAACCTCGGCACCGCGCTGACCGGCGACCATCATTTTGAGCAGGCGGGATTCGAAGCAGTGTTTATTTGAACCGGGACAGCGGACAATCCGTCGCATAGACTCCTCGCTTGGCAGAACGATCAAACCCACCATTCTCGTTTCTAACCCGCGTGAGTTCACATTCTCCAGCGAAAGAATTATGTCACTTGAAAAAACTCAGGCCGATATCACCGAGCGCCTTCGCCAAGGAAGATTTCCAAATGAACAGGCCGTTTCGCAAGGCATTGTGCTTCGTGTGCTACAGGAACTCGGCTGGGATACCTTCGACACGACGCTTGTGTGGCCTGAATATGGAACCGGCGAGGGACGTGCGGATTTTGGCCTCTGTCACCCACCGTCAAAACCAGCGGTTTTCATAGAAGTAAAACAACCCGGCAGAGCAGAGGAAGGAATCCGCCAAGCGCTTGAATATGCTTTTCACACCGGCGTTCCGTTCATCGCCTTAACCGATGGTAAGACTTGGAGCTTTTATTTGCCGGCCGAACAGGGCAGCTACGAAGAGCGGCGCGTCTACAAACTCGACTTATTCGAGCGTCCTCCTGCTGAAGCTGCCACCGTGCTTCACCGCTATCTGGCGCGATCGCTCGTCGAATGCGGTGAAGCACTAGAGACTGCTCGCAAGGAATATCGCAGCCGCAATCGCAGCGCCCAAGCTCGGGCCGCCATTCCTGAGGCGTGGCGTGAAATGGTCGAGAAAGGAGATGAGTTACTCGTGGATCACCTTGCGAGTGCCGTGGAGTCAAAAGCTGGCGTTCGTCCAGATGACAATGAGGTCGCCGAATTTCTCGCCGGATTAGGCCGCGCACTTAGTGTAGAGTCACCTCGCGGAAATCGAGTGCCACCATCTGCGCCCATTTTGTCCGCTCCTCCGCCTTCACGACCGCCGAGTGAATCTTCGCGACGCGGGAAATTGGTATTACGCGGCAAAGAGCATTCTTATAGTAACGCTAAGGATGCGATGGTGATTGTCCTGCGCGAGCTAGCCATGACTGACCAATTTTTTCTCGAACGCTGCTCGCAACATCCCGACATGCAGGGAAGAAAAAGACGCTATGTGGCCCGAACTGCGGATGAACTTTATCCTGACCGCCCGGACCTGCGCGATTGTCGCGACGAATTGCCTGGCGGATGGCTCGTCGCGACTAACCTCAATAACGTCCTCAAAAGATCTATCATTCGAGTAGCAGCCGAAGTGGCCGGACTGACGCTAGGCAAGGATCTCGTTGTTGAGTTTTGAGAAACACTAACGTCGCTGCCATTTCTTCAATGCCGCGCCCGTGAGCGAGCGCTCGCTCGCTTCGATTTCGGCGCGCGGACCCGCGAAGATCAATTCACCACCGTCGCGGCCGCCACCCGGCCCGAGATCGATCAGCCAGTCGGCGAGGTTGATCACGTCGAGGTTGTGCTCGATTACGATCACCGTGTTGCCCTGGTCGCGGAGTTTGAACAGGAGGTCCATCAACTTCTGGATGTCGGTCCAGTGCAGGCCGGTGGTCGGTTCGTCGAGGATGTAGAGCGTCGAGCCTTGCTGGCGTTTGCTCAGTTCAAGCGAGAGCTTGATGCGCTGTGCCTCGCCGCCAGAGAGCGTCGTCGCCGACTGGCCGAGCGTGAGATAACCGAGCCCGACGGCGTCGAGCGTGGCGAGTTTGTCGAGCACGCGCGGGATATTGCGGAACAGCGTGATCGCCTCGCGCACCGTCAGGTCGAGCACGTCGGCGATCGATTTGCCGTGGAAGAGAATCTCGAGGGTCTCGCGATTGTAGCGCCGCCCGCCACAACTCGGACACGGCGCGTAGGCATCGGCCATGAATTGCATGTCGAGCTTGATGGCGCCGTCACCCTGACAGCGCTCGCAGCGGCCGCCGCGGACGTTGAACGAGAACCGGCTCGGCTTGTAGCCGCGCACTTTCGCGAGCGGCACCGAGGCGTAAAGATCGCGCAACAGCGTGAGCAGATCGACGTAGGTCGCCGGATTCGAGCGCGGGCTGCGGCCGATGGGTTCCTGATCGACTTGCACCAGCTTCTCGAAGAAATCGAGATGCTCGATGTGCCGGTGTTTGCCGGGAATGGTTTTCGCGCCGTTGAGCTTGCGCGCAGCCGCGGCGGCGAGGATGTCGTTCACGAGCGTGCTTTTGCCGGAGCCGCTGACCCCCGTGACGCACGTGAGCAGGCCGACGGGAAATTTCGCGTCGATGCCGCGCAGGTTGTTCGCCCGCGCCTCGCGCACGGTCAGCCAGGCGCCGTCGGGGATCTTTTGCTTCGCATCGCGGACGACCGAGAGCTTGCGCGAGAGGTAACCGCCCGTCCGCGAAAATTTCGGCGGCAGCTTCGCGCAGTCGGACGGCGTGCCCTGAAATAACAGCTGACCGCCCTCCACGCCCGCCTCGGGCCCGAGTTCGATGAGTTCGTCGGCGAGCCGCAACGTGTCCTCGTCATGTTCGACGACGATCACCGTGTTGCCGCGATCGCGGAGCGCGACGAGCGTGTCGAGGAGCTTTTGGTTGTCGTGCGGATGCAGGCCGATGCTCGGCTCGTCGAGCACGTAAATGACGCCGATGAGGCCCATGCCGAGTTGCGTCGCGAGCCGCACGCGCTGCGCCTCGCCGCCGGAAAGCGTCGCGTAATCGCGATCGAGCGTCAGGTAGGCGAGCCCGGTTTCGAGGAGGAAGTGCAGCCGCTGCGCGATGCCGGTCACGACTTCCTCGGCCGCTTCATTGGCGCCGTGCGTCGTCACGAGTTCGCGGGCCACCGCGCTCGCGGCGCCGATGTCGAGCGAGAGAAATTCCGGGAAGGTCAGACGGCCCGGCGTGGCGCGGGCCTCGTGCCCGGGTTCCATCGCGCCCCCCGGCACGGGGCCCGGGCCACACCGGACGGTGACGGCGCCGCTCCGCGCGTTGAGCCGTGAGCCGTGACACTCGGGGCACTCGCCCGCGATCATGAACGTCGTGAGCCGCGCGCGGAACCCCTCGCTATCCGTGTGGCGCCAGCTCTGCTCAAGATCCGCGATCACGCCGGGAAACGTCTGCGCCTTCGCCTCGCGCATGCGGCGCAGCTTGAAGGCAAACTCCCGCTCCCCCGCCCCGAACAGGATCGTCCGCCGCGTTTCTTCCGGGAGTTTTTTCCACGGCACATCGGCATCGAACGGCAATTGTTCGGCGAGCTGCTTGACCAGCGCGTTGTGCTTGATGATGAGATTTTTTCCACCGATGCGCCACGGCTTCAGCGCGCCCTCGCGCACGCTCTTCTCCGGATCCGCGACGATCAGTTCGGGCGCGAAGCGGAGCTTGCGGCCGAGCCCGTCGCAGGTCGGACACGCGCCTTCGCGATGCGAAAAAGAAAAATGCCGCGCGGTCAGCTTGTCGAAGACCTCGCCGCAGATCTCGCAGGCGAGCGACTGGCTGAGCGGCAACTCGCGCCACGGCGACTCCGCGGTCTTCTGCGCGAGCACCATCGCGCGATCCTTGCCTTCGCGAAACGCGAGCTCGAGCGAATCGGCGAGCCGCGAGCGTTGCTCGGGCACCGCGACCAGCCGATCGACGACCAGCTCGACGACGATCTCCTTCGTGCCCGCGCCGACGGGGATGAGTTTGGGCTCGTCGAGATTCTTGATCTCGCCATCCAGCCGCACGCGCTGGAAGCCACGCTGCCGCAGCCGGGGCAATTCCTCGCGCAGCACGCTCGGCTTTGCGCGCATGAACGGCGCCAGGAGCATCACACGTTCGCCCGTGCATTCCGTGAGCACGCGTTGCACGTTGTCGTCGAGCGAACGTTGCACGACGCGGCCGCCGTCCTTCGGACAGCGCTGTTCGCCGACCAGGGCCCAGAGCAGTTGCGCGTAGTCGGCGATTTCCGTCGCGGTTGCGATCGTGCTGCGCGGGCCGCCCGCGCCGGTGCGCTGTTCGATCGCGAGCACCGGCGAAAGGCCGTGGATGAAATCGACGTCGGGCCGCTTCAATTGTTCGAGCACCTGCCGCGCGTGCGCCGACAGGCTCTCCATGTATTTCCGGTAGCCCTCCGCGTAAATCGTGTCGAAGGCCAGGGACGATTTGCCCGAGCCGCTCGGCCCCGTGATGACCACGAGCTTCCCGCGCGGCAGCCGCAACTCGAGGTTCTTCAAGTTGTGCTCGCGGGCGCCTTTGATATGGATGTGGGTCGCGGCCTGCATGAGTCGAACGCGCAACCTTGCGCAAAAGCCCCGCGCGTCAAAGCCCGATGCGAAGATTAAGTTCGTCACACCTCTGTCATATTCGCTCTTGCGCCGCACTGCGCACCGCCGTTTTCTCCGGCCACACCAACCCCCGTGTTACCGGTTCCTCATAGTAGTCCTTAACCCTGCCTCAAAACCTCCGCCGGGAGGTTTTTGTCTTTTACTCACCCATGAATGCTCATCCGTCTTCCCTTTTCCCCGCCGGCCTTGGTCGCGCGACTCTCGCCGCCGCGCTAGGCCTGCTGTTCGCCGCCGCGCCGTCGCGCGCCTTTCAATTCACCTTGGGCGAGGTCAAGGGCAGCTTCGACAGCACCTTGTCCATCGGCGGGCTCTACCGGCTGAACGATCCGAGCACGAGCAATTACGGCACCTCGAATACCTTTCACGGCATTCCTGGCCTCCTCAATTCCGTCAACACCGACGACGGCAATCTCAACTTCGCCGAGGGCTGGGTCTCCCAGGTCGTCAAGGGTTCGCACGATCTCGAGTTGAAATACGGCAACTTTGGCGCGCTTGTCCGCGGCTACTGGTTCAAGGACGCCAAGTCCGACAACACACTCCGCACGCCCCTCTCGGATCAGGCCAAGGATCGCGTGTCGCGCGGCGGCGAGCTGCTCGACATGTATGTCCGCGCCAAATTTACCATCGGCGCCGACATGCCCTTCGACTTCCGCGTCGGCCGCCAGGTGCTGAGCCTCGGCGAAAGCACGTTCATCCCGAACGGCGTGAATGTCGTCAACTCAGCCGATCTTTCCAAACTGCGCGTCCCCGGCTCCGAACTCAAGGAAGCGCTCCTGCCCGTCAACATGGTGAAGGCCTCCATCGGCCTCACGAAGAATCTCACCATCGAGCCATTCTGGTTGCTGGAGTTCCGCCGCAACGAACTCGAGCCGGCCGGCACGTATTTCTCAACGAACGATTTTGCCACGCGCGGCGGCCGCAACGTCTTTCTCGGCTTCGGCACGCTCCCCGACAGCGGCACGCTCGGCAGCATCTCCCGCGACAAGGATCGCGAGGGCTCCAATTTCAATCAATACGGCGTCGCCGCCCGCGTGCTCGTGCCGGCGCTGCACGACACCGAATTCGGCTTCACCTACGCGCGCTACAACAGCCGCTCGCCCGTCATCAGCGCCCGCACGCCGACCGGGCCGATCAGCACGACACTCGTGATCTCCACCGCGAGTTCCCTCGCCGCCCCTCTCGCCCCCGCGATGATCGCGTCCGGCATTCCGCCCGCGAACGTCTCCGCTTCGCTCACCACGCTCATCGGCGCCGCGCTCACCGGCGTGCCCATCGGCGCGCTGCCCGCGAGTCTCCAGCCGTTCTATCCCTCCGTCCAAGCCATCGCCGCCGGCGCGAGCAAGATCGGTTTGCTCACCGCCGCGGCGACGGGTCGCTACTTCACGGAGTATCCCGAGGGCATCAGCCTCTACGGCCTCAGCTTCAACACTGCGATCGGCAAGACCGGCATCTCCTGGCAGGGCGAGGTCGGCTACAAGCACGGCGTGCCGCTGCAGGTCGACGACGTCGAACTGCTCTTCGCCACGCTCTCCTCGCTCACGCCCACCTTCGGCCCGCCCAACAACCAAATCGGCAGTTACCTCGGCCAATACGGCACCGAGGTCCGCGGTTATCGTCGCCACGATGTGTGGACCGGCCAGACCACGATCACGAAGGTGTTCGGCCCGGTGCTCGGCTCGCAGCAGTTCACGCTCGTTGGCGAAGTCGGCGGCCTCTGGGCGAACCTCCCCGCGAAGAGCACGCTGCGCTACGACGGCTCCGGCACTTTCAGCAGCGGCAATCCGGCTGCGATGGTGAACACCGGTTTCGGCGCCATCCCCGCGACGAGCTACGAGGGCTTCGCCGACAAGTTCTCCTGGGGCTACCAGGTCCTCGGCCGCCTCGACTACAACAACCTCTTCCCGAACGTGAACATGTCCCCCACGATCGCGTTCACGCACGACGTTCACGGCAACAGTCCGCTCCCGCTCGGCAACTACATCAAGGATCGCCGCAGCGTGAATGCCTCCGTGGAGTTCACCTACCGCAACGCGTGGTCCTTCGAACTGCGCTACGTGAACTTCTTCGGCGCCGGCCACTACAATCTGCTCAACGACCGTGACTATGTTGCCACGACCGTAAAATACTCCTTCTGATCCCCTGCTTGTCATTCTGAGCGAAGTATCATCCTCATGAAAAAAATTCCCCTCGTTCTCGCGTCCCTCTCCGCGCTGACGTTCCTGTCACTCCACGCCGCCGACGCGGCGCGTCTCGGCAAAGATCTCACGCCGCTCGGCGGTGAAATGGCCGGCAACGCCGACGGCTCGATCCCCGCGTGGACCGGCGGCATCACCACCCCGCCCGCCGGCTACAAAGTCGGCGATCACCACCCCGATCCCTACGCGAGCGATCAGCCGCTCTACACCGTCACGGGCTCCAACTCGGGACCCTACGAGGGCAAGCTCGCCGCCGGCACGCTCGCGCTGCTCAAGGCTTATCCCGACTACAAGCTCGTCGTCTACCCGACGCACCGCAGCGCCTCCAACCCGCAGCGCATTTACGACGCCACCCGCGCCAACGCCACCAACGCCCACCTCGTCTCGAACGGCAACGGCATCTCCGGTGCAATCGTCGGCGCGCCGTTTCCCATTCCGGGGAACGGGCTCGAGGTGCTCTGGAATTTTCTCACGCGTTATCGCGGCGTCGCGGCCAGCCGCCACATCGGCCAGGCGCCGGTCGAGCGCGGCGGCGGTTACCAGCTCGTGCAGTTCGAAGACGAGTTTCTCTTTAACTACACACGGCCCGACATCACCGCCCAGGAACTCGATGACAGTAACACGCTGATCTACTTCAAGCAGACCGTCGTCGCCCCCGCCCGCCTCGCCGGCACGATCCTCCTCGCGCAGGAAACGATGGATCAAATCAAGGAGCCGCGCCGCGCGTGGGTCTACAACGCGGGCCGCCGTCGCGTCACCCGCGCTCCCAACGTCGCCTACGACAATCCCGGCACCGCCTCCGACGGCCAGCGCACGAGCGATCAGTTCGACATGTTTAACGGCGCGCCCGATCGCTACAACTGGACGCTCGTCGGCAAGAAGGAACTGCTCGTCCCCTACAATTCCTACACGCTCCACAGCGACAAGACGAAGGTCGCCGACATCCTGAAGCCGCTGCACATCAATCAGGGCCTCGCGCGCTACGAACTGCACCGCGTGTGGATCGTCGACGCGACGCTCAAGGCCGGCACCGATCACATTTATTCCCGCCGCACGTTCTACCTCGACGAGGATAGCTGGCAGATCTTGATCGCCGACCAATACGACAAGCGCGGCCAGCTCTCCGTCGTGTCCGAGGCGCATTGCGTGAACTACTACGACGCGCAGGTTTTCTGGAGCACGCTCGAGGTCCACACCCACCTCGACAACGGCCGCTATCTCGCGATCGGCCTCGATAACGATCAACCGATGTATGATTTCAACCTGAAGCGCACGCCCGCCGACTACACGCCGGACTCCCTCCGGCGTGACGGCACGCGGTAAATCCGAGGGCGCGTTTTTCCCGACGCGCCCTTTCTGTTCGTCCTTCTCAGCGCCGCGAATTTACCGAGCGGCCGTGTCAGCATCCTCCACGCGTTCGATTCCCATGAGTGTTCGGTGCCGTGGATTCTTCGCTGCGCTCAGGATGACACTGGTGGGAGCGGGCACCATTTCCGTCGCCCACGCCGCCGACGTCGCGCCGCGCATGCTGCTGCTCGACGCCGCGAACGCCGGTCCCGCGATTATCGCCGTCGGCGAGCGCGGCACGATTCTGCAGTCCCGTGACGCGGGGCGTTCGTGGCAAAGCGCCACGGTCACGGGGTCTGCGACGCTCACCGCCGTGAACTTCGCCCCCGATGCCCAGCATGGTTGGGCCGTCGGACACGACGCGCTGATTCTCGCGACGTCCGACGGCGGGCAGTCGTGGCAGAAACAATGGCAGGGCGAAAATCTTTCCGACTCGTTGCTCGACGTCCTCGCCCTCGACGCCCAGCACGTGCTCGCCGTCGGGGCCTACGGTCTCTGCCTCGCGACTGACGATGGGGGAAAAACCTGGGCGCGGCGCAAAATCTCCGACGACGATTTCCATCTCAATCATCTCACCCGCGGCCCCACCGGCACGCTCTATCTCGCCGGCGAGCATGGCACCTTGCTGCGTTCCACAGATCTCGGGTTGAAATGGACGCGGCTCGCCGCCCCTTACGACGGATCGTTCTATGGCATCGTCCCGCTCGACAAGCGCACCCTGCTGGCCCACGGCCTCCGCGGCCGGCTCTACCGCTCGGTCGACGACGGGGCAACGTGGGAACCGATCGTCACGCCGCAGCCGGTGCTGCTCGCCACGGCGCTGCAGCTCAAGAGCAACTACGTCGTCGTGGCGGGCCAGGCCCGTGGACTCCTCGTGAGCCGCGACTACGCCAAAAAATTCTCCGCGTGGGACACTCCCCTCACCACCGCCGTCGCCAAACTCCTCGAACTCCCCGATGGCTCCATCCTCGTCGTCGGTGAAGGCGGCGCGACCGTGCTGCCCAAGCCATGAATTCCCGTTCTGTCATTCT
This sequence comes from Opitutales bacterium, assembly GCA_038231575.1. Classification (GTDB taxonomy): domain Bacteria; phylum Verrucomicrobiota; class Verrucomicrobiia; order Opitutales; family Opitutaceae; genus CAITWF01. The sequence goes on along the minus strand of JBBRLB010000089.1, from coordinate 9,441 downwards.
AAGCGAAGCGATGTTACCGAGCGAAGGGACCGTATCATCCCGGCGTTCGTTCAGCCCGGGTCGGCGCACTCCTGGATTTTTCGCTGCGCTCAAAATGACAAACCAAGTGTGATGTCATCTCCGCTCGAAAGTTTCACCACGTGGATGTTTCGCTGGCGCACGCCGCTCGTGTGCGTCTTCGCGGCACTCACCGTCGTGATGGCCGTATTTGCTTCGCGGCTGCACGTCGATGCCAGCTTCAACAAGACGCTCCCGATCGATCACGACTACATTCGCACCTTCACGAAATACCAGACTGAGTTCGGCGGCGCGAACCGGGTGCTCGTCGCGCTGACTCCCGAGTCCGGCGACATTTTCACCGAGCAGTTCTTCCGCGAACTGAAGGCCGTCACCGAGGAAGTCACGTTCCTGCCCGCTGTCGATCGCACACAGGTGCAGTCGCTTTTTACGCCCAACGTCCGCTACATCGAGGTGGTCGAGGACGGATTTTCCGGCGGGAACGTCATCCCCGCCGACTTTACCCCGACTCCCGCCAACTTCGCCAAGGTCCGCGACAACATCCTCAAATCCGGTAAGCTCGGCCAACTCGTCGCCAATGACTTCACCGGTGCGATCGTCAGCGCGCAACTCCTCGAAATCAATCCGTCGACCGGCGCCCGGATTGACTACGCGGAGGTCGCGCACGCCCTCGAGTCAATTCGCGCCCGCGTCGAACGGGCCAGCGGCGGAAACATCACGGTTCACATCATCGGTTTCGCGAAGGTCATCGGCGACGTCGGTGACGGCGCCCGCAATGTCCTCGTCCTCTTCGTTATTTCCATCGTGGTCACCGCGCTGCTCGTCTGGCACTACGCCGGGCGCTGGAAACTCGCACTGGCACCCGTCCTCTGCTCGCTGGTCGCCGTCATCTGGCAACTCGGCGGCCTCACCGCCTTCGGCTACGGCATCGATCCGTTTTCGATTCTGGTGCCGTTCCTCGTCTTCGCCATCGGCGTGAGTCATGGCGTCCAGAAGATCAGCACGTTTCGCAATGAGATGTTCAAGGGCGTCGACGGCCCGACCGCCGCGCAGGGCGCCTTCATGCAGTTGATCGCGCCGGGCATCGTGGCGCTGCTGACCGACACCGTCGGGTTCATCACGATGCTCGTGATCAAGATCGAGGTGATCCGCGAACTCGCGATCATCGCGAGCCTCGGCGTCAGCGTGATCGTCATCACCAATTTTTTCCTGCTGCCGATCCTGCTCTCCTATCTCCGCCTGCCCGCCAGCTACCGCCAGTGGGTCAGTGAGCGCCGGGCCCTCACGAACGTCTTCTGGGAGAAACTCGCGCGCGGCATGCGGCCCGGCCCCTCCATGGCGATCATGCTGGCGTGCTTCGCGGCCGGCGCGTGGGCTTATTGGAAGAGCGAGCAGGTTCGCATCGGCGACACGCAAGCCGGCGTGCCGGAGCTGCGGCAGAGTTCACGCTACAACCGCGACACGCGCGTCATCACCTCGAAGTTCAGCATCGGCGTCGACGTTCTCTCCGTCCTCGTCGAGACCGTCCCCAACGGCTGCGTCGACTACGATGTCGTCTCGCTCATGGATCAATTCGACGGCGCGATCCGCACCGTGCCGGGCGTGCAGTCCGTCATCTCGCTCCCCGCGATGGCGAAAATCGTCAACGCCGGTTACAGCGAGGGCTCGCTCAAATGGCGCGTGCTTCCGCGCAACCAGCAGGCGCTCGCCCAAGCCGTCTCCCCGATCGAGACCTCCACCGGCCTGCTCAACCGCGACGGCAGCGTGATGCCGATCATGATTTTTCTCACCGATCACAAGGCCGAGACGCTGCGCGCGGTCACCGATGCCACGAAGGCTTTCGCCGCCGCGCATCCGTCACCGAAGGCCAAGTTCCTGCTCGCGAGCGGCAACGCCGGCGTGATGGCCGCGACCAACGAGGTGGTGGCGGCCGCGCAAACGCCCATCGTGCTCTGGGTTTTCGGCGCCGTCATCGCGCTGTGCCTGATCACGTTTCATTCCGTCCGCGCCACGCTCTGCATCGTCGTCCCGCTCGCGATCGTGAGTTGGCTGGCCTATGCGCTCATGGTCTACCTTGGCATCGGCCTGAAGACCTCGACGCTGCCCGTGGTCGCGCTGGGTGTCGGCATCGGCGTCGACTACGGCATTTATCTTTTCGCGCGACTCAATACCGCGTTGAAAGCCGGCGAGTATTTCGAGGAGGCGATGGCCGCGGCGCTCAAGGACACCGGCGCCGCGATCGTCTTCACCGGCCTCACGCTCGCGATCGGGGTGAGCACGTGGATTTTTTCGAGCCTCAAATTTCAGGCCGACATGGGCCTGCTTCTCACCTTCATGTTTCTGGTCAACATGCTCGGCGCGATTATCCTGCTGCCGGCGATGGCGCGATGGTTCTGGCGCCACCACACTGGCCGCACCCAGCCGCCGTTCGCGATGACGAAGGGCCGCTAAGCTGCGCGCGACGGCGCGGCGGACGCCTTCCCTTTCGGACTGGCCTCCGTTGCCGGTCTCATTTCCTCTCACCGCGTGTCCGCCGAGCCCACCGAGCCCCTCCTCACCGCCACGCAACGCGGCGTCGTGGCGTTCGCGCTCACGCTCCTCGCCTTTCTGGGCGCGGTGGTGCTGCTGATTGGCGCGGTCGCCGGCCTGGGATGGCTCGTGGGATTTTTCTCCGGCGTGCTCTGGCCCATCGCTCTCGCGGGTGTGCTCGCCTTAATCCTGCGGCCGGTGATCGCCGTGCTGGAAAAGAAACTGAAGCTGCGTCGCCTCGCGGCGGTCATCCTACTCTATGGCGCATTCGTGCTGGTCGCGACGGGGGTGCTCGGGCTCGCGCTGCCGCCGCTGGCGAACCAGCTCTTCGATTTTCTCAACTACGCGCCGACGCTCGGGGACAACGCCCAGCAATTTTTCAACGCGCGTTTCCCCGAGTGGGTTGCGCTCGTGCAACGCCACATGGGCGCGTCCGCCTCGCGCAAGCTCGCCGAGACCCTCGCCACCGAAGGCAGGACGCTCCTCGCCCACGCGATGCCCTCGCTGAAAGCCGCGGGCGGCGGCGTCCTCGGCCTCTTCGCCTTCATCACCCACCTCGCGATCGTGCCGGTTTATCTTTTCTTCTTCCTCCTCGCGCGCGGTGAGCCGACGGAACAACTCCCCCACCATCTCACGTTCCTTTCTCCGGGGGTGCGCAAGGATGTCGTCTTTCTTCTGCGCGAGTTCATCGCGATCGTGGAATCGTTTTTCCGCGGGCAGATTCTCATCGGCCTGATCATGGGCCTGCTGCTCGGCACGGGCTTCACGATCATCGGGCTGAAGTTTGGCTTTGCGCTCGGCCTCATGCTCGGCCTTCTCAACATTGTCCCCTACCTCGGCACGATTCTCGGCCTCACGATTGCGCTGCCGCTGGCGCTCGTTCAACCCGACGGGGGATGGACGCTCTTCGGCCTCGTGCTGCTCGTGAAGGCGATCGTGCAATGCGTCGAGAGTTGGGTGCTCACGCCGAAAATCATGGGCGACCGCACCGGCCTGCATCCCGTCGTGATCATCGTCGCGATTTTCTTCTGGGGCACGGCGTTCGGGGGCGTGCTCGGGATGCTGCTGGCGATTCCGCTCACCGCGTTTGTCGTGACCGCCTGGCGGCTCGCGCGGCAGAAATATTTCTCGGCGTCGCATGCCTGAGCAACCGCCCGCGCTGAGCGACGCCGCGGGGCCACCCGAGGAATGCGCGAACTGCGGCGCGACCATTCCACGCCACGCCAAAGCGTGTCCCGACTGCGGGGCCGACGAACGCACCGGCTGGCGCGAGACGAGTGTCTACGACGATCTCGATCTGCCGGCGGAGGCGTTTGAGGACGCGGACGCGGCCAGTCCGGCGCCGCGTGCGCAGCCCACCGTGAACGGCCTCGCGTGGTATTGGTGGGCGGCGGCCGTGTGCCTCCTGCTGCTGGTGCTGAGTGCCTTCGTCCTCCACTGACCCATGGCTTGGGACGTCGCGCATCGCCGGGGAATTCACCTGCCGCAGATCGGCTGGTGGCTCGACGCGCAAAGCCGGATGCCGCGCTCGTTCATCACGCACGCCCACTCCGATCATATCGCACGGCATCCCGAAATTATCTGCACGCCCGCGACCGCGCGTTTCCTGAATGCCCGCATGCCCGGCCGTCGCACCATCACCGAGCTGCCCTTCGGGCGGCCGCATGCGTTGGAGTTTGGTGTCACCGCCACGCTGCATCCCGCCGGCCACATCCTCGGCTCGAGCCAAATCGTCCTCGAATGTGCCGAACACGGTTCGCTGCTCTACACCGGCGACTTCAAGCTCCGCCCGGGTCTCGCCGCCGAGGCGTGCGCGACCCCGCGCGCCGACGTGCTGATCATGGAAACGACCTTCGGTCTCCCGCGCTATGTTCTCCCACCCGAAGCCGAAGTCATCGCGCAACTCATCGCGTTCTGCCGCCAGGCGCTCACCGACGGTGCGACGCCGGCGCTGTTCTGCTACAGTCTCGGCAAATCCCAGGAAGTCCTGCGCGCGCTCGCGGGCGCGAATCTTCCCGTGATGCTGCAGGCCGACACGTTCCGCCTCACGCGGATCTACGAGCAACTGGGGGTGACGTTTCCCCCGTTCGAAGAATTCGACGCCCGTCGCGTCGCTGGCCACGTGGTGATTTGCCCGTCGCACGCGCAAGGCCTGCTGAGTCGCATTCCCGCCGTGCGCACCGCCGCCATCACCGGCTGGGCCCTCGACGCCGGCGCGATCTACCGCCTGCGTTGCCACGCGGTGTTTCCGCTTTCGGACCACGCCGATTTTCCCAGCTTGCTCCGCTTCGTCGAACTCGTGCAGCCGAAACGCGTGTTCACCACGCATGGCTTCGCGCGCGAATTCGCCGCCACGCTTCGCGCCCGAGGCATCGAGGCGCTCGCGCTCGGCCATGCGAACCAGCTCGAGTTCGCGCTGCGGCCATAATTTTCCTGCGGCAATTTCGCCCCGCGCCGATTTCCCACGGCACGGCTTCGCGCCGGAATTCGCCCTCACCCTACGCAACCGCGGCAGCGCAGCCTGGGCCATCGGTGGGGACAACCGTGACCCTTGCCCCGAACTCTCACGCGGCGAATGCGTCTTTTCCTTGCGGGCCGGAGAAACGCAAAGCACCTTTCGCGATCTTTGCGGTCTTCTGATCGCAACGCCGCATGCGCTTTCTCACCGTCCTTTTTGTCCTTCTGACCGCCGCCTCCCGCGCCGCCGAGCCGGCGTTGCGCGACGGCGAGGCGCTGGTCTACCGGGTGAGCTGGGGAATTTTTCTCCACGCCGGGGACATCAAGATCGCCGCGGAGAAAAAGAAAACCGAGTCCGGCGCCGCGCAACTGCGCGACATGACGACCACCGAGACGAAAGGTTTCGCGGCCGCCCTCTACACCTTCGCGGCCCACGCGGAGGCGCTGCTGGACACGTCCAGTGGCCGCTTGTTGACCAACACTGAGGCGACGAAGCTGCCGAACAAAGAGACTAAAACCTCCGTCACCTTTGACTACGCCAAGTCCACGGCCGCTTACGTCAGCGAAACCAATCCCGATCGAAACGCCACGCTGACCGTGCCTCCCGGTGATCCGCTCGATTTGATCATGAGCCTCGTGCAGACGCGCACCTGGAATCTGAAGCCCGGCGAGCAGCGCGACGCGCTGGTGCTCTTCGATAACGAATTCTACGAACTCACGATTCATGCCGACCGCTACGAGGAGGTGGAGACGCCGCTCGGCACCTTCAACGCGCTGGTGCTCGTGCCGCGCATGGAAAAGACGCCGCCCAAGGGCATGTTCAAGCGCGGCTCCGCGGTGAGGGTGTGGATATCGCAGGACGAGCGGAAATTGCCCGTGAAGTTTCAGGTCGATTTCAAATTCGGCGCCGGTGTCGCCACGCTCCACCAATACTGGCCGCCCGCCGGCGCGGTCAAACCGGCGGACCGTGCGCCCGCGCCGGCTCCGACAGCGGACGCCAAGTCGACGATGTCACGGCCGCACGCGGATGCGAAAAATCCTCGTTCTTAGAGGCGGCGCGCTCGGCGATTTCATCGTCACGCTGCCCGCGCTCGCCGCGTTGCGCCGCGCCTGGCCCACCGCCCGAATCGAACTCGCCGGCAACCCCACCGCCGCCGCCGTTGCCCGCCCCCTCGTTCTGCTCGACGCGGTGCACTCGCAACACGAGGCGCGCTGGGCCGCGCTGCATGACGATGCGCCGTTGTCCGCGGAATTTGCGGCCTGGCTCACGTCGTTCGATCTCGTGGTGAATTTTTGGCCGGACGACAGCGGAGAGCTGGCGCGTCGCTTCCCGTTGCGCGCCGGTCAGAAGTTTGTGTCGGCGCCCGCTCATCCCACCCTTTCACCCGCCGCCGCCCATTACGTGTCGGCGCTGGCGCCGCTCGGCGTGGCCGCCGCGGAAAACTATTTCTCGTTGCTGCCCCCGCGCGTGGGCCACGGGGGATCGGACGCCTTCGTCGCGATTCACCCCGGCAGCGGTTCGGCCAGAAAAAACTGGCCGCTGGACCGTTGGGCGGCGCTTTGCGACTGGCTCCGCCGCGAGCACGACGCTGAGTTGCTCATCATCACCGGCGAGGCCGAATCACCGGAAGCGCGGGCCCTAGAGCGCTTCGGCACCTCGGCGTGCCAGTTGCCGCTCGACGGACTCATCGCCGGCCTCGCGCTGTGCCGGCTCTTCCTCGGCCACGATTCCGGCGTGAGTCATCTCGCGGCGGCCTGCGGTGTGCCGTCCGTGCTGCTGTTCGGCCCCACCGATCCCGCGATGTGGGCGCCGCCGGCTCCCCATGTGCATGTGATCCGGCGCGGCGCCGAGATGGGTTCGATTTCTGTCGAAGATGTGATGGCGGAGATTTCGAATTTGGGAGACGCGGTGGCCTCACCGCGCTTGCCGCCGACGCGGTGAGGGCACCGCGCCTCCGTCCCTCAGCACAAACCGCCACGGCTTCTTCCCCCAGATCGGCCCGGCATAATCGACGCCGATGCGCGGCGTCGCGCGCACCGATTTCTTCGGCACCACGACTCCCCGATCCTCGAGCCATAGACCGCTCCCGCGCTTCGTCGCATCGGACGCATTGAGTTTCCGATCAATGCCGAGCGCCTTCGTCACGCGCCCCGGCCCGCTCACGCCCTCGACGCCCCGGATTAAGATCGCCGCCGGCCAGTCGCGCGCGCCGACGACGAGATTGAGCATCTCGTGAATCCCATAGCAGAGGTAAACATACCAGACGCCGCCCGGCTCATACATCACCGCGGTGCGCAGCGTGCGGCCGACACGGGCATGACACGCGAGGTCATGCTCCCCGTCGTAGGCCTCGACCTCGGTGATCAACCGCGCCTCGATCCGTCCGTCCTCGGAGCGGCGCACGAGATGCTTACCGAGCAGCCAGCGGGCGAGCACCACCGTGTTTTTCGCGCGGAGCTCTTTCGCTTTAATTATTCGCCGCATCCCTTTTTATTTCGCCCACTCAATTCTTGAATGCAACCACCGCGCAAACTGCTTTGTCATCGCGCGCCCGCTCCCGCCTCTTTTATGTCGGCTAAGCCATGAGCGCCCCGCCCCCCATTTTCACCCTCACGGGCAATCTCCTGATCGAGCACACGCTCGAGTTCGATGCTTGGTCGGTCGGCAAGACGCAGCGCGCGAAGGCCGAGACCTTTCAAGTCGGCGGCAAGGGCATCAACGTTTCGAAAATGCTCAACCGCCTCGGCGCGTCCAACACCGCTCTCGCCTTCGCGGGCGGCGGCGGCGGCCGCGCCTGCGAGGAATGGCTGCGCGCCAAGAATTTCTCCTTCCACCTTTTTCCCACGACCGCGCCCACCCGCCGCGGCACCGTCGTGCGTGACGCCTCCGGCAAAAACAAAGAGACCACGTTTCTCGGCCCCGACGTCGCGCCTGACGTCGCCGCGATTCGCGCGTGTGTCGAATTTCTCGAAGCGCAGCCCACCGGCGCCGTCCTCGCGATCTGCGGCAGCCTGCCGGGCTGGGAAACCCCCGACTTCGATCCCTTGCGCGACCTGCTGCATCGCTGGCCGGAGCGCGGTTCGCTCGTCGTCGACACCTATGGCCCGCCGCTCAAATGGTTCGCCGAGCGCGCCGCGGCGCTCATCCGGGTGAATCGCAGCGAACTCGAATCGCTCGGCACGCCCGTCGAGCGCAAACTTTCCAGCGGCGAACTCCTGCTCAAATTCCGCGACCGCGGTGGCGCCCTCCGCTGGGCCGTGACCGATGGCCCCGGCCCGGTCTGGTTCCTCGCCGACCACCAGGATCCGGAAACGATCGCGCATCCAGCCGTGCGCGAGGTGTCGGCGACGGGCTCGGGTGACGTCATGTTCGCCTGCACGCTTTTCGCGCGTTTTCACCGGGGCTTGAGCTGGCGCGATGCCGTTGCATGGTCGCTCCCCTACGCCGCCGCCAACGCCGCGCACCCCGGCGTCGCCGAATTTCCCGAGCCCACGCAAAAGGCCTAGGTTTTTGCCAAGATTTCCCTTGCGCTCGCCTGGGCAAAACCGCTTATTCAGCGGTTTTATTTATGAAAGCCACCATCAAAACCCAAGGCCAGCAGTTCACTGTGACCGAGGGCGATATCCTCATCGTCAACCGCTATCCCGGCACCGAAAAGGGCTCCACCGTCGAGATTAAGGACGTCCTCGCCGCCGGCGAAGGTGCCGCTTTCAAGGTCGGTAAACCCACCCTCGCGGGCGCCACCGTCTCGGCCACCATTCTCGAGAACAAACGCGGCGACAAAGTCATCGTGTTCAAGAAGAAGAAGCGCAAGGGCATGGAGCGCAAACGCGGCCATCGCCAGGAGCTTTCGGTCATCAAGATCAACTCGATCAACGCTTAATTTTTAAACTAGGAACCACCTACCATGGCGCATAAAAAAGGTCAGGGCACATCGATGAACGGCCGCGATAGCCGTTCACAACGGCTCGGCGTGAAAGTCTTCGGCGGCGAGTCCGTCACCGCGGGCACCATCATCATCCGCCAGCGCGGCACCAAGCTCCACCCGGGCAAGAATGTCGGCGTCGGTCGCGATTGGACGCTCTTCGCCCTCAAGGACGGCACCGTCAAATACGACAAGATCCACCGCAAGGTCGCGATCGTCACCGCCTAAGCGGCGCGTTCGTCGGAGCATTTTCTGGCCGGTCTTAAATGACCGGCCTTTTTTATTTTCCCCGCGCCCGGTGGCGACATCAGCAACGGTGGGGCTCTCTCTTCGAGACATCCCAAGTTCCTGCTAGATTCGTGGCTCAAACCTAGTATCATGTAACACGATGTATTTCGTATTGAATCCTGGCGCGCCCGAGAATTTACTGGGGCATGGCCAACCGATACAAAGTCACGCTGACGCAGAAGGAACGCGAGCAACTCACGGAGTTGACCCGCAGCGGTAAGTC
>JBBRLB010000088.1:0-27233 GCA_038231575.1 Opitutales bacterium | reverse complement strand
GGTCTGGCCGTCGAATTTCATGAACGGCAGCTCGACGGGCGCGGAGCCGGTGGCGATGACGATGTTTTTCGCGGTGAGTTCTTTCGACTCGCTGGCGCTCGTCGCTACGCGGACGACGGAGGCGGAGACGAAGGACGCCGCGCCGGTGACGACGGTGATCTTGCGGGCCTTCGCGAGCTGGGCGACACCGCCGACGAGTTTCGTGACGACGGCGTCTTTCTTCTTCAGCAGCGTGGCGAGGTCGAGTTCGACGGAGCCGAGTTTCACGCCGTGTTCGGCGGCGTGCTGTTTTGCGAAGACGTAGTGTTCGGAAGAGGCGAGCAGGGCTTTGCTCGGGATGCAGCCGACGTTAAGGCAGGTGCCGCCGAGCGTGGCGCGTTTCTCGACCAGCGCGACTTTGAGGCCGAGCTGCGCGGCGCGAAACGCGCACACATAGCCGCCCGGGCCGGCGCCGATGACGATGAGATCGAATTCTTGGGACATGAGATTAAGCGCAAAGACGCGAAGGCGCGAAGTTCGGAGGAAGACCTTGCTCAGGTCTTCGCGACGTTGCGTCTTCGCGCTTATTTTTAGATACCGATGATGAGACGGGCGGGCTCTTCGATCGCTTGTTTCACTTTTACGAGGAAGGTGACGGCTTCTTTGCCGTCGACGAGGCGGTGGTCGTAGCTCAGCGCGAGGAACATCATCGGGCGGATGACGACCTGGCCGTTGAGGGCGATGGGGCGCTCGTTGATCGCGTGGAGGCCGAGGATGGCGGCCTGCGGCGGGTTGATGATCGGCGTGGAGAGCATCGAGCCGAAGATGCCGCCGTTGGTGATCGTGAAGACGCCGCCCTCGAGATCGGCGAGGGTGATCTTGCCGTCGCGCGCGCGCTTGGCGACGTCGGCGATCGATTTTTCGATGTCGGCCATGCCGAGCGTGTCGCAGTTGCGCACGACCGGAACCATCAGGCCCTTCTCGGTCGAGACGGCCATGCCGATGTCGAAGTAGTGATTCTGGACGATGCTGTCGCCATCGAGTTGGGCGTTGACGCCGGGGACCTCGCGGAGCGCATGCACGACGGCTTTCGCGAAGAACGACATGAAGCCGAGCTTGAGGCCGTTCTTCTTGACGAAGTCGTCCTGATATTTGGCGCGGAGCGCCATGACGGCGGACATATCGACCTCGTTGAAGGTCGTGAGCATCGCGGCCTCGTGCTGGGCGGCGACGAGGCGCTGCGCGATCTTCGCGCGGAGCGGGGACATTTTCTTGCGGGTCTGGCGCTCGCCGGTCGGAGCGGGCGCGGCGGATTTGGGTGTAGCGGAGACCGCGGAGGGAGCCGAGGGTTTCGACTCGCTGGCGCTCGTCGCTACGGGTTTCTCGCTCGCGCCGAGCATGTCACCCTTGGTGACGCGCCCGGCTTTGCCGGAACCAGTGACGCTCGCGGGGTCGATACCGGTTTCAGCGGCGACCCGGCGGACGGCTGGCGATTGAACAGCCTCTTTCGCCGAGACGGCGGGCGGAGCGGCCAGCGGAGCGGCGGAGCCACCGGTCGCGGCGGAATCGATCGTGGCGACGACCTGGCCGATTTTCACTTCGTCACCGGCGGCGGCTTTGAAGGTGATTTTACCCGCGGCCTCGGCGGTGCCTTCGCTCGTGATCTTGTCGGTCTCGAGTTCGAAGAGCGGCTGATCTTTTTTCACGAGGGCGCCGTCGGCGACGTGCCATTTGGCGAGGATGCCGGAGGTGATGGATTCGCCCATCGGCGGAATTTTGACTTCGAGGAGAGACATGGGAGGAAGAAGGTGAAGGAGCGAGGGGCGGGTAGTGAGTAGCGAGTAGAAAGGCGGCGAGGGGGGAGGTTAGGCGGATTGAGAGGCTCGCGACGCGAGGCTCCCTACTCGCGACGTTCACATCAGAGGTTGAACGCGTCTTGGAGGAAGGCGGAGAGCTCGAAGCGGTGCAAGGAGAGCGCGCCGACGGCGGGCGAGGCGGCGGCGTCGCGGCCGGCGTAGAGCGGCAGGAAGCCGAAAATCTCGCTGAGCTGCGGGGCGATGTAGCTCCACGCGCCCATGTTCTGCGGCTCCTCCTGCGCCCAAATGATGCGCGCGCCGGAATAGTGGTCGGCGAGCTTGGCGAGCTTGTTCCGATGGAGCGGATAGAGCTGCTCGATGCGGACGATCGCGGTGTCGGTGATTTGTTTCTTCGCGCGGTAGTCGACGAGATCGTAGTAAACCTTGCCGGAGCAGAAGATCACGCGGGCGGGTTTTTCGGGCGCGGCCGGATCGTCGATGACTTCCTGGAATCCGCCGCCGGTGAACTCATCGAGTTTCGAAACCGCGACGGGATTGCGCAGGAGCGATTTCGGCGACATCACGATCAGCGGTTTTTTCACGTCGCGCTTCACCTGCCGGCGGAGGGCATGGAAGAAATTCGCGGGCGTGGTGATATTGGCCACCTGCATGTTGTCCTCGGCGCAAAGCTGGAGGAAACGTTCGAGGCGCGCGGAGGAGTGCTCCGGACCCTGGCCCTCGTAGCCGTGGGGGAGGAGGAGCACGAGGCCACTGGTGCGTTGCCACTTCGATTCGCCCGCGGCCATGAACTGATCGATGACGACCTGCGCGCCGTTGGCGAAATCGCCGAACTGCGCTTCCCAGAGGCAGAGCATGTCGGGATAGTCGAGCGAGTAGCCGTAGTCGAAGCCGAGCACGGCAGCCTCGGAGAGGAGCGAATTGTAGACGCAGAAACGCGCCTGCTGCGGATCGAGATTTTTCAGCGGCGCATAGGTTTCACCCGTCTCCATGTCGTGCAGGACGGAGTGGCGGTGGCTGAAGGTGCCGCGCTCGCAGTCCTGGCCACTGAGGCGAATCGGAACGTTTTCGAGCACGAGGGTGCCGAAGGCGAGCGCCTCGGCAAAACCCCAGTCGATCGGGCCGCCGGCGGCGTGCGCCGTGGCGCGCGCGTCGATGAAACGCTTGATCTTGGGATTGGGTTTAAAATTTGCCGGCAGGGTGGTCAGGCCGCGGACAACGCGATCGATCAGCTCGCGGCTGACGCCAGTGGGGACGGCGCGGAAATGGAAGTCGGGTTGGAAGACGGCGGTCGAGCCCTCGAACTTTTTCGTTTCGGTGGCGGCGGCGCGTTTGGCGGATTTCGCGGACTCGCTCGCCTTGGCCTGTTCGAGGTTTTTTTCGAGCGCTTCTGAATATTCCGCTTTGATCGCTTCGGCTTTCGCTTCGGTGATCGTGCCCTCGGCGACCAGTTTCCGGGTGAGCACCGCGGAGATGGGCGGGTGCGCGGCGATCTTTTTGTAGAGGAGCGGCTGCGTGAACGCCGGCTCGTCGGTCTCGTTGTGGCCGTGTTTGCGGTAGCACACCATGTCGATGACGATGTCGCGCTGGAATTTCACGCGGAACTCGAGCGCGAGGCGCGCGATGTGGCAGACCGCCTCGGGGTCGTCGCCGTTAAGGTGGAAAATCGGCGCCTCGATCATCTTGGCGACGTCGGTGCAGTAGCGCGTGGAGCGGGCGTCGCTGGGATCGGTGGTAAAACCGATTTGGTTGTTGATGACGATGTGCACGGTGCCGCCGGTCTTGTAGCCGGGGAGCTGGGAGAAGTTGAGCGTCTCGGCGACCACGCCCTGACCGGCGAACGCGGCGTCGCCGTGAATCAGCAGCGGGAGCACGCGCCAGCGCTCGTCGATCGCGCCGCGCATGCGTTGGCGCGCGCGGGCCTTGCCCTCGACGACCGGGTTGACGATTTCGAGATGCGACGGATTCGCGGCGAGGCGCACCTCGACTTTTTTCCCGGAGGCGGTCTCGAGGATGGCCTCATAGCCGAGGTGATATTTCACGTCGCCGTCGCCGCCGACGGTCTCGGGGATATAGTTTTCCGAGAACTGTTCGAAGAGCACGTCGAAGTGCTTGCGCATGACGCTCGTCAGGATGTTGAGGCGGCCGCGGTGGGCCATGCCCATGACGACTTCCTCGACGCCGAGCTTCGGGCACGCCTCGATGATCGAGTCGACGGCGGCGACCATCGTCTCGCCGCCTTCGAGCGAGAAGCGTTTCTGGCCGACGTATTTCGTGTGCAGAAAACGCTCGAAGAGCTCGGCCTTGTGGATGCGGCGAAGGATGCGGATTTTTTCGGCTTTCGCGAAATCGGGCTGGTTGCGCGTCGACTCCATTTTCTCCTGGAGCCAGTGCCGGACCTCGAGGTCCTGGATGTGCGTGTATTCGACGCCGATGTGATCGCAATAGGTGGTGCGCAGCGCGATCAGGATGTCGCGGAGCTTCAGCTGGCCGCCCCCGAGGTAGCTACCGATGTCGAAGGTCGTGTCGAGGTCATCGTCGCCGAGCCCGAACGCCGCGAGTGCGAGCTTCGGGTTGGGCGCGGGCGGCTCGCTCAACGGATCGAGGTGGGCCTCCAAATGACCGAGCGTGCGATAGGTGGCGATGAGATGGTGGACGTGCGACTGCTTGAGGCTGTCGATGATCGGCGCGGTGGCGGCGGGATGCACATCCCCGGCGGCGAGGGCCGCGGCGGGCGAGGCGCCGTTGCTGCCGAGCGTGAAACCCTGGAAGAAGGCGCGCCACGTCGGATCGACGGAGTCGGGATTTTGCTGCCACGCTTCATAGGCCGCCTCGATGACGGCCGTGTTGGCTGCGGTGGGAAGGGAAGATGGATTGCCTTGGGACATTGGGAAGGGCCACGCCCGGGGGCGCAGCGAGAAAAGGAATGGCCAACGAAACACGCCGCGGTCTCGGATTCAAGCGCGACGCAGGCGGCGAGAGAGATTGCAAAGGGCCTTAACGTGGGTAACAGCGGCATTAGTATTTACGTTCGCCCGCCATGGAAACCCAGATAAAAGCATCCCTCATCTCGCTCCTCGCCGGCATCAAGGCCGCTGATGGTCAGGTCATTGCCGATTCGATGGCACGGCTCGACGAGTTCCTGGAGCGAGGACGGGCCGGACTTCATCCGCAGCTCGTGCACTTCCTCGAGAACCGCAGCTACGCGAAGGCGCTGATGTTTTTGGGGGGCGAAACGAACATCCCGGTCGGAGCTTGTGGCGGTCGCGCCGGCGCGCCGAAGCGCGCAGAGGGCTGAACATGGCGGGCGACGGAAAAATTTCCACGGACGGCGGCGGCGGACTCGGGCAGAATCCGTTTGCGGCGTTGAGTAGCGCGGGGCTGCCGATTGGAAATGGAGGCGAGGCCGGTGGCCTGGCAACCCGGTCAGCGACCGGGCCTACCACCAAACCAAAGGCGTCCGAAAAGAATCGCGGGCGCGTGGATATTCGGCGCGAGACGGGAAATCGCGGCGGGAAAACCGTGACCGTGATCGATGGGTTCGTCGGGATTGGTCTGCCGGAAAAAGAATCGCTCGCGAAAAAAATGCGCAACGCCTGCGGCTGCGGCGGCACCGTCAAGGACGGCGCGATCGAAATTCAGGGCGACCAGCGCGAGAAAATCGCGGCGATTTTGACTGAGGCAGGATTCCGGCCGGTGTTTGCGGGCGGATGAGGCGGGCCGTCGACCGGCCCGCGTTCGCGCCTCAGGCGGCGGGGGCCGAGCGGCGTCGGCAGGCGACAACCCCCAGAACGACGAGACCGGCCAGGAGGGCGTAAGTGGAGGGCTCGGGCACCGCGGTTACGGAGAAGTTCACGTTTGTCACCGTGAACTGCGCTATCGCGTCCCCAGCTAGGTCATGCAGGTAGAGCATGTCACCACTTCCGACGTTGTAGCTGCCGACGTAATCGGAGAGATAGGTTGAAGGATTGTCCGACGATGTTTCGCTGGTCGATAAGTTGACTCCGGTCAGGTGAAGGTAATCGAACCGGAGGCGGAAGATCGCGGTGTTGTTTGGCGCGTAGAGGCCGAGGGCGGTGGTGCCCGCACCGGACCCGACTTGGAGAGTAAAGGTGTCTGCCGGCCCTCCCTCGGGGATGACCACGGTGATGCCATTCAACGGGTCGGTCGGTTCGACATACGTTCCGCTGAACGCGGAACCGGACACGCTCGTCCAAAACGGGGCGCTGACTGCAAGCGGAGTTTCGATACCTGTGAAGGTCCGCCAATCGAGATTGGGCCCTGTGTTGTGTTCGCCTCCGATCGCGGTGATGCTGTTATTCATCACACCAAGCACGAACGTGTAGGAGTTGCTGTCCAAGTAACCGGCCGTCGATCCAACCGCGGTGGCGGTGACGGTGATGGTGACTTGGGCGGAAAGGGCGGAGAAAAATCCCAGCCCGGCAAGGCTCAGGAGTATGCGGCGGAAAAACATGGCAGGGGAATGTATTGTCCGAACTTGGTGGGCAAGTGGAATATTGCTGTTGTGCGTCGGAATGCGCACCCCGCCGCCGGAGCCGCGGCAAGTCTGCGGGCAAGACGGGCGGGAAATCAGCGCGTCGCCGGGCCGGCGCGTTCGGTCTAGGCCGCCAAGCCCGCCGTCAACGCCAGCGCGGCTTTCGCGCGGTTGAGAATGTAGAGATGGTAGCCAGGCGCACCGTTCGCGAGGAGGCCGCGGATCTGCGCGAGGGCCCAGTCAACGCCGATGATCTCCACGACCTCGGGATTTTCCGCGGCGACTTCGAGTCGCGTGAGGAGCTGCGGCGGTAGGGTGGTGCCACACATCGCCGTGAAGCGCTGGATCTGTTTTAGCGAGAGCACCGGCATGATGCCCGGCACGATCGGGACGGTGATACCGGCGGCGCGGCATTTCTCGACGAAGCGGTAATAAACCGCGTTGTCGAAGAAGAGCTGCGTGGTGATGAAGTCGGCGCCGGCGTCGACCTTGCGCTTCAGGTTGGCCAGATCGACTTCGAGCGAGGCGGCTTCGGGGTGTTTTTCCGGGTAACCGCCGACCCCGAGGCAAAATTCAGGCTGACGCGACTTGAGCAACGCGACGAGGTCGCTCGCATAACGGAGGCCGTCCTTGTAGGGCGTGAAGGTCGTCTCACCCTTCGGCGGGTCGCCGCGGAGCGTCATGACGTTTCGAAAACCGCCGGCGTGGATGCGGTCGGCGACGTCGGCGAGTTCGGCGCGCGTGTGGCCGACGCACGTGAGGTGCGGCATCACGGTGTAGCCGAGCTCGCCTTTCAGGAGCGCGCTGACCTGCGCGGTGCGATCGCGCGTGGTGCCGCCGGCGCCATAGGTGACGGAGACAAAATCGGGATTCATCCGGCGCAGCGCGGTGGCAGTGGCGCGGAGCGACTCGACGCCGGCGTCGTCCTTGGGCGGAAAGAATTCCAGCGAGCGCAACGGGCGCTTTTGCGCGAAAAGTTCGGAGATGGGCCGGTCGGGCGTCATGGGCGCGACGACGGAAGGGAAAACGCCGCGAGGCGTAAAGCGGCGAATGCGGCATTCACTGTTTGTCCTACGGAGCGACTGCGAAGCATCTCGGTGCTCTTCCCTGTGAGCTAACAGCGATCCGTCGCCGTCGCTCAGGAATGATGGCCAAGAAAAAGGGCGCCGATTTGGGCGCCCTGAAAGTTCAGTCTTTTTTTGGCTCGGGCGACTTTACCGCGTCCGCCTTTTTCTCCTCCGGCTTCGGTGCTGGCGCGGGAGGTGGCGCCGGCTCGAAGAGTTCGTCGGATTTTTGCGGCAGGCCCGTGAACGTGTATTCCGAGACCTGAAAGGAGCGCTTCGCCATCAGCGCGTTGATCGGCGCCTTGTCGCCGTCGGCGTGGGCAATCGTGACAAAGACGGGACCGGCGGGGATGGTTTCAAATTCGGGCGCGAGCGGCTTCGGTTCCTCCGGCTTCTTCTCGGCGCCGTCTTTCGGCGCCGTTTCCTTCTTCGTGAGATCGGCGATGGAGCCAAGGGAAGCGGGACCGGTCTTGCCGTCGGTTGTCGCGGCGGGCGCCTTCAATTTCTTCTCCTCCGGCTTCCGGCCGAGCGCGACCTTGATGACTTTGTGATCGAAGGTTTCGATTTTGAACAGGCGCTCGTTGGCCTTCGCCGCGAGGGCGTTGGCATCGGTGGGATCGTTCGTGTCGGAAAAACGGATGTTGCCGAGCGAACTGAGCACGGACGAAACCTTGTCGGCTTTCACCTGCTGGCCGGCGGGCGTTTTGTCGGCCGTCCACGCGTCTTCTTTCTTGGCGCGCGACAGCGTCACCGCTCCGCCCTCGGCGAACGGAATCTCGATCTTCGCGACGTCGTCGGCCTTGAGGCTGAGGAGTTCGGGGTTGGCCCAATTCTTCGGCTCGGTGTCGAGATAGGCATTGAGGCTCGCGAGAAACGCTTTCGGCTCGGTGCCGAAGCGGATGAATTTGCCCCCGCCGGTCTCGGGATTTTTGCCGAGGGTGACGGACCAGACTTCGTGGTCGGCGGAATCGAGGAGTTCGATCTTCGTGTCCTTGAATTCGAGACGCGCGATGCGATCGGCGCTGCTGGTGACGAGGCGCTCGAGCTTGGCGTCGGTGAGATTGCCGATGAGGCCGGAGACTTTCGCGAAGTCCGCCGGCAGATCGTGGTAGGACGGAACGCGCCACGTGCCGTCGGGTTGTTTCACGACGGTGACGCTCTTGCCTTGATCGGTCACGCGGAGCTTCGCGGCTTTTTCGATGATGCCGGGAGCGAGGAGCGCCTGGCCGAGCCGCGCGTCGGCGGACGGCGGGGGCGTGGGGCGCTGGAGAAAATAGACCAGCCCGGAAAGCCCGGCGAGGAGGACAACGTAAACGATGAGGGTGCGGAGTTTCATCGCGGGTAATTAACTTTTGCGGCTGCGGTAGAACCAGAGACCGAAGGCGCCCACGAGCAGCGGCGAGGCCAGCAGATTGATCAGGAGCAGTTTGTTTTCGAGGGCGTCGATGTCCTCGCGGAGCGCGCGGCGGATCTCGCGGCGTTCGCCGCGCATCGTGGCGGACTGCTTCTGGAAATCCTCGATGGCCTTTTGCACCTCGGGTGAGGCGACGAGGCGGTTGCCCTCGGTCTTTTTGCCCTGGAGTTCGGTCAGCTTCGACTGCACCTGCTGCAGGCGAGCGTCGAGCGCGGTGAGTTTTTCCTGATATTGTTTCTGCGCCCCGACCTCCATCTTGCGCACGACATCGAACGGCCGGAGCGACGTGCCCTTGCCGCGAATCGAAATCAAATCCTGCGAGCCGCCGAGGAACTCGACGGTGTTGGACGCGAACGCGAGGTTGTCGTTGATGGGAAGCAGCATGCCAGCCTGACGGTAGCGCGGGTCGAACATGTAGTCGTCGAAGAGCCAGTCGGTGTCGGCGATGACGAAGAGGGTCGAAGTCGACTTGGATTCCTTCAGCGCGTCGGCGGTCTTGGCGGTCTCGGGCTTCTTGTCGTCTTTCTTCGCCGCGTCGTCCGGCTTCGGCTCGTCCTTCGGCGCGCCGTCCGGGAAGGCGCTCTTGAATTTTCCCGTCACGAGTGCCGCGATCGTTTTCTTGCCGCTCGGGGTGATTTGTTTCGCGACATCGTCAGGCTGGGCGAACTGGAGCATTATGCTCGCGATCTCGCCGGACGCGGCCGAGGTCTCGACGAGCGGCGTGAAGGTGAGGCCGCTGCCGGATTTTTGCGCGAGGCTGCCGGCTTCGATGAACATCGCCGAGTTGAGCTGAGCGGTCGGGAGCGACTTCGGGCTGAAGTTGGGTTTGCGGAGGCTCAGCCAAATCGGATAGCGCGCGACGCCGTTGGCGCCGGTCTGGACTTGGGTCGCGTTCTCCAAATCCCCGACGACCTTCTGCGGATCGTAAGTGATACCGTAGGCATTGAGCAGGACGGGCAGATCGCTGGAGACGTTTTGGGCCGGTTGCCCCATCATCTGCTGCTGGGGATTGCTCTGCCGCTTGAAATGTTGCGACGACGGATCGAGCGCGAGGAAGACTGGTTTGCCGCTCAGCAGGAACTGGTCGATCGCGAACTGGAGTTTCGGCGCAACGTTTTCCGGATGAATGATGACGAGGGAATCGAGGCCGGCGGGAAGTTCCGTCGCGGCGGCGTCGACCTTGATGAGGTTGAACGACTGCGCCCACTCGGTGGCGACGTATTGGCCAGGCGGCGGCTGCTGGCGCATCATCATCATCATTTGCTGCTCTTGCGGGCTGCTGCCCTGAATCGGCAGGCTGGTGAGCAGGCCGAGCTTCGGCTTGTCGAGCAGTTGCACGCTGTAAATGAGCTTCGAGAGATCGTATTCGAGGAACTGCTCGCGCTGCGGCGTGAAGGACGGGATGGTTTTCTGCTGGTCGGCCTGCGTGACGACGAGGCCGAAGAAAAACTGGTCGCCGCCCTGCTGCGAAACCTGCGGCGTGAGACCGGCGGCGGTGGCCTTTTCCTCCTGGGGCGTGTCGGCCTTCGGGTTGACGACGGTGAGCGTGATCTTGCCGTGCGAGGCGCGGACATATTGACGCAGCATCTCGGAGACGCGCGTCGCGTAATTTTTATAGGCGATGGGCAGACCGGTCGCGTCTTTCGAGAAGTAGAGCGTGAGCGAGACGGGCTCCTCGATTTTCGCGAGGAGGGTTTTGGTGCCGGGCGAGAGCGAGTAGATCGACTCGGCGGTGGCGTCGACGCGTGCCGGGATCGACGACGCGAGGTAGTTGACGAGCACGAGGCCGACGAAGAGGAGGACGATGGCAAGGGCTTTGCTGCCGGTTTTCATGGTGGGCGGCGAAGGGTTAGCGTTCGAGGACGACGACGTTGAGGAAGAGCGTGAAGCCCATCAGCGAGAGGAAGAACACGACGTCCTTCGGGTCGACGATGCCCTTCGTGAACGCGTCGAAGTGCGTGATGAAACTGAAATTCGCGAGTGCGTCCGCGACGGGCAGCGGCAGCGTGTGCTCAAGCGTGTCGGTGAAGCTGCTGAAGCCAAGGAAGAGCAGCACGGCGCACGCGGCGAGGCTGAGGACGAAGCTGATGACCTGGTTTTTCGTGAGCGCGGAGGTGAGTGAACAGACGCCGAGATAGGCGCCGGCCATCAAGATCGCGCCGAAGTAGGTCGTGGCGACGACGCCCCAGTCCGGGGCGCCGAGGTAGCCGACGGTCACGGCCATCGGAAAGCTCAGCAGCACTGCGAGCGCGAGAAACGCCCAGCCGGCGAGGAATTTTCCGAGCACGGCCTCGAGCGTGGTGATGGGCAGCGTGAAGAGGAGTTCGACGGTGCCGGAGCGTTTTTCCTCGGACCACAGCCGCATGCCGACGGCCGGCACGATGAACATGAAGAGCCACGGGAAAAACACGAAGTAGCTTTCGAGCCCCGCGACGCCAGCGCGGAAGAAGCCGCCGTAGCGCGAGAAGGCGAGCGACACCGAGATGACGAGGAACGAAATGAGGAAGACGTAGGCTACCGGCGCGCGGAAATAGCCGAGGAACTCACGTTTAAAAATGGGACAAATCTGTTTCATGGCGGGGCGTGGGCTCAGACGTCGGAGGCGGTGAGCGAGCGGAAGATTTCGTCGAGGCGTGCGCCGGGCTGCCGGGCCCGAAGCGCGGCGGGCGTTTCGTCGACGACGACTTTGCCGCGTGAGATGATGATCACGCGGGTGCAGATGGCTTCGACCTCCTCGAGGATGTGCGTGGAGAGGATGATCGTTTTTTCGACGGCCATGCTCTTGATCAGCGAGCGCACCTCGATTTTTTGATTCGGGTCGAGGCCGTCGGTCGGCTCGTCGAGCACGAGCGCCGACGGATCGTGGAGCAACGCCTGCGCGAAGCCGACGCGCTGCTTGAACCCCTTCGAGAGTGTTTCGATGGCTTGTTTGCGGACCGGCGCGAGATGGGTGAGGGCGATGGCGCGATCGACCTGGGCGCGTTTCGCCTCGGCGGCACGGAAGCCGCGGACCTCGGCGATGAACCCGAGAAACTCCTCGACGGTCATCTCGGGATAGGCCGGGGCGCTCTCGGGCAGGTAGCCGAGCTTGCGCTTCACGGCGACGGGATCGGCGGTGACATCGATGCCGTCGACGGTGGCGGTGCCGGCGTCGGGGCGGATGAAGCCGGTGATCATTTTCATTGTCGTGGACTTGCCCGCGCCGTTGGGCCCGAGAAAGCCGAGGATTTCTCCGCGTTGGACGGAGAAACTCACGCCGTCGACGGCGCGTTTGGCGCCATATGTCTTAACCAAGCCTTTAACTTCGATCATGGGTGGAGAGCGGGAAGGACGAAAACGGCAGGATTCGGTTTCGTTGGCGAGCGGGATTATGGACGGAATTGAAAGTTTCGTTCTAAAAAAAATTGCCCGGGACTGGGCAAGCGGAAAATTCGCACCCGCTCCACTCAGCGCGGGACGGCTTGCGGCAGCCGCGGCTTTCCCAGATTGGGCAGGAAAATCGTCAGGAGCCCGATCAACGGGAGGAACGAGCAGACGTGATAGACGTAATCGATGCCCGCGCGGTCGGCGAATTGTCCGAGCAAGGCGGAGCCGATGCCACCCATGCCAAAAGCGAAACCGAAGAAAATCCCCGAGACCAACCCGACGCGGCTGGGGATCAGCTCCTGGGCGTAAACGAGGATCGCGGAAAACGCCGAGGCCAGCACGACGCCGATCACGACCGTGAGCGCCGCAGTCCAGAACAGGTTGGCGTAGGGCAGGGCGAGCGTGAACGGGGCGACCCCGAGAATCGAAACCCAGATGACGTATTTCCGCCCAATCCGATCACCGACCGGGCCGCCGATGATGGTGCCGGCGGCGACGGCGGCGAGGAACAAGAAAAGATAAAACTGCGCGCCCTGCACCGAGACGCCGAATTTATGGATGAGGTAAAACGTGTAGTAGCTCCCCAGGCTGGCCAGATAGAAATACTTCGAGAAAATCAGCAGCGCGAGAATGGCGATGGTCGCGATGATGCGGCCGCGACTGACGGTGGATGGGGGCGCGGGACGGCGCGCGGCGCCACTGGCGTGATGCGCCGCGAGTTGCGCGCGATACCAGCGGCCGACGCGCAGCAGCAGCGCGATGCCGAGGAGCGGCACCACGACGAACCACGCCACGCGCGATTGCGCATGGCGCGTAAGCACGAGCGCGGCCAGCAACGGGCCGAGCGCGCTGCCGGCGTTGCCGCCGACCTGGAAGAGCGATTGGGCGAACCCGTGCCGCCCGCCCGACGCCATGCGCGCGACGCGCGAGGCCTCCGGGTGAAACACCGACGAGCCGAGCCCGACCAGCGCAGCCGCGACCAGCACCGCGGCGAACGTTCCGGCGAGCGACAGCAGCACCACGCCGACGAGCGTAAACACCATGCCGATCGCGAGGGAGAACGGCTGCGGCCGGTGATCCGTGTAAACGCCGACGAGCGGCTGTAGGAGCGACGCGGTGAGTTGAAACGCGAGTGTGATCAAACCGATCTGTCCAAACGTGAGGTTCAGCTCGCTCTTCAGCAGCGGATAGATCGCCGGCAGCAACGATTGAATGGTGTCGTTGAGCAGATGACCCGCGCTGATCGCGAGGATCACGCGGACGGCAGTCGAGGCCGGCGGCGAATCGGTAGCCGGCTTCATGCGGCGTTCGTGGCGAGTTCGCGGTCTTTCTCGGTCTTGAGTCGGAGCTGACCGCAGGCGGCGTCGATGTCGTGGCCCTTTTCCCGGCGGAGCGTGACGGACACGCGCGCGGCGCGGAGCACATCCGCGAATTTTTCCTGGCGCGTGATCGACGGGCGCTTCCACGGGAGGCCCTCCACGGTGTTGTAGGGAATGAGATTCACGTGTGCGTGCAGATCGAGCGCGATGGCGCGGAGGAGGCGGGCCTGAACGAGTGAATCGTTGACCTCCTCGATAAGGATGAACTCAAGCGTGACCATGCGGCCGTGTTTCTCCGAAAACGTGCGGACGGCCGGGATCAGCTTCGCGAGCGGGTAGGCCTTGTTGATCGGCATGATCTTCTCGCGGACTTCGTCGGTCGCGCCGTGCAGCGAGATCGCGAGCCGGAAACCGAGGCCTTCGTCGGCGAGTTTCAGAATTTTGGGGACGAGGCCGCTCGTGGAAATCGTGATGCGCCGCGCGCCGAAGCCGAGGCCCCACTCGGCGTTGAGGATCGTGAGCGCGCGGAGGAGGGCGTCGTAGTTGGCGAGCGGCTCGCCCATGCCCATGACGACGATGTTGTCGAACGAGGCCAGTTCCATGCGGGCGCGTGGCGTGCGGGCGTCCTCGCGATAACACACCTGGAGCAACTGCGCGACGATCTCGCCCGCGGAAAGATCGCGTTTGAGTCCCGCGAGTCCGCTCGCGCAGAACACGCAACCCATCGCGCAACCGACCTGCGTGGAAATGCAGATCGTCTTGCGCGAGTGTTCGACGCCCACGCCTTCCTGGGGGACGCGGATGATGACGGTCTCGATGAGCGATTTGTCGCCGAGTTCGAGGAGGAGTTTGTCGGTGACGTCCGTCGACTGCTTGCCGAGCACGAGCTCCGCGCCGAGGAGCTCGAAGGTCTCGGCGAGCCAGGTGCGGAGCGGCTTCGAGAGATTGGTCATGTCGTCCCACGTGCGCGCGCGCTTCTTGTAGAGCCAGTCGAGGATCTGCTTCGCGCGGAACGCCGGTTCGCCACGCTCCGCCAGACGCGCAGTGAGCGTGTCGAGCGTCTCGCCGGTGAGTGGCGGTTTGGCGGGCGTGAATTTCATGGGCGGGTGAAGACGGTGGGCGGGTTGTGGGGCGGCGTCAAAGAATCCCGTCATCCTTCCCGCACGACGAGGTTCGGGGTTGAATGTGCGACGTGCACCGGTAAATCAGTGCGACCCCATGAAACTGAAACTTACCCTCCTGCTCGCGTTCACCTCGCTTAGCCTGTTCGCCGCCGACGATCCGCCGCATCCGTTTGTCGGCAAGATCGAGCGCCTCGATCCGGCGTTCGACAAACTCGTCGCGCCGAGCGCGCAGATCGAGAAACTCGCCGAGGGCTTCCGCTGGTCGGAAGGGCCGACGTGGTTTGATGGCGGCGTGGTGTTTTCCGACGTGCTGGCCAACACCGCCTACCAGTGGAAACCGGGCATGACGCGCGCCGAAGTTTATCTGCGTCCGAGCGGGCTCGTGGCGGCGACGCCGGGCTTTCGCGAACCGGGTAGCAACGGCCTGACGACCGACCGGCAGGGTCGCCTGCTGCTCGCACAGCACGGTGGCCGGCAGATCGCGCGCTGGGAAAAGGGGACGTTTGCGACGGTGGCGGATCGCTACGAGGGCAAGCGCTTCAACAGCCCCAACGATCTCGCGGTGCGCAAGAGCGGCGAAATCTATTTCACCGATCCGCCGTATGGCCTCGAGGGCATCGTGACTTCGCCGCTGCGCGAAACGCCTTTCGCCGGCGTCTATCGAATCGGAACCGACGGCAAAGTCACGCTGCTGACGAAGAATCTCACGTTTCCGAACGGCATCGGCTTCTCGCCCGACGAGAAGACGCTCTACGTCACGGTCAGCGATTCGAAGTTTACGCGCGTGGTGGCGTTCGACGTGAAAGCCGACGGCACGCTGGCGAATGAGCGGACGTTTTTCGATGCGCAGTCGCGCGCGGACGCCAAGATGCCGGGCCTGTGCGACGGCTTGAAGGTCGATCGCGACGGCAACGTCTGGGCGACCGGCCCGGGTGGCGTGCAGGTGCTTTCGCCGGCGGGAAAACTCCTCGGTGTCATCAACACGAACGAACCCACCGGCAACTGCTGCTGGGGCGACGACGGTTCGACGCTCTACATCACCGCGAATTATTTCCTCGTCCGCGTGAAGACGCTGACGAAGGGCGCGGGTTGGTAAGGAGCTGCGCGCGTGGCCCGCATCGCAATTGTCGGGCCGGGCGCCATCGGCGGCACGATGGCCGCCTGGCTCGGGCGCACCGGTGCGCATGAAGTGATCCTTTGTGCGCGGCGGCCGGTGCCGCCGTTCACCGTCGAGACGCCCGGCGAGACGATCGCTGTGCGCCCCATGGTGTTCACGTCACCGGCGGATGCGCCGTCGGTCGATTGGGTGCTGGTTGCGACCAAGGCTTACGATACGGAGACGACCGCGGCGTGGCTCGGCCCGCTCGCGAGCCACGGGGCGCCGGTCGCCGTGCTGCAAAACGGCGTCGACCATCGCGAACGTTTCGCGCCGTATCTGAGGTCGGAACAGATTTTGCCGGTGTTGGTGTATTGCCCGGCGGAACGGGAAGGAAATCTCTTCCGCCAGCGCCGCGCGGCGCGCCTCGTGGTCGAAAATAGCGCGTGTGGCCGCGAGTTTGCGGGATTGTTTGCCGGCACGTCGGTGGAAGTGTCGCCGACAGTCGATCTCACGACGGAGCTATGGCGGAAACTTTGCCTCAACTCGGTCGGGGTGCTGACGGCAATCCTGCTGCAGCCGAACGGGATTTTTCGCGACGAGCGCGTGGCGGAAGTCTCCCGCGAGATCATGCGGGAGTGCATCGCGGTGGCGCGGGCGGAGGGCGCGACGCTTGATGAGAGCGTGATGGAGGGGCTGCTCGATTTTTTTCGCAAGGGAGCGCCGGACGGGATGAATTCGCTCCACGCGGATCGCCTGGCCGGACGGCCCATGGAAATCGAGGCCCGCAACGGCACGATCGTCCGCCTCGGTCGCAAGCACGGGATCCCGACGCCGTGCAATCGGATGGCCGTGATGTTGCTCGAGAAAATGACGGAGCAGAAACCGCCGGGCTGAATTCCGCTGACGGTTTGAGCTGCGAGAAGTGCCGGAGGTGTTCGCTTTTTGCAGCATCGCGCCGAGAACGGGAGCGTAGTCGTGGGACCCCTCGAAGTCATTGCTCGCCCAATTAAGGGCATCGTCGTTCTAAAGACCGGCAACTATCAGGCGGCTAAATCGGGCTAATCTTTGCTAACTCCGCTAGAACTTTTACTCACAGTTTCACTGACACACCTGCCTTAGTTTGGATTCAACCCGGGACTACTGGAAAAAATATAGAGGTGAAAGGAGCTATCGCTGGCCATCGAGGTCTTTCAGCAACGCCTCCAGCCGGCGCTTGTGCGGCAGCACCACATCCCGTGTCTGCTGGCGGAGTGACCAAATGCTGCTCCCCACTGTCCAGATGCCCACGAGGATCAGCCAAACGACCATGTAGCCATCGTCGCTGATGGGCTTCTTGTTGATCCGCGAGAGGCCGAGGAGGAGGGCGATCGGACAGATCCCCGTCAGCAGCACAAGGACCAGAATGAGCGTCCGGTGGAGTGTCGTCGCCTGGTAGTCGAGTTGCGCGATTCGCCGGTTGAGTTGATCGCGCAGCGACTCGCCAAAGCTTTGCTCGCGCAGCGCCTGCGCCCGGTGGCGCACATACACCGCGCGACCACTGATCAAGGCGGCGATCACGCCGATAACCGGCAGAGCGAGATCCCAGCCGGTCAACCCATTCCGATTGGGGCGGTCGATCATCAGCAAAATCATGTTGGCGAGGAAAAGCGCCAGGCCGGCGACGAAGCCCGCGCTCATGGCGTAGACGATCCATCGCTCGATGCGCCGCCACTTCTGCAGCTTCGCCTCGTCCTGCCGCAGCGCCAGATGGAGCAGGGTCTGGTTCACGTCATGCAGCGGGGCCGCATCCTGCGTCCGCCAGACCGACATTAATTCGTCGAGGTTCATGATTCAGTTTCCTCCATCCGTTTGCCGGCCAAGGCCGACTTGATCCGGTTGATCTTCACGCCGACGTTGCTCTCGGTGAGGCCAACAATGCCGGCGATTTCCTTGTAGCTGAAGCCGTCGAGCAGCAGCAGGGCCACGGAGCGATCGACCTCCTTGAGCTGCGCGATCTGGTGATACAGCCACTCCACGCGCGGATCGTGCTGGGCCGCCGCCGCCGTCGTCAGCAGACCTTCCGCCACTTCGAGTTGCTCCTTGCCCCGCTGATGCCGGCCTTCCTTGCGCGTCCACGCGAGCGCCGTGTTTAGGGCGACGCGATACATCCACGTGGGCACGGACGATTCGCCGCGGAACGCATCCACCGAGCGCCAGACCTGCACCGCGATCTCCTGAAAGAGATCCTGCCGGTCGGCATGCTCGAACGCATACGCGCGGACCACTTTGAAGAGGATCCCTTTGTGGCCCGCCAGCCACTCACCGAAGATTCGATCCCGCTCGCTGTCGTGCATGGCTTTTAGTTTTCCCGACCCGACCCGGTGGAAGGCTGAAGCGTAAACGTGTCCGGCGCCAGCGCGACGCCAACCTGCGCTGAATTCATTGAGGCTGATTGTCGTCTCGAAATCATGGGGCTTGATGAGTTAGTAGCATCGCACGGGTCTTTTCTTACAGGCCACGACGTTTAAAAGGAGGCCGTTGTGCGCCCCTCCATCCTTCGGCGGTCTTCTGCTCGGGCATCATTCTCCTGAAGCTCCAGCGGCAGCCCCGGCGGCGTTATGCTTTGTCTCTGGTCGGAAACGCAGCCTGTTCGCCGGCTAACTGGGCCAGTGCTCATCGGGACGGGACGCGCCTTGTCCTCGTTCAAGCCGGAGCATGAACTGCGCTTACGGTTTCACCCAGCGGCCGAGACCTTCGGTGAGCTCAATCGAAACTCCGCGGGGATCGGTCAACGCGGCCGACGCAAAGCCCGGTTCCGCTTCGCGGAGAAATGGAATATCCAATCTTACAGCGCTCGCTTCGAGTCATCGGCAAAGTGCCTCCAGATTCTGAACCTCAAAACCCAGATGGTCGATGATCCCACCTTTCGTGGGTCGATCCATGGGCGTTTTCGATCCGGCGAAGGTCAGATTGATCCCCGGAATATCCGGGGTCTGGTGCGGCCTCCGCGTGGTGGCCGTCAGGCCGAATTTTTCCAGATACCAAGTCCGCAACGCGAGCGGATCCGGCAACAGGAAATGGAAATGCTGCGCTTCGGCCAATCGCGCGTGCGCCAGTCGCACCAACGCCAAGGCCGTCAGCAAAATCCGGATCACGGTTTCAGCCACCGCACGAACCACTCGCGCGCGAGGACTTTCGATTCGGGGCGGACTTGGTGCGCGGTGTTAGGCTGGATGCGGAGGACGAATTTTTCCTCAGCACCGGCGGCTTGGTAGGCGGCACGCGTCGCTTCGACGCAGAGATCGAGGCCGCCTTTGGGCGTGCGCGGATCGAGTTCGCCGTTGATCGAGAGCAGCGGGCGCGGGGCGATGAGCGGCACCATCGCGGGGCCATCGAACTCGCGGTCGATGCCGGGCGCGATTTTGGAGTAAAACGTGTGGACGAAATGGCCGTCGGGTTTTTCGACTCCGCTGTCCTTCGCGGCGGCGTCGAACGCGGCTTGCACGGTGCCGATGCGCGACTGCCACGAGTTGTTTTCGGCGGCCCAGCGGAAACTTTCCACGCTGATGCACGGCACGGCGACGGCGATGCGCGGGTCGGCGGCGGCGGCGAGGTAAAGCTCGATGCCACCTTTCGAGGTGCCGAAGGCGCCGATGCGCTTCGCATCGACGTCGTCGCGCGTCTCGAGGTAATCGATGAGGCGCATCAGATCCCACGCGGTATCGAAGAAGAACGGGTGCTCCTTGCCACCCCGGAAAGTCCGGAGGATCGCGTCGACATATTCGGCGGAGCCTTTGCCGGACTTGGCGCGTGCGCCGTGATAGCGACCATCGATCGCGACGGCGATGAAGCCGTCGTGGACGAGGTCCTTCAGGTAGGGCAGTTCGCCGTCCTTCGACCCGCCGGTGCCGTGCATCACGATG
Source organism: Opitutales bacterium (assembly GCA_038231575.1). Taxonomy (GTDB): domain Bacteria; phylum Verrucomicrobiota; class Verrucomicrobiia; order Opitutales; family Opitutaceae; genus CAITWF01. The sequence continues at coordinate 7,657 of JBBRLB010000088.1, read as the reverse complement.
ACGACCGGGCGACGGCCGGCGGGCGCGGTGGCGGATTTCAGGAGAAGGCCGGGCACGCGGTTGTCGGCGTCGGCGGCGTAACTGAACGCGATTTGGACGAGACCGTCGGCGGATTTCGTTTCCGCGATTTGCGACACAAGCGGCACCCGCGGGCGATCGAGGAGTTTGAGAAATTCGGCGCGCGAGTCGGCGGCGGGCATGAAAGAAGGAAAGAGGGCGAGACTGCCGAGGAGCAGAAAAATTCTTTTCACGGGATTTGCGGGATGCACGGAAGGACGGAGACCGCCACGAAAAGATGTTTTGGAGAGGCTGATTTTCCGCGGCTCAGTGCGGCACGATCCCGGGCCACACGTAGGCTTGGAGCATCACGAGGATGCCGACGAGAATCGCGAGTGCGATGCTGTGCCAGAAGACGGCGCGCAATATCGTCCCGGCGTCGGGGCTGTCGGGCCGGCCACCGGTCGCCACGCTCGCGACGACGATGCTTTGCGCGTCGATCATTTTACCCATCACGCCGCCGGAGCTGTTGGCGGCACAGGTCAGCAGGGGTGAGAGATGCAGCGCTTCGGCGGAAACCTTTTGCAGATTGCCGAAGAGCACGTTGGACGAGGTGTCGCTGCCCGTGAGCGCGACGCCGAGCCAGCCGATGATCGGCGAGAAGAAGGGGAACCACCACCCGGTGCCGGCCATCGCGAGGCCCATCGTGGTGTCGGTGCCGCCGTAGCGCGTGGTGAAGCCGAGCGCCATCATCGCGGAAATGGTCAGCAGCGAAATTCGCACCCGCCACAACGTCTGGCCGTAGATTTTGAGCGCGCGGGGGAAACCGACGCCGAGGGCGATCGCCGAGGCGATGCCGGCGAGCAGGAGGGCGGTGCCGGTCGCGGAGAGGATGTTGAAGGTAAAGAAGGCGTCTTCGAGGGTCGGCTTGGGCGCCACCGGTGGCATTTTCTGCACGAGTTGGTGCAGCATGGGGACCGGAATTTTCGGCGCATACCAGGCGTTGAGTTGGTTCTTCACGGGGTTCATACCCCAGCAAAACACAAAACCGGTAAGAAAAATCCACGGCAGCCAGGCCTTCCACGCCGGACCGGTGGCGACAGGCGCACCGGCGACTGCGGCGGCCGGTTTCACCGAGGCGCTTTCGTTAACGAGTTCCTCTTTCGGCTTCCAAAACCGCATGAGGACGAGGAGCGAGAGCATCGAGACGGCGGCGGCGACGATATCGACGAGCCAGGGGCCGTGAAAATTGCTCATCGCGAACTGCATGACGGCGAACGAAGCGCCGGCGGTGAGACACGCGGGCCAGACGCCGACCATGCCACGCCAGCCGACTTGTGCGGCGACGAGCCAGAACGGAACGATGAGCGAGAAAATCGGGAGCTGTCGGCCGACCATTTTGCTGAGGTCGAGGAGGTCGAGGCCGGTGAGCGGCGCCATCGTGACGAGCGGGATGCCGAGCGAGCCGAAGGCGACCGGCGCGGTGTTGCCGATGAGCGCGAGCTTCGCGGCTTCGAGCGGTTTGAAACCGAGCCCGATCATCAATGCGCCGCTGATTGCGACCGGTGCGCCAAAGCCGGCCGCGCCTTCGATGAACGCGCCAAACGCAAACGCGATCAGCAGCGCCTGAATGCGCCGGTCGCGCGAGATCCCGGCGATCTGGTTTTGCAGGACGACGAATTGTCCCGTTTCCACGGAGAGTTGGTAGATGAAGATCGCGTTGAGAATCAGCCAGCCGATCGGCAGCAGGCCGAACGCGGCGCCGTAGCCCGCTGCGGCCACGGCGAGTTTCGCCGGCATGCCGTAAACGAAAATCGCGATCGAGCCCGCCGTCAGGAGCGCGACGATCGCGGCGAGATACGCGCGCACGTGCCAAAACGCGAGGAGGGCGAGCAGCACGACGACCGGAATCGCGGCGATCAGCGCTGACGTGCCGATACTATCGTTGACGGGGGAATAGACTTGAGACCAAGGCATGGGGATTGGGAGTTTTTAAGAGCGAAGATATGCCTGAAGACGGGACGGCCGCGCGTTTATGATTTCTCCGGCCACAACACGGACCGATCGATCTGCGCCAGCGACGTGCGACCGGTGAGCGCCATGGCCGCTTCCAATTCGTTCCGGAGGATGCGGACGATGTGCTGCACGCCATCACTCCCATTCACGGCCAGACCGTAGAGATACGGCCGCCCGATCAACACTGCGTCAGCCCCGCGGGCCAGTGCCTTGAGGACGTCGGCGCCGCGACGAATACCACCATCCATGAGCACGGGAATTCGTTTGTTCACGCGATCGGTGACGCGCGGCAAAGCGTCGATCGTGGCGGCGACGCCGTCGAGCGCGCGTCCGCCATGATTGGAAACGATGATCCCGTCGGCACCCGCTTTGACGGCCATCTCCGCATCGTCGGGATGCAGGACCCCTTTCAGGAGGACCTTGATTTTTGTCACCGACCGAAACCACTCCAGATCTTTCCACGTCAGCGAGCGCGTCCGTCCGCCGCTCGTCGGCGTGGCGCCAGCGACGGGCTGTCGAACGTTCGGGAGCGGCAGCCCGCGGATTTCCTCGGACTGCCGGTTCGATCGATCGCGCGTGTAGATCACGGGCTGATCGACCGTGACGCACAGGGCTTTGCAGCCGGCGGCTTCGGCGCGCTGAATCAATTCTTTCGCAATTCCACGATCACGGCTGACGTAGAGTTGAAACCACAGCGGCTGCGTCGTCGCGGCCGCCACGTCTTCGATGGTGCGATTCGAATTCGAGCTGAGGACCATCGTGGCCTCGGCCGCGGTCGCGCCCCGGGCGGTCGCCACCTCGGCTTCGGGATGGACGAGCATGTGGTTCGCAGCCGGCGCGAGCAGGATGGGATGGGTCATCGCGTGGCCGAACAGCGTGGTGGCGGTGTCGATTTTCTCGACGTCCACCATCACCCGGCTTTCGAGCCGCAGTCGTTGGAGCGCTTCGCGATTCCAATGCACCGTAAGATCGTCGGCGCAGCCTTGATCGTAAAATTCCCAAGCGGCGATCGACATCACACCCTTCGACCGCTCCTCGTATTGGGGCACGCTGAACAGGTCCGCGACTGCCGGCGCGCGCGTCGGGCTGGAAGGCGGCGCAGCGGGAGCGCCGGGCGAAGGCGTGGCGGGTTGAGCGCGACCACTCGTCGCAGCGAGCACGCTGCCGGCGGCGAGCGCGAGGGACGTGAGCGCCTGACGACGCGTTACGCGGGGTGTTTCAGGCGTAGCAGCCAAGGTCAGGGCACAAGGTTGAATTCATGGGCGCAATCTTCGGCCGGCGGAAGGAGCGGGAAAAAAGGGGGGATAATTTCGCGCGGGCTGGGGCGGCGTTTAGAGCACGACCGGCCCAAGCACTTGTCAAGAAGTCGAGCAGCGGGCGATCGTCGCCACGGCTGCGGAGCGGGCAACGCATGACCAGGTTGGCATCGCCCCGCGGCCGTCTGCCGGCCGTTCACGTCTTGCTTTGCGGGGCGACACTTCGGTATGAACAGAACGGCCCCGCAAATATTGGCGACCGTGTTGCGCTCCCGATCCCCCTGATAGTCTGCCTGCACGTTTCGGGTATGATTCCAGTGCTTTCCCTTCACCCCCAATCAACCATCAGATCCCCGGCGTTATAATGAACAACCCCAACCCCACGAAAAATACTCACTCCGAGAACAACGCCAACGCCGGGAGCGATCCCAGCCCCGCGAGCAACGCTGGCCCGATGAACCGGCGGGATTTTCTTGCGACAACGGCCGGCCTGGCGGCGGTCGTCTCAGCCGTCTCGGTTGCCGCGGCGCAGACGCCAGCGACGCCCGCGGCCGCACCGGCGGCTGCGCCGGCCCGCGGTGGTCGAGGAGGCCCGGGTATCCCCGCCGGCTCGCAGACGTTCAACACCGTCATCACCAAACTGAAGGAAGGAAAACAGATCTTCAGCAACACGATCATTCAGCCGGACCTCGAGGCGGCAAAGAAAGCCTGCGAGGGTCAGGATTTTATCTGGATCGAGATGCAGCACTCCCGGCTGACGTGGCGTGAAACGGAGAACATCATCAAGGTCGTCGTGGACGCCGGTTGCATCCCCTTTGTCCGCGTGCCCGGCGCGTTCGAGGGCGACATCCAGAAAGCGTGCGATGCCGGCGCCCTCGGCATCATCGTGCCCATGGTTGACGATGTGGAAGAAGCCCGGAACGCGGTCAAATTCTCCAAATGGCCGATTGGCCACCGTGACAATCCCAATGCCAAGCCGTGGGGCCATCGCAGCTCGGGGGGCGGCCAGTTCACCGCGCTGTGGGGTCCAGGCTACCAGACGAACGCCAACAATAATATTCTCGTCATGATCCAAATCGAGAACCCGGAGGGTGTCGGCTTGATCAACACGATTCTCGAAGAGGTGCCCGGCATCGATATCGTCATGGTCGCGAGCAACGATTTCGGCTGGCAAGCGGGTGACCGCGATGGCGACGAGAGTTATAATGCCCGCGAGAAACTCGTCCGTGACGCCGTGCTCGCGCACGGCAAGATTCTGGCTGGCCCCTCGAGCTGGCAGAATCGCCCCGGCTACCGCCTGTTTCAAGGCACGCGCAGCGCCACCAACACGGGCTACGACGCATCAGGCAACCGGATTGAAGCGCCCGCGGCCAAGAAATAAATCGGCCGCAAGCGATTCGTTCGAATCGTTCTCCGAGGGCCGGCGCCCGGCTCCTCCCATGGTGGGCGGGCTCGTCCCTGTGCCCGCATGAGCGCGCGGTCGCTTCCGAAAATTCGGGCACAGTGCCGTGCCCGCCCATCATGCATCCAAAATTCCGCAGATGAAATTAACCATAGAGGCTCAGAGAGCACAGAGAAAGGCACTGGAGTCGGGTTTGATTCCAAGCGGTTCTTCACCTCGCAGGTAAACTCAATTTACTCTTCGACTCTTCTCGGTCTCGCTGTGGTTCCAACTGAATTTTTAGGTTCATCTCGCTGGCTGAAAATTGGGAAGCCAGCGGCGATTGGGATGAACTGTGACGAAAATTGTCCGTCCCTTTCTCCCTCGCGAGGCCGCATCCGATTCGGCATGATCCTCTCCCATGCTCGACGGGCCCGATCCTAACTTCGCCCCGGCACCGGCGGCGTCGCCTCATCGCCGCCGACCGCGTTACGCCGGAAAAAATCCGCGCCATTTTGCGGACAAATACAAGGAGCACGATCCCGCCCGCCACGCCGCCACCGTCGCGAAGGTGCTCGCCTCCGGCAAGACACCCGCCGGCACGCACCGGCCAATCATGGTGGCCGAGATTCTGGAAAAACTCGCGCCACAGCCGGGGGAGAGCGCGGCGGATTGCACGCTCGGCTACGGCGGCCACGCCCGCGAAATCCTCGCCCGCCTGACGCCGGGTGGCCGCCTGCTCGGCCTCGACGCCGATCCCATTGAGCTCCCGAAAACCGAGGCTCGCCTCCGTGCCTTGGGGTTTGGCCCGGAGATTTTCACGGCCCACCGTAGCAACTTCGCCGGCCTCGCACCGGTGATCGCGTCCGCTGGCTTGAGTGGCGTCGATATGATTCTGGCCGACCTCGGAATTTCCTCGATGCAGATCGACGATCCGGCGCGCGGCTTTTCGGTGAAACACTCCGGCCCGCTCGACATGCGCATGAATCCGTTGCGCGGTTTGCCCGCGTCCGCTTTTCTCGAACGCATTCGCGCCGCCGATCTCGCCCGCCTCCTCACCGATAACGCCGATGAACCCCACGCCGCTGCGCTGGCCCCGCCGCTCGCCGGCCGCACCTTCGGCACCACCGCCGAGCTGGCCGAAGCGATCCGCGCCGCGCTGCCGCGCGTGAACGATGACGCCGCCGACCTGACCGTGCGCCGCGTCTTCCAAGCGCTGCGGATCGCGGTCAACGACGAATTTTCCGCGCTCGATGCGTTTCTCCGCGCGCTGCCCCTGTGCCTGAAATCCGGCGGACGCGTGGCGGTGCTGACGTTTCATTCCGGCGAAGATCGTCGCGTGAAAAAAGCCTTCGCCGCGGGCCAGCGCGCCGGCCACTACGCCGCGATCGCCGCCGAAATCATCCGCCCGTCGCCCGAAGAACAGAGCGCAAACCCGCGCTCCGCCCCCGCCAAACTGCGCTGGGCCCGACGCGCCGGCTGAGCATCGCGCGACCGCCGTGGAATGACAGAAAAAGTGTCGCGTTGAGGAAAGTGATATTGGTCGCTTCGAGTCGGCGGCGTTTTTACCGCTGCGCGGGCCAAGTAAAATATCAATGTCCGCCGACCGACCCCTTATTGCTTCGCTTTAGGGGTGCGCTTAAACTGCGGGACAGCCGCACCACAGACGAGCAGCTCGTCCGTTGGACCTCCAAGAGGGTCTGATAAACCGCGTCTGACTGTTTCGCTTCCTTGCGTTGGCACTGATTTTCTCCAACACCGACCAGTCAGCGCGGTGCTTTCTTTTTTCATGAAGCCGATCGTCACTCGTTTTATTGCCGCCCTCTGTTGCCTCTTTTCACTGCCGCTGAGCGCAGCCGACCTTTCCTCCAAGCTCGCTGACCAGCCGCCTTCGTCTGGACCCAAACCCGGTGGTTCGTGGGAGAATTCCCTCGGCATGAAGTTCGTGCGGGTGCCCGAGACGAACGTCCTCTTCTGCATCTGGGAGACGCGCGTGCAGGATTTCGAGGCCTTCGTGAAGGCGACCAACTACAACGCGGGCGAAGGTTGGCGCGTTCCCGAAACCAAAAGTCAAAACTACGCCGCCGGGTTTTCGCAGACGCCGTTGCATCCAGTGGTGAACGTGAACTGGAACGATGCCGAGGCATTCTGCCGGTGGCTGACGGAGAAAGAGCGAGCCGCTGGAAATCTGTCGGCGGGACAAGAGTTCCGCTTGCCCACGGATGCCGAATGGAGCTGGGCGGTGGGTTTGCCAGCCGAAACAGGAGCAACCCCGGAGGATAAAAACAGGAAGATAGAAAATGTTTATCCCTGGGGCACGGGATTTCCTCCGCCAAAAGGAAGCGGAAACTATTCAGGCGAAGAGGACGGTTGGTTAGCGGGCGGTCAGCCAGTGAAGGTCAACGGCTATACCGACGGTGCTAAATATACGGCCAAGGTGGGCAGCTATACCGCCAACCGGGTTGGAATCTATGACCTGGGAGGAAATGTTTGGGAGTGGTGCAGCGATTGGTATAACGCCGAGCGAAAAGGGCGCGTGGTGCGGGGCGCGTCGTTCAACCAAGGTGTTTCCAGCTTTTTGATGTCGTCCCTCCACGAACGCCAACGCCCCGACCTTCGCGCCTTCAACCTCGGCTTTCGTTGTGTCGTGACGGTGGCCGTGCCCTCGCCCTGAGGTGACCGCGCCAGCGCACGGGTTTCTTGGATCGCCCGCTTCTTCACTCATTTTACCACCCGACGAAGGCGGCCAGAGGCGCGCCTTGATTTCGGTCGGGGCAGGTACCGGGCGAACGGCGGGGTCAGCTTGCAAATCTTTCACTCAATCCGGTTTGGCCTACAGGAGTGTGCAGCCGCGACGAAAGGAATATCGTTCGCATCCGGACAGGCGATTTCCGCAAGGTAGGCCGGTTCGACTCGCAGGCCAGAGGCGCGGAGCTTATCGAGGACGGTGGCGCGGTAAACAGATTCCACCGGGACGTCCGTTCGATTGAGGCGGCCTTTTCAACGC
>JBBRLB010000087.1:0-27321 GCA_038231575.1 Opitutales bacterium | reverse complement strand
TGCGGCCCGCGCCGATCAGCCCGGCCAGCCCGACGATCTCGCCGGCGCGGAGCACGAAACTCGCACGCTTCAACCGCGGTCCGCCTGCGGTCTCCTTCGCTTCGAGCACGACCTCGCCCACCGGATGCGACGACCGCGCGTAAAGATCCTTCACTTCGCGGCCGGTCATCAGCCGCACGAGTTGCTCGACCGTGGCCGTCGACATCGCGCCGCTCCCGACGGTTTCACCATCCTTGAGCACGGTAAATCGATCCGCGATGCGGCGGCACTCCTCGAGAAAGTGGCTAATGTAGATCACGCTCACGCCCTGGGCGCGCAACCGGGCGATGGTGGCGAAAAGTTTTTCGGTGTCGGCCTGCGTGAGGCTGCTCGTCGGTTCGTCCATGATGAGCACCTGCGGTTTTTTTAGCAGGGCCCGCGCGATCTCGATCACCTGCTGCTCCGCGATGCTGAACGATCCCGCCAGCCGATCGAGGTCGAGGTTCTCATGGCCGAGCTGGGCGAGCGCCGCCCGCGCGCGATCGCGCGAAGCCGGCGCGTCAATCCAGCCGCCGCGGGCGGATTCGGCTCCGAGCAGAATATTTTCTTGCGCGGAAAGATGGAGCGCGAGGTTGAGCTCCTGATAAATCATCGCGACGCCCTTGAGGCGGGCGTCGTGTGGGTTTTCCGGCGCGTAGGGCTGGCCGCCGAGTTCCATCGCCCCCTCGTCGGCGGCGTGCGCGCCGCTGAGGATTTTCATCAGCGTGCTCTTGCCCGCGCCATTTTCGCCAATCAGCGCATGCACCTCACCGGGCAAAATCTCCAGCGAGACGCCGCGCAGGGCGCGCGTGGCACCGAAGCTTTTCTTGATTCCCGTCAGCCGAAGAGCGGCGGCGGTGGTCGTCATTACTTCAAATATTTGTCGAGCGGCGGATGGACGATTTCGGCCATTTCGGGGGAATCGATATTCGCCTTCGTTACGAAGCCCACGCCGGTGTCGATGACGGGCTCAACTTTTTCGCCGCGGAGGACCGCGATCATCGTCTTCACCCCGAGATAGCCCATGCGCATCGGGTTTTGCACCACCATGCCCTGGATGTCGCCCGCCATGAGTCCGGCGTTGAGCGTTTCACCCGAGTCGAACACCACCAACTTCACCTTGCCGCCGGCGAGCCCCGCATCGCGCAGCGCCAACAGCATGCCGGCGGAGCCCGACTCATTGCAGGCAAAGATGCCGTTCACCTGTTTGCCGAAACGATTGAGCAGATTCTCGCTGACCGCTTTCGCGGTGTCGCGCGTGGCCCCGGCGTGCTGGTCAGTCGAGAGGAGTTTGATCTGGGGGAAATCCTTTTTCATCACCTCGAGAAATCCTTCCTCGCGGGCCTCGGTGCTCGCCGAGCCGACCTGGAGGCGGAGCATAATCACGCCGCCCTTGCCGCCGAGCATCTTGCCGAGTTCGCGGGCGGCGATGCGGCCGCCCTCGCGGTTATCGGTCGCGATGAAGCTCGACTGCGCCTTCGACTCGACGCCGGAATCGATCACCACCACCGGGATCTTGCCGCGCACCGCGGTCTCGATCGGGGCGACGAGGCCCTTCTTGTCGAGGGGCGCGATGACGATGCCGCTCACGCGCTGGCCGACGAAATTTTCCACGACCTGAATCTGCTGCTCGCGGTCGTCCTCCTTGATCGGGCCTTTCCAGATGACGGTCACCGCCACGCCCTGCGCCTCGAATTCACGCTGGGCCTTCACGGCGCCCGCGTGGATTGATTTCCAAAATTCGTGCGTCGTCCCCTTTGGGATGACGGCGATCTTGTAGGATTCGGCGGCCGTCGAAAATGAGGCGGTGAGCGCGAGCAGCGCGAGGACAGAGGGGAGGGTTTTCATAGGGGATAGGGAGCAGGGGATCCTTCGCTTGCGCTCAGGACTCAGCGGCATCGCGCCGCCTTGTTTTTGATGGGCTGGCTTTTTTTGACCGCGGATTTCGCGGATGGCACGGCTAATTTTCAGCGCTCGACTTTGTCGCCTTCGATTTCGACGACAATGACCGAGCCCATGGTGTCGAGGACGGCCATGCGCGGCACATCGATGGTGCGCACGCCCTCTTTGCTCGTCTTCACCGGGAGGGTCTTGCGGCGGCCCATCTCGTCGATCTGGGTGACCGACTTGATGGCGTTTTGGAACGCCGGCAGCGCAAAGCCGTCGCGGCCGATTTTGAAAATCTCGAAGTAGAGTTTGCCGGGCTTCGTGGTGCAGCGCCAGTCGGTGCGCGCGAGGAAAAGCGGTTTGCCGTCGGTGCCCTTTTGCGTGGCAGCGTAATCACCGAATTCCTCGCCGAAGGGCGAGCGACCCGCGCCATAGACGGCCTCGCCGTTCAGCTTCAGCCATTCGCCAACGGCGCGGAGATTGTCCTGGCTCGGCTGCGGCACGATGCCCTCGGCGGTCGGGCCGACATTGAGCAGGTAGTTGCCGCCTTTGCTCACGATATCGACGAGTTTGAAGATCACCTCGCCGGGCGATTTCCAGTCGTGGTCATCACTGCGGAATCCCCAAGTGCGATTGAGCGTCGCGGGGACTTCCCACGCGCCGTCCTTGTTGGTGCTGGGAATGGCGTTGTCGTCGGTGGACTCGTAATCACCGACGGCGCCGAGGCGGCCGTCGATCAGCGTGTGCGGCTGGAGCGTGCGCACAATGTCGGTGAGACGCTTCGGACGTTCGCCGGTCATCATCTGTGGCGTGTCGAACCAGATGAGACACATCGGACCGTAGTTGGTGAGGAGTTCCTTCAACTGCGGCTCCACTTTCTCCTGGAGATATTTGTCGTAGGAGCCGTCCTTGTCCTTCACGTCGTTGGCGGGGAAGTCCCAGTTGTTGCCGGTGCCACCGCGCTCGTGCCAGTCCTGCGACTGCGAGTAATATACCCCGAAGCGCAGACCGTGACGGGCGCAGGCCGCGGAGAGTTCCTTGATGACGTCGCGGTGGAACGGTGTGGCATCATAGACGTTATATTTGCTGACGGATGATTTGAAGAGCGCGAAGCCGTCGTGGTGCTTCGAGGTGATGACGACGTATTTCATGCCGGCGTCGGCGGCCATCTGCGCCCAGGCGTCGGCGTCGAATTTCCACGGATTGAACCCGCTCGCGAGCTTCTCGTATTCGGTGACCGGGATTTTCATCCGGTTCATGATCCACTCGCCGATGCCGGGGGAGCGCTCGCCCTTCCACATGCCGGCGGGAATCGAGTAGAGGCCCCAGTGAATGAAGAGCCCGAACTTCGCCTCCTTGAACCACGCCAGCCGGGCCTCCTTGACGGCCGGTGATTCCGAGTCGGCCGCGGGCCCCGCAGCGGGCTGCGCGGAAAGCGCCGAGGCAAAAACGAGGGAAGCAAGCGCGCCAAGCGCAGCCCGCAGGACGGAGGAGACGGGGGTTTTCACGGGGGAAACAAAGAGCCTACAGACAATCGCGCTGCGCTAGAATGGATATTATTGGCAAACTCATGTTCATTCTCGCCTCGTCACGCCACGCGTCAAACTGGATCGAATCGCCCGCGCTCGCCGTCGTCGCGCCGACCGCCGTGGACGAACCCCACACGCCAAGCTCGCCCTGCACGCGCCGGAGCCTTTTTCTCGAGCGATGTTTTTCTGGCTGAAAAAATTTCTGGGCTACTGGCTCATGCCCCTGCCCTTGTGCCTCGTGTTGCTCGTGGCGGGACTGTGGCTCGCGCGCACGAAGCGCGGGGTGAAACTGGGACGTTCATGCCTGATCGCCGGAGTCCTCGGTTTGCTTTTGTGCAGCAACAAACTTGTCAGCCTCTGGCTCCTGCACCCGCTCGAGGCACGCTATGCCACCATCCCCGAGCTACAGGCGGATGCGCTGCCGCCCGCAGTCGCGGCGTGCCGTTTCGTCGTCGTGCTGGGCAGCGGCAACGGCAACACGCCCGGCTTTTCCGCCACCAACGAACTCTCCGTCGCAGCGCTCGGCCGCATCACCGAGGGCGTTCGATTGCTGCGCGTGCTGCCGCAGGCGCGGCTGGTCGTCAGCGGCCCCGCGGAAGGCGACCACCCGGCCCATGCCGTCGTGCTCGCCCGCGCGGCCCAGTCGCTGGGCGTCGACCTCTCCCGCGTGCTTTACATCGATCAGGCTCGGGACACCGAAGATGAGTCGCTCGCGGTCAAAAAGATCGTCGGCGAGGCACCCTTCGCGCTCGTCACGACTGCGTGGCACATGCCGCGCACGATGGCGTTGTTCCGCCACGCCGGCCTGGCCCCCCTGCCCTGCCCGACGGACTACCACGCGCGCGTCGGGGACCTGAGGTGGAACGACGCGTTCTGGGACGTGGATTCGCTTGAGCGCAGCACCTGCGCCGTGCACGAACGCATCGGCTACCTCTGGATCTGGTTGCGCGGGCGGGGATGAGCCCGTGAGATTTGTTTCGCAATCGTGACGTTCGCCGCTAGCTCAGACCTTCCATGTTTTCGCTGAAAAAACTTCTGGGACAGGACGACAAGTTTTTTGATTTGCTCGAAGCCGGCGCGGAGGAGGCCAAGGCCAGCGTCGCGCTCTTCAGTGGCTTCCTCGAAGCCATCGCCAGCGGCAGCAGCTCCGCCAAGCTCGACGAATTTATCCAGACCCGTCGAAAAGAAAAACGGATCCGGCACATGACGACCGAGGCGCTGAGCAAAACCTTCGTCACGCCGATCGAGCGGGAGGATATCGAAGCGCTGTCGTTCGCGCTCTATCGCATCCCGAAGCAGATCGAGAAAATTGTGGAGCGCCTCTCGATCTATCCCGGTCGCGTGCCGCACGAGGCGTTCAAGCGCCAGGCCGAGCTGATGCTGCAGGCCGCCGATGCGGTGACGTTCATGGTGAAGCAACTGCGCGGCGGCACCCACATCGAAAAAATCCGCGAAGCCAATGATCGCCTCCAATTCGCCGAGGGTGAAGCCGACAAAGTCATGCTCGGTCTCCTCAAGGATCTCTACCACGGGCCTTATGAGGCCAAGGAACTCGTCATTCTCCAGGAGCTTTTTGAGATGGTCGAGCAAGCCGTGGACCGCTGCCGCAACGCCGGCAACATCGTGGTCCAGATCGTCCTCAAGCATTCCTAACACAGCGCCCGCCCCGTCGCCATGACGCTGTTCCTGCTCGTTCTGCTGGCCGCGCTTGTTTTCGAATACATCAACGGCTTTCACGATACCGCCAACGCGATCGCCACCGTCGTTTCGACGAAAGTGCTCACGCCCCGCGCCGCGATTGTCTGGGCGGCCGGCTGGAATCTGCTCGGCGCGCTCGCCGGCACTGCCGTCGCCAAAACGATCAGCGGCGGTCTGGTCGATGCGACCGCAGTCAACATGCTCACCGTGCTGTGCGCGTTGGTGAGCGCGATTCTCTGGGGCCTGTTCACGTGGTGGCTGGGTCTCCCGTCGAGCTCGAGTCATGCGCTGATCGGCGGGCTGTGCGGCGCGGCGATGGCCACCGCCAAGGGGAATTGGGGCGTCCTCATCTGGTCCGCGCACGATGCGAAAGGCGTCGGCATCGGTCTCTGGCCCAAAGTGGTGATGCCCATGTTCCTGTCCCCGCTGCTCGGTCTCGTCGGCGGTGCACTGTTCATGACGCTCCTCACGATCATTCTGCGCAAAGCCACGCCGCGGCTGGTCAATGTGATTTTTGGCAAGGCCCAGTTGTTGAGCGCCGGTTTCATGGGCTATGGGCACGGCTCGAATGATGCGCAAAAAACCATGGGCATCATCTCGCTCGCCTTGTTTAGCGCCACGACGACCGGCGTATTTAATGATCTGCCGGGCTGGGCGTCGTTTCTCCGGGTGACGAGCGATAAGAATATCCCATTCTGGGTCGTGCTGACCTGCGCCCTCACGATGGCGGCGGGCACGGCCGCCGGCGGCTGGCGCATCATCCGCACGATGGGCCACAAGATGGTGAAGATGCAGCCGGTCCACGGCTTCGCCGCCGAGACCACGGCCGCGCTCATCATTCACGGTGCCTCGACCATCGGTGTGCCCGTTTCCACGACCCACGTTATTTCCACCTCCATCATGGGGGTTGGCGCCTCGAAGCGCCTCGGCGCCGTGAAATGGGGGGTGGTGGAACGCATTCTCTGGGCCTGGGTGCTCACGCTCCCGATCACCGGCCTGCTCGGCTATGGCTTGGTGCGGTTGTTGCATGCGTTCGGCGGCTGACCCGCCGCCCAAAACGTAACATTACAACGGTTGCCGCTGGGACCGTGACCGCGTAACTCCGGTGTAACACTGCGCCCTCGTGCCCTCGCGCGAACAAATCCCGCCTGAACCACGGCGCATCGTGCCTCCACCCATGAAGTCCCGCGAATCCTCGACCCCGCGCGCCAAGCGCTCCGCCGCAGCCAAAAAACTCACCCTGAAAATCGCCGAGGCCGGTCGCGCGTTGGGGTCCGCCCGCTATCGCGCGCAGTCGGCCAAGGCCGATTTCAAACTTGCCCGCAAACGCTTCAAGCAGGCGAAAAAAGCCGCGAAGCTCGCGCGCAAGGAACTCAAGGCGCTGAAGGAAGTGTGGGAGCAAGCCACGCAGCCCGCCCGCAAAAAGCCGGCGGCAAAAGCGAAACGGATCGTCGCCGCGCCCAAGCCCGCCCAGCGCAAGCCCGCGGTGCGCCGAGCGCGCCCGGCGGTCCCCGCTCCCGTGATCGAGGCCCCGGCGGCCCTCGCGCCTCCTGATGCCGACCGGGTCACTCCAACGCCCCCCGCCAATTCTTCAGAGCCGCCACCCGCCAACGACGCGGCATCAACCTGAGTCGCCGCGGGCGACCATCCGAGGCAGGGCGTGCTGAAGCCCCCTCTACTCCTTCGCCGCCGGCAGCGTCAGGAAAAATTCCGTGCCGGCGCCGATCGCGCTCTCGACCCGCACCTCGCCACCGTGCGCCTGGACGACGTTCTTCACGATCGCGAGGCCGAGGCCGGTGCCGCCTTGCTCGCGGGAGCGCGCCTTGTCCACGCGGTAGAACCGCTCGAAAATCCGCGCCACCGCCTCCGGCGGAATCCCCGGCCCGTCATCGCGCACGCTCAACTCCACGCGCCCATCACCCAGCGCCCGCCCACGAATTGCCACGCGCCCGTTGGTTGCGCCATATTTGATCGCGTTGTCGATCAGGTTGGCGAGCACCTGTCGCAACCGGTTCGGATCGGCGCGCGCGACGAGGCCCGCGGGCACTTCGTGATCGAGCGCGACGCCGCGCCGCTTCGCCTTCGCGCTAAAATCTTCCAGCGCCTCCTGCACGGCCGCCCCGAGGACCACCGGCTCGAGCCGCAACTCCACCCGCCCCGAATCGATCTGCGCGAGCAGCAGCAAGTCATCGATCAGCAGCGTCAGCCGGTTCGCGTTCTTGTCGATGATCTCAAGGAAACGCGTGAGGGCCACCGGATCGTTTTTGCCGCCGTCGATCAGCGTCTCGGCCGCGCTCTTGATCAACGAGAGCGGTGTGCGCAGCTCGTGGCTCACATTGGCGACGAAATCCTGGCGCAGGCCCTCGAGTTCGCGCAGCCGCGTGACATCGTGAAACACCAGCACCGCGCCCGCCGGCGCCTGGGCCGCGTCGTGCAGCGCCACCGCGCTGATCTGCAGCACGCGCAGCACCGGGCTTTCCAGCCGCACCTCATGCTCCACCACGTCCTCGCCTGCATTCACGCGATTCGCCAGCGCCGCGACTTCATGGTGCCGGATGATCTCCAGCAACGTGCCGCCAATCATCATCCGCGAAAAAGCGAACAACCGCTCCGCCGCCCGATTGGCGAGCGTGATGCGGCCGCGCGCATCGATCACGATCAGCCCTTCAATCATGCTGTCGAGCATCGCCTCCATTCGCGCCGTGATCGCATGCTGCGCCTCGGCGTGCGTGCGTCTGAGCTCGTCAGTCTCGCGCTCGTATCGCGCTTTGTCCCGCCGGCGGCGATCGCGCTGCCACCACGCCACAGAGATCGCGGCGCCCAAAAGGACGGAGAGCAGGAGTTCGAACACGGTCATTGGCCAGGAAACCCAAGCAGGATTCTCATGCTGAGCGAAGCGAAGAATCCATGGCCCCGAAAATCCCTCCAAGAAAGAACGCGAGGCGGAACCACGTCGGTCGCTGCGGCCCGTAAATTCGCTTCGCTCGGAAGGATAAACGAAAGACGCTACGGCGCGTCGGCGGTGAAGCGGTAGCCCACGCCGCGAATGGTTTCGAGGTAGCGCGCCGCCCCGCCGATCTTTTCGCGCAGCCGGCGCATGTGCGTGTCGACCGTGCGGCTGTCGATCGGATTTTCGTAGCCCCAGACGTCCTGCAGCAATCGCTCCCGCGTTTGCACGCGCCCGCGGCGCCGCGCGAGGATTTCGAGCAGCTTGAATTCCGTCGCCGTCAAAACGATCGACTCCCCCGCGACCAGCACCTGGTGGCGCGGCACATCGATCTCGAGGTCGCCGAAGCGGAGTTGCGCGACTGGCTCGTCGGCCGCTTTCACGCGCGCGAGGAGTTTCTTGATGCGCAACACGAGTTCGCGCGGGCTGAACGGTTTTGTGACGTAGTCGTCCGCCCCCAGCTCGAGCCCCAGCACGCGATCCATCTCGGCGGCGCGCGCAGTGAGCATGATGACGGGAATCATCGCCGTCGCCGGATCGTGGCGGAGGATTTTGCAGACCTCCAGTCCGTCGATCTCGGGCAGCATCAGATCGAGCACGATCAGCGCGGGACGTTCGTCGCGCGCCGCGGTGATGGCGCGCGCGCCGTCCTTCGCGAAGATCGGCGTATAACCGGCTTCCTTGAGTTTAAAACCCAGCACCTCGAGGGCGTCGGGCTCGTCGTCAACGACTAGGATTTTCGATTTCATCAGCCTTGGAACTGGTATGCCGGATGTCTTTTGCTTCGTAAAGGTAGACGACCTCTTCCGCGATGTTCGTCGCGTGGTCCGCGATCCGCTCGAGGCTCTTCGAGATCACCATGAGGTGCAGGCAGCGCGTGATCGTCGTCGGGCGCTCCACCATGTAGCTCGACAGTTCGCGGTGAAGTTGGCGGTTCAAATCGTCGACGTCCTGATCGCGCGGGACGACCGCGCGCGCCTTCTCGGGATCGCGGCCGATGAACGCCGAAATCGCATCGCGCAGCATCTCGAGCGACATCGTCGCCATGCGCGGCAGATCGACGTAGGGCTTGAGCTGCGGCTCCGTGCCCAGGTCGATCGCGCGACGGGAAATGGTGACGGCTTCGTCGCCCACGCGCTCGAGGTTCTGCGAGATTTTCATCGCGACTGTGATGAGCCGGAGATCGGTGGCGAGCGGCGCCTTGGTTAGGAGGTGCAGCGACGTGTCGTCAATTTCGATCTCGAATTGATCGAGGATGGTGTCGTCGCGCTGCACGTCGCGGGCAAGTTCGTCGTTGCGCTCGACGAGGGCGCGCATGGCGCGGGAGACGGCGGACTCAGCGTGGCTGGCCATCGCGAGGAGGCTCTCCTTGAGCCGCGTCATTTCTTCGGTATAGTGCGTCATGGCGAGTGGTTCAGCCGAAGCGGCCGGAGACGTAGGCTTCGGTCTGCGGGTTGGCGGGGTTGGTGAAGATATTGCGGGTGTCGGCGTATTCGATCAGCCGGCCGAGGTAGAAGAACGCCGTCTTGTCCGAGCACCGCGCCGCCTGCTGCATGTTGTGCGTGACAATGACGATCGTGAAGCGGGCGCGAAGCGTTTGGATCAACTCCTCCACCTTCGCCGTCGCCACCGGATCGAGCGCGGAGCAAGGCTCGTCCATCAGGATGACCTCCGGCTCGACCGCGATCGCGCGCGCGATGCAGAGCCGCTGCTGCTGGCCGCCGGAGAGGCCGAGCCCGCTCGTGTCGAGGCGATCTTTCACCTCGTCCCAGAGTGCGGCGCCGCGGAGCGATTTCTCGACGATGGCATCGAGGTCGGACTTGTTCGAGCGCCCCTGCAACCGCAGGCCGTAGGTGATGTTTTCGTAGATCGATTTCGGGAAGGGATTCGATTTTTGAAACACCATGCCGACGCGCTTGCGCAGCTCGATGACGTCGACGTCGGGCTGGTAGATGTTCACGCCGCGAATCTTGATCGTGCCGCGCGCCACACGGGTGCCGTCGATGAGATCGTTCATGCGATTGAGGCAGCGCAGGAGCGTGGATTTGCCACAACCCGACGGGCCGATGAACGCGGTGACCTTCTTTTCATCGATCGTGAGGTTGATGTCGGCCAGCGCCTGCGTGGCGCCGTAGAAAAAGTCGACCTGCTCGATGTCGATCAACGTGGTAGCGGACGGCGTCTCGAGCACCGACGACGACGAAGCGATGGGCGCGCTCACCGTGGGCGGACGCACGGCGGGCTTGGGCGAGGTGTCCATGAGAATGGGGGCGCTGGTTACCATTTGTAGCGGCTGCGAAGTTTGTTGCGAAGCAGAATCGAAGTCGTGGCGATCAGTGCGACCACGAGCAGGAACACGAACGCCGTGCCGTATTGAACGCGTTCGGTATATTCGTTCTGCGGGATCTTCGAGCTGACGACGTAGATGTGGTAGGGCAGCGCCATCACGCCCTGGAAAAAGAAGTCGCTGAATTTAGCGACGTCCCACGGGAGCTGATCGCGCACGGCGTAGGCGGCCGTGAACATAATCGGCGCCGTCTCGCCCGCGACGCGCGCGATGCCGAGAATCGACGAGGTGAGGATGCCGGGCAGCGCGTAGGGCAGGACGTTTTTCCGGATCGTCTGCCACTTCGTCGCGCCGAGCGCGAGCGAGCCGGCGCGAAAGCCCATCGGCACGGCCTTGAGCGACTCCTCACTCGCCGTGATGACCACCGGCAGCACCATGAACGCGAGGGTGAACCAGCCCGCGAGCAGCGAGTAGTTCCACCCAAAGAAGATCACGAACATGCCGCAGCCAAAGAGGCCGAAGACAATCGAGGGCACGCCGGCGAGGTTGAGGATCGCGAGCCGCACGAAGCGGATGAAGCGGCCGTCGCGCGCGTATTCATTGAGGTAAATCGCGGCGCACACGCCGAGCGTGAGCGCAATCGTCATGGAGCCGACGACCAGCAGCGCGGTGCCGACGATGCACGGGAAGATACCACCGGCCGCGTAGACGTAGCTTTCGGTTTTGACCTCCGCCGCGGCCGGGTGCTGCGCGAGGAAGGCCCGGTGCTCGCGGTCACCCTGCGCGTATTTTTTCCCCTCGAATTCGAACACGTAGAGCGACTCCGGTGCGTCGGTGAAAAACGCGGTGTTGATGAACGGCGCCTGCGGCTTGACGAGCGTGCGCGCGCCCTTGAAGACAATCGTCGCGAACACCGGCAGGCCGCAGAGCAGCACGAGATAGGTCGCGCCACGAAACAGCCAGAACGTCGCCCGCTCCCAGCGCCGCGCGGCGTTGGGTTGGCTCTGAAAAATGTGGGTGGTGGCGGCGAGCATGGCGTCAGCCGATCGAGATCCGGTATTTCCGCACGATGCCCTGCGCGGCGTAGTTGATCAGCAACGAGAGGAAGAAGAGCACGAGCCCGACCACAAAGAGCGCGCGATAGTGGATGCTGCCGCGCGCGACCTCGCCCATCTCCTGCGCGATGATGCCGGTCATGGTGTGCACCGGCTGCGTGACGACGGCGAGCCCGGCGGAAAAATCCGGGATCGCGATGCGGTTGCCCGCACAGAGCAACACGACCATCGTTTCGCCGATGACGCGGCCGAGGCCGAGCAGGATCGCGGACACGATGCCGGAGAGGGACGCCGGCACGATGATCCTGGTGATGGTCTGGAGCCGCGAGGCGCCGAGGGCGAACGAGGCTTCCTTGAAGGCACGCGGAACGTTGTTCAGCGCGTCCTCGGCAAGCGTGAAAATCGTCGGCACCGCGAGGAGTGCGAGCAGGCAGCCGGCCGTGAGAATGTTGAGCCGCTCGCTATAGGGGAAGCCCGGCATCCATGACAGCCACGATTGCTGTGACAACGCGCGCAACGCTTGGCCGAGAATCGCAATCCCGAAAAACCCCAGCACCACCGACGGAATCGCCGAGATGAACTCGATGCAGGGCTTGATGAACTTCTGCTCCGTCGCAGTCGCGATCTGGTTGACGTAGATCGCGGCACCGACGCCGAAGGGCACGGCGATCAGGAGCGCGACGAGCGACACCATCAGCGAGCCGACGAAGAGCGGAATCACGCCATACCAGTCCTGCCAGAAACTCGCGGTGAGCCACTCGCGTCCGAAGACAAATGCCGTGAACGCTTGGGTCAGCGGCACCGGTTTGACGTGATCCCACATCTCCAGGTTTTTTTCGATCGCGGGAAATCCGGCGATGAACGCGCGGGTGAGCTCCTTGAAGCGATCCATCCGCGCGTCGAGTTCGGGCGTGGGGAGCGGGGGCGCGGCGTCGAGCGTGGCACCGATTTTTTGCGCGAGCTCGCGGTTGGCCGCCTTGTAGTCGGGCAGCGTGGCGAGCAGCGGCTTCAGTTCGGCGGTGAAGTTGACCTGATCGATCTTCACCGCGGCGGCGGCCTCGGTCTTGCCCACGGCGAGAAGCTGGCGGCGCTCCTCCTGCTTGTCGCCCGCGACGATGAACTTCGTCTTAATCGCCGTCGCCTGCTCCGTGAGATCGGAGACGAGCGCGCGCACCGGATCGATCGTGGCGCCGAATTTGTCGGCGAATTCATCGAAGCCCGCGAGCGCCGCGTTGGCCTCGACGAGCGACAGCTTTTTTTCCTGCAGGAAAAAAGTGAGCTGCCGGAGCCGCAGATCGGAGAGGTAGCGGGTGAGCGCACTGTGGTCGTCGGACTGGGCACGGATGAAGTCGACGTATTCGAGCCCGGCCTGGCGGTAGACGCGGAGGTTTTGGCGGTTCTGAGCGAAGAACCCGAACCCCTCGCGAAACAGGAAAACCGTGATCAGCGCGAGCACGATGACCGACACGAGCGCATTGCCGCCGAAGAAGGTTTTGATCGCGTCGTCCAGCGTGAGCCCGAGGAGCCTCAACCGTTTCTTTGAGACGGCGAAGACCGGCGGTGCGGTGGCAGAAGTGGACTCGCTCATGCGTCGCTAGCAACACGCCCGCGCCGCCCGCAACCGTCAAGGGGGTGGCTGTTACAATCCGGTGACGGCCGCGCGCACCGCTGATGGCGAGGTTTTTGCATTGAGTCCCGGCCGGGGTTCATTCGCATGGCGGCAACCACCCGCGATGCGGAAGCATCCCGCTCGCCCGCCCTCCGCATGCACCCGCTTCGCGCGTCTCTCGTCCTCCGCCGCGCCCTCCCGCGCACCGCGGTGACTGCCGCCGCGCTCCTGCTGGCCGGGGCCGTTCGCGCGCAGGACGGCGGCAATCTCATGCCGGCGCCACGCTCCTCGGACATCAACCCGTTCACTATTCCGGTGCGCCCCGTGGTAATCTGCTTCCCGCCCACCCCGCCGCCGCTCGACCGCGCGATTTCGCACGCGGCGCAGCCGATGCCACCGCGGTTCACGCCGCCGGCGGAACTCGCCGTCGACATCAATGAGCCGTTCTACGCGCCCCTCAGCACGTGGCTGCTCGAAAAAGCGCTCACGGACAAAAGGCGCGAGCGCCTGAGCGCTTATCATTCCGCCAAGACCAACGCCCTCACCGAGCTGCGCGCGGCCCTTGAACAGGTGCGGGACGCCGATCCCGCCACCCGCCGCCGCACGCTCGCCACCCTCGCCCGCCAGCAGACGCCACCGCTCGCCGCGCTTGAGCACGAGGCCGAGCAAATCCGCACCGACCTCGCGATCGCCAATTACGACTGGCGATCACTGCGGGAGTGGACGCTCGGTGAGAAAAACCGTCGCGGGGATTCGCCGATGGAAATCGCCGCCACCCTGCGCGCCTATGCCTACTATCAAACCGGCCTGACCGGCGGCCAGCGCCGCTTGCTGCGGGAGATATCCCTTGAGCTGGCGGTCGCCGGCGAAGATACCGCCGCCGCCGAGGCCGCGCAGCCCTTTCTTTTTTTCTCCCCCGAACCGGCGCGCGTGCTGCTGCCCGACGACCTGCCCGCCGGCCTTGCCGCAAAGGTGGCCACCTACCAGACGAAGAAGTCCGCGTTGAAAAAAGAACTCTACGACGCCGTCTACAAACAGGACAACGCGAGCATCGCCTTCTTCCGCAACAGCGCCCTGAAATCGCTCGCGAACAAGCAAACCGCGCCGCTCACCGAACTCGAAAAACTCGCGGACGAAATCCGTGACGGGCTCGCCGAACTGCCCACCGCCACCCGCCCGATCACCGCGCGCTCGTCGCTCCCGCCGGTGGTCACCGCGCGTCTGCAGGCCGCCGTGAAAACGGGCATCGCCCTGCAAAAGGAGGCCACCCAAAAAATCGACGTCCTGCGCGCCGAGTTCGCGGACGAACCGTTTCACCTCACCTACAATTTCCAAAGCAGCGGACTCACGTTCACCGTGAATCCGCGCCTCACGCGCGCCGTATCACCGGCCGACGCGCGGGCGCAGCTCGAGAAACTCCGACCCCGCATGCAAGCGATCGAAGCGCAGATGACGGTCATCGCCGAACGTTTCGGGCGCGGCCTGACCGATCTCGTCAACGAGACCGACGCCATTCGCACCGAAGCCGCCGCCGCGCTCGGCAATCCGAGTGCGGCCACCGTCGAGGCCGCGCTCGTCACCGCGCGCAGCCTGGCCGCGATCAAGGATTCCGCAGACGCTTATCGCGAATACCGGCTGGCGGTGTTCGAACCCGGGATGTCGCCCGAACAACGCCGGCTCCTGTTTGGCGGCGCCGTGGAGAAGCTCGACGTGCCGCTGCTCCGGGGTGAATTTCAACCGACGCGGCGCGCGGCGGGATGGTGAAGCGCACCGGACCCTGCGGTCGGTTCGCCCTTTTCCCACTCCGGCGTCAGGCGCGCGTTTTGCGCCGACGCAGCAGGTAGACTACGAGCGGTGGCACCGGCAAAAGGAGCACCGCCAAAAGGACACCCAATAACTGCCCCAGGCCCTTCGGCGCGACCACAAACAACCCGGCCGCAATCGCGGCGTCGACCACGGCGTAGTATCGAAACGCGCGCACTTCTCTTGGTGTGAAACCCGCGCGCTGATTTGCGATTTCCCGGTTCATATTCTCGACGGACGGTGAGAGGTGGGAGCGACGCGCGGTTCGGCACAAGCCTTATTCACGTGCTGGATAACAGCGATGGTTCGCCGTCATTCCACCTGACGGAAAATAAAAACGCGCCGGAAGATCCGGCGCGTTGCAAAGGATTCAGGAGGCAGGGCGGGTTATCCTTCACCCGCCGTCCAGGAGATTCGTCCTGCTGCTGCGGTGGATTTGGGCTAATCCGCCCGACTCGCCGAGGCGGCGCGTGGAGCGCGCGGCCCACCTCGATCACCTCAGCTTTTCGGCGGACTGACGAAGCCGACGGCGCGGACGATCTTCTGACCTTCGTCGCTGAGCGTAAACTCAAGAAACTTCGCGGCCTCACCCGTCGCTTCACCGTTCGTGTAATAGAACGTCGGGCGTGCGTAGGGATAGGTGTGGTTAATCACCGTCTCGGGCGTGGGCAACTTGCCATCGATCGCGACGACTTTCACGCCAGGGTCATTGATGTAGGCGAGACCGACGTAGCCGATGCCGGATGGATTCTTCGCGACCTCCGCGGCGATCTGCTCGTTGCCGGCCATCTTCTGCGACGACGAAGCGTAGTCGCGGTTCTTCATCGCGAGCGCCTTGAAGTCCGAATAGGTGCCCGAGGCCGTGTTGCGCGTGTAGATCGAAATCTTGCCGGGCGTGCCGCCGACCGCGGACCAGTCGGTGATATCGCCCGCGAAGATTTGCTCGACCTGGCGCGAGGTGAGTTTCGCGATCGGGTTGGAAGCGCTGACGATGACGCCGATGCCGTCGAATGCGACGATCGTCGGCTTGAGCGTGACGCCCTTGGCGGTCGCCCCAGACATTTCCGTCGGTTTCGCGCGGCGGGAACTCATCCCGATCTGCGCCGTGCCGTCCGTGATCGCGGTGATGCCCGTGGTCGAGCCCTCGGCGGCGATCTCGAAGGAGGTGCCGGGGTGCGTCGCCTTGTAGGCTTCGGCAAGCTGCGGGACGAGTTTGGCACCGAGCGTGTCGGAGCCCTTGATGACCAGCTTCTGGGCGTGGGCGAGAGTCGCCGTAGCCAGCAATGAAGCGACGAGGAGGAGGACTTTTTTCATGGAATGGAAAGGTGGAGGAAGAGGATGGGAGAGTTCAGAACTGGAGTTGCATCTGGGAACGCACGCCGTGGGCCGTGGCCTCGGCGGAGGCACCGGTGACGGTATCCTTGGTTTTCGCGGACGTGAGTCCGAGTTGAAATTTCAAATCGTTGGCGCGGAGATACCAATTCACGCCGGCATACCACTCAGTGGACTTATTCATCGTGCCACCGCTGGGCGCGGAGCGAATGATATCGGAGAGGGTCAAACCACGGTGATCAGAATCGATAGCCGCATAGCGCACGACGGCCTCGAACGTATCCGTGAGCAGCAAGCTCGGCTGCAGATAGTAACCCTTGGGCTTCGCGTCCGTCGTGGCATTGACTCCGCGATCGACATCGGCCGTGAGATATTCGCCCATGAAGCTGAAACGACCCTCGGTGAGATTGGCGTAGATCGAATAGATTTTCAGATCAAATCCCTTGCCGAAGTTGGTCGTGCCTGAGCCGCCTTGATCGGGCAGGTAGCCGGTGCCGACACCCGCGATCCAACTGCCGTTGGCGGGAAGTTTGCCGGTGACGCCAAAGTTACCCCAGAGCGCCGGACGATTGGTCGTGTTGTCGCCTGCCGACGAAGCGCCGGTAAAGGTCTCATTGCGATCGGGTGTGGTCACCGCCGCGCTGTAGACAATTCCATTGGTGGGGCTCAACTCCTTCTTGCCGTCGAGAAACGCCCCGATGCGATAACCCGCCGCGCCGAGCCGGCGGCCATTGTTCGACTCAACGAAATACCGGGTCACCGACGAACGCTCGATCGCTTTGATGTCGCCGCTCGTGCCACGCTCCTCGGCGGCGACGTTGACTTTGCGCAGACCGAAGTTGAACGCGAGATCAGGGGTAGGTTTCCATTCGATGATCGCGTCGTCATAGCTGCCGCCAGCGAGATCGTAAGTCATCGTTGCGCCCCAATTGCCGCCGACACCGGCTTTCAAGATAAGATACATCCGGCGGAGAAAAGCGTGATCGGTCGGCACCGGGTTGAACGCCGCTCCCTTGAGTTCCGTGCCGAGCGAAGCGTATTGGATCTGCATCCGCATACCGATGCTGAGCCGGTCGGTGGACTTGCCACCGCCAAACGCGTGCGCCGGGATCGTGTTACTTTCACGCACGAGGTCAGCCCGGATGTCTTCGGCTTCCTGATTGGTGAGGATGCCCTTGCGAATCAGTGCGTCGATAAGAGCGCCACTGTCTTGGGCGAACAATGGAGACATTAGGAGGGTCGCGCCACCGAGTAGCGCGATCCATTGGGATTTCAGTTTGAACATGTGTTGGTTGATCGAGGTTGGATTGCTGGATCAGCCCGACAGTGCGCCCCGAATGTTACGAACGCATGGCGATTGCGTCACAAAAGCGCAAAAGCCCCGCCGCACGGAGCGAGAACATCCACCTCAGCCGAAGCACGATGGGCCGGCGAAGACCGGCGCGATTCATGCAACCCGCGCTTGCACGCCTTACCCACCCGTCGCAAAGCGCAGCGCGTATTGCGCCTGATTGTAATCGGCTACCGTCGCGAAATAATCGCGGCGTGCGCGGGCAAGTTCTTCCTCGGCCTGCAAATCTTCGAGCACGGCGCTGACTCCCGTCGCGCGCCGTTCGCGCGAGAGACGGGCGGCCTTGTCGGCGGCTTCGAGCGCCTTGCGCGACAGCTCGATCTGCTCGGCTAGCGAAAAGAGACGCGCGTGCTGCTCGACCACCTGGCGGCGAATGGCATCGCGCGTTTTTTCCAGTTCCAATTCGCCCTGCCGCTCGCGCGCGGCAGTCTCGCGCTGGCGTGTGCGGTCGAAGATTCCGCCGGGGCCGATGCGCCAGCTCAAGCCGAGTGCGTAATCATTGCTCGTGTCGAAATCGTGGCCGGGCGCGGTCGCTCCGGGGCCGCCGCCGAGCCCGCCCCACGACGCCTGTGCACTGAGCGTGGGAATAAGCGGGGCGTAGGCCGCGCCCCGGCGGGCGGTGCGCGCGGCCGCGACGCGCGCGGTGGCTTCGTCGAGTTCGGAGCGGGCCGCAAGCGCGTGCATAATCAGCGGGCCGAGTTCGCCGCCGGGTGCCATGAGCGTGAGCGGCGTAAGATCGGTTTCCGCCGGCGTCAATTCCACCGCCGGATCGAGATGCAACAACTCCGCCAGACGCGCGGCCGCGATCCGTTGCTCCGCGCGCAGACGACTCAGCGAGAGCTCGGCCCGTTGGCTAGCACCAACGACCCGTGCAACATCGCCCTGAAATGAAATCCCGGCTGCGCCCGTCGCGTTAATTTGCCGCGCATACTCGGCCGCAACGCGGGCGGCCTCTCCGGCCGCACCCGTCTCGGCCCGAGCACGTGCGAGATCGAAATACGCAACGGCGGCCCGATAGGTGAGTTCGTGCTGGCGCGTGGCCAGCGCCGCTTCGCTGGAGCGCACGAGTTGGTGCGCGACGAGATTCTGAAAATAGGTCTCGCCGAGATCGAATTGCGCGTTGAGCGCGAGGCCAGCCGCGAGGGAGTTTTTATCGGCGTCGAGGATCGGGCCGTTGACCGCCTGGATGTTGTTCTCGTGCCGGCGCACGACAATCGACGGCGCGATCCAGGGGAAAAATTTCTGGCGTGCGGCATCGCTCGCCGCGCGGGACTCGGCGAGTTTCTCCTGCGCGATTTTTACGTCGAGGGAATTCGCCCCCGCGAGGCGCAACGCCGTCGGCAAGTCAATGGTGCTGCTCAGCGGCTCGGCCGCCTGCAAGGCAACCGCACTCACCCACCCCAGTAGCAGCCCACGCAGGTTCCGCGCGGCCGTCATTTCGCCTCCCCGGCGGTGACGGGCTGGCCGGAAACCAGCGCAATCTTGCCCGGAATGATCACCCGCGCGCTGGCCGGCACGCCTTCGAGGATCTCGACGTGGGTCCCGTCGTTGAAGCCGTATTTGACCGGCACCCGAATCGCCTTGCCGTCGGCGAACGTAAACAGGAAACCGGCCGCCTTCTCGCGCACCAGTGCTGCGGCGGGGACGAGCATCGCGCCTGCGTGCAGTTCGACGCCGATCTTGACGCTCCCATACATGCCGGGGCGCAGCGTGCCGTCGGCATTGGGAAAATCCGCTTCGACGAGCAGCGAACGCGTTTTCTCATCGAGCACGCCCGTATGGCGGCTGACTTGGCCGCGAAAGGTCCGGCCCGGCAGCGCGTCCGACGTGAGCACGACCGGCTGGCCGACCCGCACGCGAGCCGCCTCGATTTCGGGCACCGCGACGACCGCGCGAACCGTCGTGTAATCCGCCAGCGAAACAATCGCCGCGGCCGCCGGGTTCGTGCTCGCGGTCGCCGCCGGCACGAACGCCCCCTGATCGACATACCTCATCGTCACCACGCCCGCGAACGGGGCGGTGATTTTGCCGTAGCGCAGCATCGTTTCGTTCTGGTCCAGCGTAGCCTGCGCCATCGCCAGCCGCGCCTCGACGGCATCGGCGGCCTGCAGGGTAATGAGGTCGGGCGCTCGTGCTTGGGCCGCTTTTACGCGCTCCGCCTCCGTGCGCGCAATGCGCAGTTCGGCTTCGTGGCGGGCCCGTTCGGCGACAAGTTCTGGCAACTCGAGTTCGGCGAGAACCTGGCCGGCCTGGACCGCGTCGCCCTTGTCCACGGCGATCGACTTGAGATAGCCGGCGACTTTCGCGTGCAACGTCACCTGCTGATTGGCGCGGAGCGTGCCGGGAAGCGTGATGAAGCGAGAGATGTCACCCCGGCTCGGGCTGGTGACGGCGACCTCGGGCGCGGCTTGCGCGAAAAGCGGCGAGGAACCCATGACGATGATCGCGCTGAGCGCGAGGAGGCGGCGGAAACACATGGTGGGAAGGGTTACGGGAAATCAGGCGGCGCGGGGCGAGGAGAAATGCTCACTGGCCGGATCGTCGGGATCGAGCGAAGGCGAGCGGACTTTCTTGGACGTGAGAATGGCAAAGAAACTCGGCAGCACGAACAGCGTCGCGAGGGTGGCGAGCGCGAGCCCGCCGACGACCGCGCGGCCGAGCGGGCCGGTCTGATCGCCGCCTTCGCCGAGGCCGAGCGCGAGCGGCGTCATGCCGGCGATCATCGCGAAACTCGTCATCAGGATCGGGCACAGCCGGCTGCGCCCACCCTCGATCGCCGCGCCGATCGGATCGGCGGTGACGAGGCGGGACTTTTCCGCGAATGTCACGAGCAGGATCGCGTTCGCGACGGCGACGCCCACGGCCATGATGGCGCCCATCGACGACTGGATGTTGAGCGTCGTGCCCGTGAACCAGAGCATGAGCACCACGCCGGCGAGCACGGCGGGGACGGTCGAGACAACGGCAAACGCGAGGCGCACCGACTGGAAGTTCGCCGCGAGCAGCAGGAAAATAACGATAATGGCGATCACGAGCCCGGAGCGGAAACCGTCGAGCAACTGGTTGAGCGGCACGATCTGGCCGCGAAGATCGACCTTGGTGCGCGCGTCGGGCGGGGCACCCGCAGCGGCAATGGCCCGTTGAATCGCCTTCGTGGCCGTGCCGAGATCAGAGCCGTGGATATTGGCCGTGATGCTGACGACGCGCACCATGTTGTAGCGCTCGTAGGTGCCGACGGAGGTGCCCGGCGTGATCGTCGCGAGATTGCGCAGCAGCACGGACGGACCATTGGTCGAGTTAACCGGCACGTTCTGCAAATCCTCGAGGGTCGTCGTGCGCGACTCCGGGATTTGCACCTGCACGTTGAAACTGATGCCCGTGTTCGGATCGGCCCAGTAAATCGGCACCGTGAACCGGCTCGAGGTCGTGGCGGCGACGAGCGAGTGCGTGACATCGCTCATCTGCACGCCGAGCAGGCCGGCGCGCTCGCGGTCGACGTTCACGGCCACGCTCGGGTAGTCGAGCGTCTGCGCGATCTGCACGTCGCGCAAGGACGGCACTTTTTTGAGCTGCTCGACGATCTGGTCCGCGTAGGACTTGCTCACCGGCAGCCCCGAGCCGCTGATCGCGATCTCGATGGGCGTCGGCGAACCGAAACTCATCACCCGCGTGACGATGTCCTGCGGCTCGAACGAAAAACGCACGTCGGGAAATTCGCGCGCGAAGACGCCGCGCAGTTTTTCCTTGAGCGCCTCGATCTTGAGGCCGGTGCCCGGCTTGAGCTGGACGGCCAGCCAGCCCTCCTCGGGGCCGCCGTTCCAGAGATGCACCAGATTGACAGGGAAACTCGAGTTGTGGACGCCGATCAGGCCGATCGAGATGTCGATCTGGTCGGCCCCGCCGGCTTCGCGTTCGATGAGCCGGAGGACTTTGACGGAGATCGCTTCGGTGAGATCGACCCGCGTGCCGCTCGGGGCGCGCAGGCGCACGGCAAACTGGCCGTTGTCAGTCTGGGGAAAAATTTCCGTGCCGAGCCGACCGCCGATCGCCCAGACGGTCCCGCCGCAGACTGCGAGGTAAAGGATGGCGAGCGGCCAGCGCACGGCGACGACGCGACGCAGCAAACCGCCGTAGCTGCGCTGCAATTTCGCGAAATAGGACGCCTCGTGGACCTCGGCCGCGTGCCCGCGCAAAAACCACACCGAGAGAATCGGCACCAGCGTGCTCGACAGCAAATACGACGCGATCATCGCGAAGCCGACCGCGAGGGCCATCGGCACGAAGAGTGCCTTGGCGGCGCCCACCATGAAGAACGCCGGGATGAACACGCACAGGATGCACAACATCGCGAGGAGCCGGGGCAGCGCGGTTTCGTTCGTGCCGTCGAGCGCGGCGCGGGAGAGCGACGCGCCGCGGGCGAGATGCGCGTGGATATTTTCCACGGCGACCGTGGCCTCGTCGACGAGGATGCCGACCGCGAGGGCGAGGCCGCCGAGCGTCATGAGGTGAATCGACTGGCCGGAAACCCACAAGGCAAACAGCGCGGCGAGCAGCGACAGCGGGATGTTGATGACCACGATGACCGCGCTGCGCCAGTCGCGCAGAAACAGCAGCACCATCAGGCCGGTGAGGATCGCGCCCAGCCCGCCCTCTTTCAGCACATCCTTGATCGAGCGGTTGACGACGGGCGACTGGTCGAAGACGTAGCTGACCTTGATGTCGTCGGGCAGAATTTTCTGAAACTCAGGAAGATTTTTCTTCACGAGATCGACGACCGCGAGCGTGGAGGCGTCGCTGCGTTTCGTAACCGGAAGGTAGACGGTGCGACGGCCATTCGCGAGGGCGTAGGAGGTCGTGACATCGGCGCCGTCCTCGACGGTGGCGACATCGCGCACGTAGACGGCGCCCTGATCATTCTTCTTCAGGAGCACGGCTTCGAGGTCCTTGGGGTTCTTCACGATCGCGTTCATTTCCACGATCGGGTATTTATCGCCGAGGTTCATGTTGCCCGACGGACTGATGGGGTTGGAATCGGCGAGGGCCTTGACAATGTCGTCCGGCGTGAGGCCATAGGCCTTCATGCGGTCGGGGTTGACGTTGACAATGATGCCGCGCGAGCTGCCGCCGAAGGGCGGCGGCGCGGACACACCCGGGAGCGTGGCGAACGCCGGGCGCACGCGGTTAAGCGCTTGATCCTGCATTTCGCCGAGGGTGCGATTGGGATTGTCGGAGGAGAAAACGAGGTAGCCCACGGCGACGCTGCCCGCGTCGAACCGCATCACGAACGGTGCGACCGTGCCGGGCGGCATGAAGGCGCGCGCGCGGTTCACCATGCCGATGGTTTCCGACATCGCCTGCGACATATCGGTGCCCGGATGAAACTGCAGCTTCATGATCGAGGCGCCTTGGATCGACTTCGATTCCACATGCTCAATCCCGGTGATATAGAGGAAGTGATACTCGTAACGGTAGGTCAGGTAACCCTCCATCTGCGCCGGGTCCATGCCTCCATAGGGTTGCGCCACGTAAATCGTGGGGATACCGAGCGGCGGGAAAATATCGCGCGCCATCCGCTGGATTGCGATGACGGCGCCCAGCGCCACGGCCACGACCAGAACGATAACCGTGAGCGGGCGGCGCAGGGTGAGTTGGAGAAAATTCATGCGGGCGCGGGAGGTTGGGGAAAGACGTGCTCTACGGCGAAACGTTGTGGCGCTATTCAGGAACGATTTCGACCGCGTCGCGCCCTACTCCCTCGCGACTTTCTTTCGCTTTTCCACCAGCGCGAGCAACAGGTCGCTCTTGGACAAGCTCCCGCGCAGCGTGCCGTCGAGCGCGACGACGGGCAGCCGTTCGGCCTCGATGCCAAGGAATTTCCCGAGGGCCTCGCCCAATGGCTGTTCGGGCGATACGCGCGGAAAATCCTCGTGCAGGATGTCACGCGCGATCACGAGGTCCGCGAGCTCGGGCTCGCCCAGATACAGCTTGATATCGTGCAACGAGACGACGCCGAGGAAACGGCCCGCCTCGTTGACCACGTAGAGATTGTTCACGCGCACTTTCAGAAACGTCCCCGCGATTTCCGCGAAGCGCGCATTTTCGAGCACGATGGGCGGCTCCGGGCGGGCGAGATGCGCGACGCGCGACTCGGCGAAGGGCGGCGCCGAGTCGCCGCTCTGCGCCTTCCGCTTCAGCGAATCGCTGTAGAGCGACGAGCCCACGAGCCCCTTCGCCGTATAATAGGCGATCACGCTGCAGAGCATCAGCGGCAGGATGATATCATAGCTGAGCGTCATCTCAAAGAGCATGATGACCGCCATGACCGGCGCGTGGCTCGCCGCGGATAAAAACGCGCCCATGCCCACGAGCGCAAACGCGCCCGGGTTCTGCGCCGCCAACGGCCACACCGCATGCACCGCCTGGCCGAACAAATAGCCCGCGCTCGCGCCCATGAAAAGCGATGGCGTAAACACGCCGCCCGGCGCGCCGGAGCCGGATGACGCCATCGTCGCGAGCCACTTGCACGCCATGACGCCGAGCAAAATTTTCCCCACGAGCTCGCCATTGAGGATGCGGACGACCACCGAGTAGCCGTTGCCCGCCACCTCCGGCACGTTGATCGCGATGAAGCCGACCGCGAGACCGCCCAGTGCGAGCCGCGCCACGATCGGCAGCCGCAGCGAGACGAAAAAAATCTCCGCCTTTTTCAACGACTGAAGAAACCACGGCGCCAGCGTGCCCGCGAGCAGGCCAAGCACGATATACGGTCCCATTTCCCACGGCGAGTTGAGTTGAAACGCCGGCACGCGATACAGCACATGCGCCGCCGTCAGCACGCGGATTGTGAGGGTCGCGACCACGGCCGAGACCGCCAACGGCCCGAGGCTCTCCATCGCGATCGTGCCGAGGATGATTTCCGCGACGAAAAACGATCCCGCGATCGGGGCGTTGTAGGCCGAGGCGATGCCGGCCGCGGCGCCGCACGCGACGATCAGCCGCAACTGTGGCGGCGTGAACCGCTGCCAGCGGCCGACGAACGACGCCAGCATCGCCGCGAGTTGCACCATCGGGCCCTCGCGTCCGATCGATCCACCGGAGCCAATGGAGCACAGCGCCGCGGTGCTTTTCACCAAACTGGCGCGGATCGGCACATGGCCGTTGCCGATCACGATCGCTTCCATGTAATCGGTTGAACTCTGGCTGCGGGCGAGCCGCGGGCCATACAGCAGCACCAAGCCCGCGCCCGCGCCGCCGAGCGTCGGCACGAGCAAGCAACCCCACCACGGCAGGTGCCGCATGGAATCAACGACGTCGAGGTTCGCCCGCCCAAAAAAACCGTGCACGCCTTCTGCGAGCGCCGTGAACACCATCGACGCCAGCGCGCCGAGAAACCCCGCGAGCGCCGCCCACAGCAGCGTGGCCTGCCATTCCGTCGGTTGAAGTTTTTCCCGCAACCACAGCCGCCAGCGCAGCAGCCGGAGCACACGCGTCATCAGCAGCCCGGGATCGGGGATGGCCTTCATCGCGCAACCGCGCCGGCAAGCAGCGCGCCAAACTCCGCCTCCCCCGGTGCCGCGAGCAACGCCGCGCGGGTGGCGGAATTTTTCAACCACCGCGACAACGCCGCCACGAATTTCAAATACTCGCCGACCGCCGCTTTCGGTGTGCCGATTAAGAACACCAGCCGCACTCGCGGGTGCGCCGCGTCGAACACCACTCCGTCGGTCGCGCGGCCGACGCCGAACACTATTCGGGAAACCGCCGCCGTCCGCGCATGCGGCACCGCGATGTCGTCCGCAATGCACACGGTGGCGACGCTCATCCGCCCCACCAAATCCGCGAGCAGCCGCGGCGGATCGGTCACCGCCCCGCCGGCGGTTCCCAGCCGCGTCTGCAATTCCCGCACCGCCTCCTCCCCGGTCGCCGCGCGCAGGTCCAGCAGAAATGCGTCGGGGCGGGCGATGAGATCGAGCGGCGAATTCACGTTGGGCCAACTTATGGTTCGCCCCGCCCGAAACAAGGCCGCGTTTATCCTGGGAGCGTCGCAATCGGTCTGTGCTTCTGAGCCGAGCGAAGAATCCCTCTGGATCCACGGGACGGCTTTGCGCGGGCGAACCAGGCATGGCGGGGATAAATCCCGTCCCGCAAGCACTCGCCCTGCGCTTGCGCGCGCCAAATAATTTCCCACGCTGCTGAGCGATGAGCGCCCAAAATAAGAAGTCAGCCGCGCTGGCCGCATCAAAGCCCACCCCTGCCCCCGAGGTGGCCGCCGGCGCGGCGGAGGGCGCCGTGAGTGCGGCCGCAGCCGAGCCGTTCTATCAACGCCACCCGAAAATCGCCAACGCGCTCTTCGCCGCGCTCTGCGTTTACGTCGCGATGCTCTGGTTGCTCGCACTCGACCAGACTTTTCACTGGGGCATCTTCGGCCCGAAAATTCCGTCGATGCCCTGACTACGCTGGGTCACGGCAAATCGGAGACCTCCATGATCGCGAGGCCGGCGGCGTTGTTCACCCCGGAGACTTGGACGGTGCCGTTACCGGGGAACAGCGGGATGACGAGGGCGGCGTCCTTGCTGTCTTCCTGCAAAGCGAACGCGCCTGCCGGCGCGCCAGCCCCGCGCACATCGTCGGCACTGCTTGAAATGAACCATGCGCCCGCAGAGAGCAGCGCGCCGAACCACAGCGCAATCACCGACAGAGAAGCGAGGTGGCGAAGACGAGAGATGAAAATCTTGGTGTAACAATCGGCAGAACAATTCTGCGCGCCCCAACCGCCACCGGACAAATTGCATCGCGCGATGCGCCACTCCTTTCAACGGCCCAACCCCGCCGCGTGCCCCACCAGCGGGCCCGTTTCTCAGTCGAGCGTGTAAGGCTCCTGCACATCCTCGGACTCCGTGATCGCAGTCAGCGCCACGAGGCTCTTCAAGGAGGTGAAATGCTGACTTAGATCGAAATCGCCGCCGAGTCCGCCGATCAGTTTGTCGAAGAGATCTTTCTTCGAGGCCTGGAGCGCCTGGATGCGTTCCTCGATCGTGCCGGCGGTGACCATGCGGTAAACGAAGACCGTGCTCTTCTGCCCGATGCGGTGCACGCGATCGACGGCCTGCGCCTCGACCGCCGGGTTCCACCACGGGTCGAGCAGGAAAACGTAATCGGCCGCGTGCAGCGTGATGCCGGTGCCGGCCGCCTTCAGCGACACGAGCATCACGGCCGCACCCGTCGCCGTCTGGAAGCCCTGCACGGGCTTTTGGCGATCAAGCGTCATGCCCGTCAGTTCGAATCGCGGGAGGTCCGGGAATTTTTCCGCCAGCGCCAGCCGCACGCGATCGAGGAGCATCACGAACTGCGAGAAGATGACGACCTTGTGGCCACTGCCGACGATCTCGGTGAGTTTCTCGACGAGCAGGTTGATCTTGCCGGAGTCGGTGAGCGGGGCCTTGAGCCACGGCAGCATGTCGGGATCGCAGCAGGTCTGGCGCAGGCGCGTGAGGAGCGCGAGGAAACCGAAGCTCTTTTCGCGCATCGCGGCGCCCACGTCGTCGCCGAGCCGGTCGAGTCCCTCGGTGCAGATCCGCGCGTATTCCGTGCGCTGCACGTCCGTGAGCGGGCAAATCAAATCCATCTCGACCTTCTGCGGCAGCTCCGTGGCGACCTCGTTCTTCGTGCGGCGGAGAATGAACGGCGCAAGTTGCGCGCGCAGCCGGGTCAGCGTGCCTTCGCGATCGGAGTTGAGCGCGGCCTCGAACGTGGTGCGCGAGCCCAGCAAGCCCGGCAGCAGGAAGCGGAAGATGCTCCAGAGATC
>JBBRLB010000086.1:0-27520 GCA_038231575.1 Opitutales bacterium | reverse complement strand
CGTTTCAGGCGGTCACGTCAATTCTCGACGCGGTGACGGGGCAGGTGGTCGATGCCAATCCGTTTATGCGGGCTTTGCTCGGCTACTCGCCCGAGGAGTTCGTCGGCCGGAAACTCTGGGACATCGGGCCCTTCAAAAGCATCGAGGCCAGCAAGACGATTTTCGCCGACTTGCAGGTCAAGGACAGCCTCCGCTACGAGAGCCTGTCGTTGGAAAAAAAGGACGGGGGGCGGGTCGAGGTGGAGTTCATCAGCAACGCCTACTTCGCGGAGGAACGCCGGCTGATCCAATGCAACATCCGCGACATCACCGAGCGCAACCGCGCGGTGGAGACGTTGCGCGTGACCGAGGCGCGCTACCGGCGGCTCTTCGAGACGGCGCAGGACGGCATCTTGATTCTCGACGCGGTGACGGGGCAGGTGGTCGATGCCAATCCGTTCATGCAGGTGCTGCTGGGTTATTCGCTGGAGGAATTTCTCGGCAAGAAACTTTGGGAAGTCGGACCCTTCAAGGGCATCGAGGCCGCCAAGATGGTCTTCGCCGAGCTGCAGGTGAAGGACAGCGTGCGCTATGAGAGCCTGTCGCTCGAGCGCAAGGATGGGCAGCGCGTCGAGGCGGAGTTTATCACCAACGCGTATATCGCGGCGGAACGCCGGCTGATCCAGTGCAACATCCGCGACATCACCGAACGCAAGCGGCTGGAAAAATTGGCGATGGAAAGAATCGCCGAGCTCGCCCGGTCCAACGACGAACTCGCGCAGTTCGGCTACGTCGCGTCGCATGATCTGCAGGAGCCGCTACGGGCCGTGGCGAGTTGCGTCCAGTTGCTGCAACGGCGCTATGGCGGCCAGCTCGATGCGCGGGCCGACGAGTTCGTTGCGCACGCCGTGGCGGGCACCAAGCGCATGAGCACGCTCATCAACGATCTGCTGGCCTATTCGCGGGTGGCATCCCAGGCGCAGCCGTTGGGGCAGACCGATTGCGCCGGGGTGCTGAGCAACGCCCTCGCCAATCTCACGGTGGCGATCGCGGAAAGCGGCGCGGTGGTGACCAACGATGTCCTGCCCGTGGTGGAGGCGGACGCGACGCAACTGGCCCAAGTCTTCCAAAATCTCATCGGCAACGCGATCAAGTTTCGCGGCGAACGACCGCCCGCCATCCATGTGGGTGCCACCAGTCGCGACGGCGAGTGGACGCTCTCGGTGACCGACAACGGCATCGGCATCGATCCGCAGTATTTTGACCGGATCTTCCAGGTGTTTCAACGCCTGCACACACGAAAGGAATATCAAGGCACCGGCATCGGCCTCGCGATTTGCAAAAAAATCCTCGAGCGCCACGGCGGCCGCATCTGGGTCGAGTCGCAGCCCGGCGCGGGCTCGGCGTTTCGCTTCACGCTGCCGGCCCGGAATATTTTGCCATGAAAAGCCAACTCCAAACCAAGCCCATTGACATCCTCATCGCCGAGGACAGCCCGACCGATGTGATGCTGATGCGGGAGGCGCTCGATCATGCCAGGGTGCTCAATACACTGCATGTGGTGGAAGACGGGGTGGAGGCGATGGAGTTCCTGCGTCGTGAGGGCAAGCACAGCGCCGCGCCGCGGCCGGACCTGATCCTCCTCGACTTGAACATGCCCAGAAAAAACGGCCTGGACGTGCTCGGCGAGATCAAGACGGATGAGAATTTGCAATCGATTCCGGTCGTCATCCTGACCCTATCCCGGGCCGAAGCGGACATCCTCAAAGCCTACAAACACAGCGCCAATTGCTACATCACGAAGCCGGTGGACTTTGACGCGTTCGCCGAGGTCGTGCGCTCGATCGAAGGCTTTTGGTTCACCGTCGTCACACTCCCGAAATCCTGAGCCTCGTGGCCAAGGAGAATCTTCCCATGAAAACCGGACCCAAAAACAACCCGATCAACATCCTGCTCGCGGACGACAGCCCGACTGACGTGATGCTAACGCGGGAGGCACTCGCCCATGCCAAGGTGCTCAATACCCTGCATGTGGTGGAAGACGGGGTGGAGGCGATGGCCTTCCTCCGCGGCGAAGGCCGGCACGCCGCGACGGTCCGGCCGGACCTGATCCTCCTCGACTTGAACATGCCCAGAAAAAACGGCCTGGAAGTGCTGGCCGAGATCAAGGCGGATGAATTTTTGAGGACCATTCCGGTCGTCATCCTGACCACCTCGCGGGCCGAGGCGGACATTATGAAAGCCTACGGGAGCCACGCCAATTGCTACATTACGAAGCCGGTGGACTTCGAGGCGTTCGCCGAGGTCGTGCGTGCGATCGAAGGCTTCTGGTTCACGGTGGTCACACTGCCGAAAGGCTAACTTTTATGACCGAAAGGATCATTCAAGTTCTGCTGGTTGAGGACAGCCCCACCGACGCACGGATTGTGCGCGACGAGCTGAGTCAGGCCACGAGCGCCAGCTTCGTCGTAACCCAGGTCGAGCGATTGAGCGAAGCCTTGCAACAGTTGAAGGCCCGGCCCTTCGATCTGGTGCTGCTCGATCTCGGCCTGCCCGACAGCAGCGGGCTCGAGACGTTTGCGCGGCTGCAAGCGGCGAACGCGGCCGTCCCCATCCTCGTGTTGTCCGGGCTGGCCGATGGAGCGATAGCCTTCAAAGCGGTCCAGGCCGGCGCCCAAGACTACTTCGTGAAAGGACAGTATGGGGAGCGAGCTCTCCCGCGCGCCATCCGTTATGCCATCGAGCGGAAACGAACTATCGAGGCGCTGCGGCTGACTCACGAGCAATTGCGGCTGTTGCTCGACCACAGCCCCGCCGTGATCTACGCTTGGAAACTCCACGGCGAAAAAATCATCCCGCACCTCGTTAGCGAGAATATCACTCCGTTCCTGGGCTTCAAAGCCACCGAGGCCATGGGCGGCGACTGGTGGACCGGCCAGGTGCATCCGGCGGATCGCGAGCGCGCGGAGGCCAGCCTCGGCGAAACGCTGGCGCACGGTAAGAGCCAGACCCACTATCGCCTGCGGCACAAAGACGGCAGCTACCACTGGGTGGACGATAACCGGCAGCTGGTGCGTGACTCCGCCGGCCATCCGTCGGAAATGGTCGGAGTCTGGACGGACATCACCGAGCGCAAGCAGGCGGAGGAGGCGCTGCACGAAAGTCAGCAACGCCTCGAACTCGCACTGAAATCCGCCAGCCTGGGAATCTGGGAATTGAATCTGGCGAACGACACCGCCATCCACACGCTCCGCCACGATCAGATTTTTGGCTATGAAACCCCGCTACCTGAATGGAGCGGCGCGATTTTCCTGCAGCACGTTTTCCCGGAAGACCGGGCGGAGGCGGAGAAATCTTTCCAACGCGCCGTGGCCACCGGCCATTTCACGCTGCAGTGCCGAATTGTGTGGCCGGACCAGTCGCTGCATTGGCTCAGCGCCGAAGGCCGGGTTTTCTATGATGAAAAAGGCGCGCCGGTCCGAATGCTGGGCATCAACGCCGATATCACCGAGCGCAAGCAGGCGGAGCTGGAAGTCCGCAACCAGTTGCGCGAACTCCAGCGCTGGCAAGGCGTCATCCTGGGCCGCGAGGCGCGCGTGCTGGCCCTCAAGGCCGAGGTAAACCAACTGCTCGCCGAACAAAAACAACCGCTGCGCTACGCGGGCCCCGACGCATGAAATCCCTGCTGCCGCCCAACGAAGCCGCGCGGCTGGCCGCCTTGCGCCATTACGACGTGCTCGATACCGCGCCCGAGGAGGCGTTCGACGATCTCACGCTGCTCGCGGCGCAAATCTGCCAGGCACCCATGGCGATGGTTTCGCTCGTCGATGAAAACCGACAATGGTTCAAGTCGAAGATTGGGACGCAGGCCCCGGAGACCCCGCGCGCCGTCGCGTTTTGCGCGCACACGATTCTCCATGCCGACGAAATCATGGAAGTGCGCGATGCCTCGGCGGACCCGCGCTTCGCCGCAAATCCGCTCGTCACGACCGACCCGCACATTCGTTTCTACGCGGGCGCTCCGCTCGTCACGCCCGAGGGCCACGCGCTCGGCGCGTTGTGCGTGATCGACCGTGTCCCGCGCACACTGACGCCCGAGCAAATCGCCGCCCTGCGCGCGCTGAGCCGCCGCGTGGTCGACCAGCTCGAACTGCGCCGGCACACGCGCAACCTCGCCAGCGGCGCGCAGGAGACGCGACAGAATCTGGCGGTGGCGGAAACCTCCCGGCGCGCGCTGCTCAGCCTGCTCGAAGATCAGAAGCTGACCGAGATCACGCTGCGGGAGAGCGAAGCACGCTTCCGGCAGATCACCGAAACCATCCAGGAAGTTTTCTGGATGACGGACGTGAAAAAAAACCAAATGATTTACGTCAGCCCGGGCTACGAAAAAATTTGGGGCCGCACGTGTGCGAGTCTATACACCACGCCGCGCGAGTGGCTCGAGAGCATCCATCCCGAGGATCGCGAGCGGGTGATTGCCGCGGCCGAGTCGAAGCAGGCGGCCGGCAGTTACGACGAAACCTATCGCATCCTGCGGCCGGATGGCGCGCTGCGTTGGATTCGCGATCAGGCGTTTCCCGTGAAGGCGGCGGACGGCACCGTGCTGCGCCTCGTCGGCGTCGCGGAAGACGTCACCGAGCGCAAAAAATATGAGGAGCAGGCCCTCCGCGCCCAACGGCTTGAGAGCATCGGCATGCTCGCCGCCGGTATCACGCACGATCTCAACAACGTCCTCGCGCCGATCGGCATGGCCGCGACGCTCCTGCGCGACCGCCTCTCGGCCACCAGCGATCTCCGGTTGATCGACACGCTGGAAAAATGCGCCGATCGCGGCGCCGGACTCGTGCGCCAAATCCTCGGCTTCGTCCACGGCATCGGCGACGAGCCCAGTGTCGTGCAGGTGAAGCACCTGCTCCGCGACATTACCACCGTCGTGACGGAAACATTTCCGAAATCGATCACGCTGAACGAAGAGGTGCCGAACGAACTCTGGCCCATTCTGGCCAACCCCACGCAGATTCACCAGGTGTTGCTCAACCTCTGCGTCAACGCCCGCGATGCCATGCCGAACGGCGGCACGCTTACGGTGGGCGCCGAGAATTGCGTGCTCGATGCGAAAGCCGCGGCCGCGATCGAAGGCGCGAAGCCCGGCGCATGGCTCGTGCTCCACATCGAGGACACTGGCACCGGCATCCCGCCCGCCGTCGTCGCGCGGATGTGGGAGCCGTTCTTCAGCACCAAGCCGCTGAGCAAGGGCACCGGCCTCGGCCTCTCCACCGTGCGCGGCATCATCGAGACGTGCCACGGTTTCATCACGCTGCGCACGGGGCTGGGGCGCGGCACCTGCTTCCGCGTTTACCTCCCCGCGGCCCAGTCGGTTATCGCAGCCGACGGCAGCGCTCACCCCTACTCCAGCAAACGCGGCCGCGGCGAACTCATCCTCCTGGTCGACGACGAGGAACTAATCCGCGATCTCGCTGGTGCGACGCTCACGAAAGCCGGCTACCGGGTCATCACTACGGCCGACGGGTTCGAGGCCGCCGGGGCCTTTGAATCGAACGTCGGCGAAATCGCGCTGATCATCACTGATCTCGATATGCCCAACGTGGATGGCGAAACGCTCGTCGAGGTGATCCGCACCTTCAAACCCCATTTGAAAATTCTCGCGATGAGCGGCGGCGGCAGCCGCCAGTCAAAGGCCAGGCCCACCGAATTTGCCTCTGCGTTCATGGCGAAGCCCTTCAGTGCCGAAACGCTGCTGACCCATGTGGATAAGCTCCTGCACGGCGCCTCCGCCATCACCTGACTCCCGACTCACCTGCGCCCATGGCCCGTATCCTCCTCATCGACGACGACGAGAGTTTCCGCACGACGCTCGGGCAAATGCTCACGGCCGCCGGCCACACCGTCACCGTGGCCGACGACGGCTTGTCCGGCGCAAAATTGTTTCGCGCCCAGCCGTCCGATCTCGTGCTCACCGACATGGTGATGCCGCACGGCGGCCTGTCGGCGCTGTGGGCGCTCCGCGCCCAGTTCCCCGCCATCAAAGTGATCGCGATGTCGGGCGGCGGCGCGCACCGGCTCGACTACGCGCGTTCGCTCGGCGCGCAACGCACCCTCGCAAAGCCGTTCACCTCCGAACAGCTCGCGACCGCGATCGCCGAAACGCTCGCCACCGCTCCGCCCAACAACCGACCGTGAGCACTCCCGCCCCCACCTCCGTGAAGGCCGTGAACGAACCGCTTCAGACCCTCGAAGTAAACATCCCCGGGGCAAGCCCCGGGGCATTGGAGCAATCGCGATCGGCGGTTGTAGCCGGGGTCGCTGACCCCGGACCGGCCTCAGCGAGGCCGGCTACATTCCAAGCCGAAGCAAGCTTCGAGGTATCGGACCCAACGAGCATGAAAGCGCTCGCGCAACTGGCCGGCGGCCTCGCGCCCGCGCTCAACGATCTTCTCACCGTCATCACCAGCCGCGCGAGTCTGCTGCTGGATCGCACCGACACCGACGCGCCGACCCATGAATCGCTCAACCAAATCTACACCGCTGGCGAACGCGCCGTCAGTCTGATCCGACAACTTCTCCTCTTTAGCGGCCGGGAAACGCTGCACGCGCTCGTCCTCGATCTCAACCAAGTCATCGAAGAAAGCGGTGGCGTGGTCCGCCGTGTTTTAGGGACGGAGATCGCCGTGGAGTTTCGGCTCGCCGCCGGACTGCCCGTCGTGGAGGCCGACGCGGCCCTGCTCGATCACGTCCTCCTCGCCTTGGCGTGGAACGCACGCGACGCGATGCCGCGCGGCGGCAGCCTCGTCATCTCCACGTGCGCGACACCGATCCCGGACGCCGCGGCAGAGAATTTCCCCGGTGGCCGCGCCGGGAATTTCGTGACGCTCAGCGTCGCCGACACGGGCAGCGGCATCGCCCCGGAAATTTTGCCCCGGATCTTCGAGCCCTTCTTCACGACCAAGCCCGCGGGGCGGAGCACCGGGCTGGGGCTCGCGGCCATCTTCGGCATCGTGCAACAGCACCACGGTTGGATCGCGGTGGAGAGTAAAGTCGGAGTCGGCAGCGAATTTAAAATTTTCCTGCCCATCAAATCTTCCGGCGCCGCGATCGAACCTCCCACCCGCGCGACGGGAAAACCCGACGGCGGGCATGAAGCGATTCTCCTTGTGGAGGACGACCAATTGGTTCGCGAAGTCACGGTCGCCATACTGCAGGACTACGGTTATCGCGTGCTGCAAGCCAGCTCGGCGGCCGACGCGCTCGAGGTGTGGAAATGGCACGGCCCGCGAATCGCACTGCTGCTCACCGACATGGTGCTGGAGGATCACACGACCGGCCTAGAACTCGCGGCGAAACTGCGCGCCGAAAAGCCGGGCCTTGCGGTGATTTGCACCAGCGGCCACGGCCGAGAAATCATGGCGCGATCGGCCGCGCTGCCAGG
This sequence comes from Opitutales bacterium, assembly GCA_038231575.1. GTDB lineage: Bacteria > Verrucomicrobiota > Verrucomicrobiia > Opitutales > Opitutaceae > CAITWF01. The sequence goes on along the minus strand of JBBRLB010000086.1, from coordinate 20,094 downwards.
TGGATGTCAGTTCCTTCAAAAACCCTGCCGTCCGCAGGCGCTCGCCCGCGCGGTGCGCGCGCTCCTCGACGGCCCATTATCATGAACGCGACTCCCTCCGACCGCGAATCACCGGGCGCCTCCGCCTCGTTCCTCCGTGCCCTGATTGAGCACGTCCCGGCCAACATTTTTTGCAAGGACGCCCAAGGACGGTTCGTCTTTGTGAACGCCGGCTTCTGCCGCGCCAAGGGCCTGACCGCGGACCAGCTCCTCGGCCAGACCGTCGAGGTGTTCCTCTCGGGCGCCGAGGCCGCCCGAGCCAACGAAGAACACGCCCAGATCCTGCGCACGGGAAGAGCGATCGAGAAAGAGGAGGTGTGGCCCCAGCCCGACGGCTCGACCCAATATCTTCGCGTCATCAAATCGCCCGTCTTCGCCAACGATGGGAGCGTCGTCGGCACGCAAGGGCTTCAGTTCGACGTCACCGCCCTCAAACAAAATGAGGAGCAGATCCGGAAACTATCCAACGCGGTCGAGCAGAGCCCCGTGAGCATCCTCATCACCGACCTCGCGGGCCGGATCGAATACACCAACCCGCACTTTTCCGAGGTCACGGGCTACACGGCCGCCGAGGCCAAGGGGCAAAACCCGCGCATTCTGAACTCCGGCGAGATGCCGGCGGAAGGCTACAAGTTACTCTGGTCCACCATCACGGCTGGCGGCACGTGGCGCGGTGAATTCCACAACAAGCGCAAAAACGGCGAGCTGTATTGGGAAGAAGCGACCATCTCGCCGATCCACGACGCCGCCGGCCGGTCCACCCATTATCTCGCGGTGAATGAAGACATCACGGTGCGCAAGCAAGCCGAGCGGGCGCTGGCCAAAGAACGCGCGCTGCTGCATGCCCTCCTCGATAGCATCGACGACAACATCTATTTCAAAGATCGCGAGTCTCGCTTCATCCGCGTCAGCAATGTGATGGTGAAAAAATTCGGGCTGGCCGATGCGGCGGACGTCGTCGGCAAGACCGACTTCGATTTTTTCGACAAGGATCACGCTCAAAAAGCTTTCGACGACGAACAGGCGATCATCCGCACCGGCCAACCCATCATCGGTAAGGTGGAGAAGGAAACCCGGTCGGCCGGCAAGGAGACTTGGGGCCTGACCACCAAAGTCCCGTTGCGCGACACCGCCGGGGAGATCGTCGGCACCTGCGGCATCACCAAGAACATCACCGAAATCATGCAGACGGAGCAGGCGCTGCAAATCGCGAAGGTGGCCGCCGAAGCCGCCGCCAAGGCCAAGAGCGAATTCCTCGCCAACATGAGTCACGAAATCCGCACGCCGATGAACGGCGTCATCGGCATGACGGGCCTCCTCCTCGACACCACGCTCGACGCCGAACAGCGCCAGTTCGCCGAGTCCGTGCGCAATTCCGCAGAAAATCTGATGACGGTCATCAACGACATTTTGGATTTTTCCAAGATCGAGGCCGGCAAACTCACGTTCGAGGAACTCGATTTCAATCTCGTCGAAGCCATCGAGGGCACGCTCGACATGCTCGCCGAACGGGCGCAGGGCAAGGGCATCGAACTGATCGCCTCCGTCGCGCCCGAGGTGCCCGCGCACTTGTGCGGCGATCCGGGCCGCCTGCGCCAAATCCTCACCAACCTCCTTAGCAACGCGATCAAGTTCACCGAGCGCGGCGAAGTCGTCCTCCGTGTCGCGCCCGTGCGCGAGACCGCGACGCACGCGCTCGTGCGCTTCAACGTCACCGACACCGGCATCGGCATCCCGCGCCAGGTGCAGGACCGGCTGTTTCAATCGTTTCAACAGGCCGACAACTCGACGACGCGCAAATATGGCGGCACCGGCCTCGGCCTCGCGATTTCCAAACAGCTCGTGGGCCTGATGCACGGCGAAATCGGCGTGGAGAGCGAAGCGGGGAAAGGCGCGACGTTTTGGTTCACGGCGGAATTCGAAAAGCAATCCGGCGAACCCAAGCCGGCGCGCGTCATGCGGGACGATTTGTTCGACCTCCGCGTGCTCGTCGTCGACGATAACGCCACCAACCGCCAGATCCTCCGCCACCAAATCTTCGCCTGGAAAATGCAGAAGGGCAGCGCGGCCGGCGGCCATGAGGCGCTGAAAATCATGCGTGCGGCGGTCGCCGCCGGCACGCCCTACGACATCGCCCTGCTCGACATGCAGATGCCCGAGATGGACGGCATGATGCTCGCCCGCGCGATCAAAGACGACCCGACGCTCGCGCCGACGCGACTCATCATGCTGACTTCGCTCGGCCATCGTTACACGAAGGCGGAGTTGCAGGCGGCCGGCATCGACGCCTATCTGGTCAAGCCCGTGAAGCAGTCGCGGCTGTTCGATACGCTGGTCAACGTCGTCGGTGGCGCGAAAGCTGAAAGCGTGCTGACCGAAACTTCGCTCCCGCCAACCGCCCCAGCGCCGGCTGCCTCGCCCCAGCAACTCATCCGCGTGCTCGTCGCCGAGGACAATCAAGTAAATCAAAAGATCGCCGCGTCGCAGTTGAAAAAACTCGGTTGCACCGTGGAGGTCGTCGCCAACGGCCTCGAAGCATTGGAGGCTCTGCCGCGCGCCAAATACGATCTGGTGTTCATGGACTGCCAGATGCCGGAGATGGACGGCTACGAGGCGACGCGCACCATCCGCCTGCGCGAAGCGGACACTGCGCAGCCGTGCCGTTGGCGCGCTCCCGCGCGGATTATTGCGATGACGGCGAACGCCATGCAGGGCGATCGCGAGAAATGCCTCGCCGCCGGCATGGACGACTACATCAGCAAGCCGATGCGGCTCGCTGAACTCCAAGCGGTGTTGGAGCGCTGGCGCCCGTTACTGCAGATTTCGACCGCGCCGTTCGAACTCATCACCCGCGCCTAGCGCTCAATCCCACTCCGATCCCGGCCCGTATTCTTGGTTGCGACCCCAAGCTGCGCGAATCGGGGACCTGGAAAGGCTGCGTGCGGATGTCCAAACGCGGCCTCGAGCTGGCGCGCACCGCGTGGTTCCAATCCGCCGTTTGCGCCCTGCGCCCCGACCCGACATGAAAGCGGTCTCCGACCGCAAGAAAGCCGAGGGCAAGTTCCACCTCGTCGCTGTCAGTCACGTCATGCGTCTTCAATTACGCCGCTTGGTCGCTGTGCTCTACGATCGCAAACCCTTCATTCGCCTTCCGCTTAACTTGTCCCCTGCCACCTAAAAATATGCCTTGCTTCGCTGATCGCCGGCTTGGCTCTGGCGGCCGGTCAGGCCGCTTGCTTCTTCTCATCTGGAATCGATATCATCAAAACCAGATAGGCGACGATGCCAGTGCCCCACATCAAGACGGCCGCGCAGAATCCGACGCGCCACATCCAAGCAGGTATCGGCGTGGCTCGACCGAATGCTTCGCAGACAGCCGCGACCAATCCGCTTGAGTCGATTGGATCGCTCTCGCTGTCTCCCGGCCGTTGGCCCCTTCGAACGTGGCGTCCGCGTTGTCTCCAGCCCCGCGCGATCCAGCTGACGTCCCGTTCATGCCCGTCGCACCCCTCGTTTTACCCGCGTCTCCGCCGCCACGCCGCCGCTTGAGCCGGCGGGCGGAATGCGCGTGTTCGGTGTTGGTCTGTGGCATTGCCCTGGCCAACCTCGGACTGCAGTTGGTCACCCTTGAGAGATGGACTGCGTTCGGCGCCGTGATTCTGATGGCGCGAAGCACCGCGCTGGCTCTCCTGCTGGCGGGCCTCGCGCTCGCCTTGCGACAATTTTTTTCCGAACACCGGATCGCGCGCCACCTCGCCACCGCGTTGACCGCGGTCGTGGCGGCCGCCGCGTTGCATGTGATCGCCGGATGGACGCTGAACCGCATGCCACCATGGGAGGTGTGGCTCATTCCATGAACCGTGCTGATCAACGGCTTTCCGGTCGGGCGCATGTCGGGCCAAACGGCCGAGCTGCTGCTCGTCTCGCTCTTCGGTCTGATTGCATTGTATTCGCCGCGGAGCGAAAGCCGATTTTGGCGGGTGACCGGCATCACGACGCCGACGATGACGGCTCTCCTCCCCGATGGAACCGCCGACTGTGCTACTCGGGCGCAGAGTCTTTTTTGATGGCGGTGGAGAACTCGATGGATGGCCGTCCGGAGCATTTCACATTCTCAACCTCGGCCTCCCAGCGCTTCGTTTCCTTCGTTACCTTCAGTCAACTCCCCGGATACCCGCTCACGACATATTCATCGGATCGACGTCGAGCACTTGCGTGATGTCGGCGGGCCACGCGAACGCGGCCCGCAGCTTGACCAACTCGGGCACGACTTTCGTCACGGCGTTCGTGAAATACCACAGCTGCCAGCGATACTCGTCCTTGATCTTCTCGATCGGCGACGGGGACGGGCCGCGAATATCGACCCGCGCGCCGAGATTTTTTTCGACGAGCTTCGCCCATTGCTCCGCGAAGAATTTCAGCTTCTCCGGATTCAGCCCCCGGAAAAGGTGGTGAATGAGGTGTCGCGTCGGTGGATAATTAAATTCCTGCCTGATCTTCAACTCGGCGGTCGCGAAGCCCACATAGTCGGCATGGCGGGAAAACTGAATCGCCTCCGCCTGCGGCGTGAACGTCTGCACCAACACCTCTCCCGCCCGATCACCCCGGCCGGCACGACCGGCGACCTGCACCAGAAGTTGGAAGGTTCGCTCGTTCGCCCGGAAGTCCGGCACGTGCATCGAAATATCGGCGTCGACGAGGCCCACGAGTGTGACGTTGGGGAAATCCAGTCCCTTGCCGATCATCTGCGTGCCAACGAGCACATCGATCTTGCCGGCGCGAAACTGCGCGAGCACTTCGCGGAAGCGGTTCTTCTTCGACATCGTGTCGGTGTCCATGCGCTCGACGCGCACCCGCGGCAGCACGCGTTTCACGGCTTCCTCCACTCGCTGGGTGCCGAGGCCTTTCCACCGAATTTCGGGCGCCGCGCATTTCGGACACCGCACCGGTGCCGGCCGTTGATCGCCGCAGAGATGGCAGCGGAGTGTCTCGTCGGAGCGATGGTAAGTCATCGCGATGCTGCAGTGCGTGCATTCCTCCACGTGGCCGCATTTCGTGCAGAGCATTGACGAAGAATAACCGCGGCGATTGATGAACAAGATCGTCTGCTCCTTGCGTTCAAATCGCGCCTGCATGGCGGCGACGAGCTTGCCCGACAGCGAAGGCAGCGTGCGCTGCTTGGCCGCCTCGATCCGCAGATCGATGATGTCGATGTGCGGGAGTTGCCGCGAATCGACGCGCTGCAGCAGCGTAAGCAATTGGTATTTTCCGGCGAGCGCGTTGGCGTAGCTTTCCAACGACGGCGTCGCCGAGCCGAGCAGCGCCACCGCGCCGGCGAGTTTCGCCCGCATCACCGCGACATCGCGCCCGTGATAGCGCGGCGTTTCGTCCTGCTTGTAGGCCGGCTCGTGCTCCTCATCGACGACGATCAGCCGCAGCTTCTGCACCGGCGCGAACACGGCCGAGCGTGCCCCGACCACCACGCGCGCCTCACCGGTGGCGAGGGCGAGCCAACCGTCCAGCCGCTCGCCTTCGCTGAGGTGACTGTGCCACACCACGCAACGATGCGAAGGCGCGATCGCCTCGAGGCGGGAGCGCAGGCGCGCCACGGTCTGCGGGGTGAGCGCGACCTCGGGCACCAGAAACACCACGCCGCCCCCCGCGCGCAACGCCGCGTCGATCGCCCGCAGATATACTTCCGTCTTGCCCGATCCGGTCACGCCGTGGAGCAGCGACACGCTGAATTTGTCCGCGGCGAGGCTGGCATCGACCGCCGCCACCGCCGTGGCCTGCTCGCGGTTGAGCGCGTGCGGTTGGGCGGCGACCAGTTCGCCCGACGCGTGATCGTCCGCGTAGGCCACGCGCTCGATCCGGTTGAGTTCCTCGCGGAGGACGCCGCGTTTCACCAAGGCATTGACGACCGCGGCCGTGGCGCCAAGCCGCGCGAGCACGAGCGATTTTTTCTGCGGGCGAAATTGCTGCGCGAGCAAGCGGTAGAGTTTCGCCTGCTGCGGCGCGCGTTTCTCCAGCGCCGTGAGTTCTTCCTCCGGCAGCCGTTGGGCGACCGCCAATAACTTCTCCTGCTTCAAGCCCGCGCCGCGCCGGACCGCCACGGGGATCATCGTTTCGATGATGCTGTCGAGGCCGCACGCATAATAGCTCGCCATCCAATGTGCGAGTCCGAGCAGATCGGGCGTCAACGCGGGAAACGGATGCACGACTTGCACGACCGACTTCAACTTTTCCAGCGGAAAGTCCTTGGGCTCGCCGATCTCGCCGACAATCCCGAGGTGCAGCGCCCGCATCACCGGCACGCGCACGAGCGAGCCGATCGCCACGCCCTCGCGCAGGCTGTCGGGCACGCGGTAATGGAGCAGCTTGTCGAAACCGGCCAGCGGATGGACGCCAACGATCATCGCTCGCATGACGGCGCGCGCACGGGCGCGTGGCAAGTGGCAATGGAATTGGGCGGCCCGCCACCGGGCCGCACGAACGAATTGACACGCCCCGCCGCCCCGCCGAAGTCTCGCCGCGTGAGCATTCCCGCCGCCCGCGACAGATTCCGCCAGTTCCTCGTCAAACGGGGCCTGCGCGCCACGAATCAGCGGCTCGCGATCTTCGAGGCGGCGTTTGCCCAGGAGGAGCACTTTACCGCCGATCAGCTCCTCGAGCACGCGCGCTCGCTCGACGATTCCGTGTCACGCGCGACGGTTTATCGCACGCTGCCGATCATGACCGAGAGCGCGCTGCTGCGCGAAGTCGACATCGGCTCCGGCGAGAAATTCTACCGGCCCAATCGCGACGGCGCCCACACGCAGGTCGCGCAGGTCGTCTGCCTCGACTGCGACAAGATTTTTGAAATCAGCGCGCCGTTCATGGAATGGTATGGCAGCACGGTGTCCTCCAAGCTCGGCCTCACCCCGATCGCGCAGCGGTTGCAAGTGAGCGCCCACTGCATTGCGTTTCGCCAAACCGGCACGTGCCCGCGGCACGGCTGAGTTCAACCATTTTCCCATGGCCAAGGACAAGTCCCACGACCCTGAGTTTGAGATGCAGTTTTTTGAATCGGTGCTGAGCCGTGATGCGAACTATACCGAGGTGATCGAGATTCTCGGCGGGCTCTACACGAAGCACGGCCGCATCGCCGATGGGTTAAAGATGGACCGCAAGCTCGTGAAGCTGCAGCCGGCCAACGCGACCGCGCACTACAATCTCGCCTGCAGCCTCGCCCTTTCCCGCCGGAAGAGCGCCGCCCTGCGCTCACTCGAACACGCGATCGCGCTCGGCTATCGCGACTACGACTGGATGATGCAGGATCCCGATCTCGAGGATCTGAAAACTCATCCGGACTTCGTCACGTTGTTGGAGCAGCTCAAGCCGCAGAGCTGAAAAGGAGGGCGGCCTTCAGCCCGCCCTACCTCAAGCCGAACAACTGCTGCAGCACCGTCTCGAGGTCTTTGCCGGCGGACCAGACGCCGCGCCGCGAAACGACGATGGATTTGCTGCGTTCGTGCTTAATCAGATCCGTGTTGACCTCGACGAACTGCGGCTGGTCCGGCGCGAGACCCATCACTTCCAGTGAAGTCAGCGGCGTCCACGCGATCGGCACCCCGGTCCAGTTGCAGCGGATTTCCCAGCCCGCCACCCCGCCCAGGGGCAGTGGTTTCGTCAGGAGCGACGGGTAACGCGTGATGAAATCGGGCACCCGGTGCGTCGCGAGACGAATGATCACCGCGGTCGGCTGATGCGTGAGGTAGTCCTGAAACGTGTCGACGCGGTGCGCGCGCCAGGCGTTGAGAAAATCGAGCGGGTTGAAGCCCATCAGGTTCATCCCGTTCCACGCGCCATGGTCGTTGTGGCTGCCAAATTTTCTGCGCTGATACCACGTCTCGAAATCGCGGGTGACCATCAGCCCAATCTCAAAGTGCAGGTGGGCGCGATCGACAGGAATCATGTAGCCGCCGGAACTGTGGCCCATCACACCGAGCACCTGGCCGCGCGTCACGCTCGCGCCCTCGCGCAGGCCGGAGGCGATGCGCGCGAGATGGGCATAGAGGGTGTAAACCGCGGGCGTCTGCTCCGGATGCTCGAGCACGATGTAGCGGCCGTAATTGCTGTCACCCGCGCTGGAGTTGATGTGCCGCACGACGCCGCTCATCGCCGCAAACACGCTATCCAGCGGCTCGCCGCGCCGATCGCGGGCGAGGCATTTCAGGTCGATGCCCTCGTGAAACTGCGCGCCGCCGCTGCGCACGCCACCAAACGTCCCCGACTCCGGATCGCCGGAGCCGGCGTGTTGCGCGTAGTCAGCGAGTGGCCGCCCGTCCGCCCAGGCGGTGTTCGGCGTCGGCCAGACAATCTCGACCCGATCGGCTGCCGGGGCCGACGCGACGGCCGCCCCTGCGCCCACCAGAAGACAAATCGCGCGCTTCAAACTCATCGCTACCGGGCCATCGCGCGCTGCAATTCCGCCGCCGTCTTCTTCAGGTTCGTCACGAGCGTGGGTAGCTCCGCTTCCGCAACCTCCGCAAAAATCAGCACGCGGCCCTCCGCCAGCGGGGCATCGATCCGGCGGGCGCCGACGGGGATTTGGTTGAGCATGAGCACCAAACGCCGCCCCTGGCTCGACCCGCTCAGGCGGTAAAGATCGCGGGCGGCCGCGGGCGTGAGTTGAAACATCAGGCATTTTCCGAGTTCGACCTGCATCAGATCGACGTCGACCACATCGCCCTCCGTAAACACCGGCTTGGCGCTGATGGGCACGCGCACTCCGCTGATCGGCAATTCGACCGTCGTCGTGCCCGTGTCGGTGCTCTCGATAAAAAATCGGGCGAGCGTAGGCGTGAAATCGGTGGCCGGCTTGCGGGACGAATTGCAACCCACCGCGGCGACCGCAGCGAAGATCGCGCTGCCAAGGAGCAGGCCCTTCATCGCGGCGCCTTTTCCACGTCCACGCTCCACTCCGCCCCGCACGCGAGGGCGGGCGCTTTCGCAAAATCCCCTTGGTTCAGCGCAAACGAGACGTTCATCAGGCTGTTTCGATAAAGGAGCGGCGCGCCCTCGGGCACGTCACCGAACGTTCGCGCATCGGGCATGTCGCGACTGAACACCGCTTTCCCGCCCCGCGCAATGGTCACGTGCAGGCGATCGCCCACCTTCGCTTCAAGCTTCGCGACGAGTGCCTCGTCGCGATTCATGCCGTTTCCGTCATCGGCTCGAACGCCGCCATGATTTCAGCCGCGATGGTGTCGGCGATGAGCCGGCCGCGATCCGTCAGGCGCACGTTGTCGCCCTCGCGGATCAGCAACTCGCCCGCCGCGAGCGTGGCGAGGGTGTCCTCGATTTGCGGCCACGGCGCGGCCGGGGCGCGACCGCGCCACAGCGCGAGATCGACGCCGGCGTTGGTCCGCAGTCCAAAAATCAACGCATCTTCCGCGAGCAATTCCGGCGTGAGCATCACGCGATCCTCGGTCACGCGCTCGCGGCGCGCGACATGGGCGAGCCACTGATCGAGATCAGCGATGTTGGCGCCACGCACGCCGGCGTGTTGGGAAGCTGCGGAGGGCCCGAGACCGACCCATTCGTTCATCCGCCACGTGTTGAGATTGTGGCGGCAGCTATGACCGGGGCGCGCGAAGTTTGAGACTTCGTATTGCGCATAGCCGGCGGCGGCGAGTTGCGCCCACGTCGCTTCGTAAAGCCGCGCCTCGTGCTCGGAATCGAGTTTCACACGGCCTTGGGAAAGTTTTACCCAGAGCTTGGTGTCTTCCTCGAACGTGAGGCAGTAGGTCGAAAGGTGATCCGGCGCCAGCGCGACCGCCGTCCGCACATCCGCCGCCCACTCCGCTTCCGTCTGCCCCGGCAGCGCGAACATCAGATCGATATTCACGCTCGCGAATCCCGTCGCCCGAATCCGCTCATAGGCCCGGCGCACCTGCTCGACCGTGTGCGCGCGGCCGAGCGCGTCGAGCAACGCGGGCTGAAAGCTTTGCACGCCGAGCGACACGCGCGTGACGCCAGCGGCTTTGAGCACCGCCAGCCGCGCCTCGGTGACGGACGCCGGCGCCAGTTCCACGGTCCATTCTTCCGGCGTCCCGCCGCAGAGCTGGCGAACCCGGGTCGCGAGCGTTTCCAAATCGGCCGGAGCCAGCAGTCCCGGCGTGCCGCCGCCCCAGAAAACCGTGCTGACGGGTCGCGTCCAGGCGATGAGCGCCGCTTCGTCCACAATTCCTTGGAGGAACCGATGCACCCCATCCGCGGTCGGCTGCGTTTGATAGAACGCACAGAAATCGCAGGTCGAGGCGCAGAACGGCACGTGGACGTAGAGCCCCAGTGGGGGCGCGGACACAGCTTTGGCTTGCTCTGGAGCGAGGCCGCTCATTACTAACACGTTTTAACTAGGCAGGTTTTCACTCTAGCAACCAATGCACACGAATCGAATTTCTCTCGCGAGAAAAATCCTCCTCGGCCTCGCCGCCGCGCTCACGCTTGCGCTGCTCGCTGGCTGCGAAACCGTCAGGTTGACCAACCTGACGCCCACTTCGGTCCCGGAGAATCCCTCGCAAATCTACACGTTCACGCTGCGCGTCGCGCCCCGCACCCACAGCGTTCCGGAGGCGAGCATCCAGCCGCATCTCGTGGTGGACGGCCAAAACTTCGACATGAAGCGCAGCGCGCTCGGCGAAGGGCTCTACGAATTCGAATATCAGCTTCCGCCCGGCCGCGAAGAACTCGCCTACTACTTCCTCGTGACCTACAATGTCGAGGGCAACAACGTCGCCACTCCCGCCGAGGCCTACACCGCGGTCGCGCACACGAAAATTGTCCGCCGCTACATCCTGTCACTCGAGGTCAATCGCGGCCCGGTCGGCGCGATGGTCCGCATTCTTGGCCGCGGCTTCACGCCGCAGGATGTGGTGTATTTCAGCGGCGTCCCCGCGCGCACCCTCTGTGAATCGCCGAGCGCTCTCAGCTTTTATGTTCCGCCGCTGGAAGCCGGAAAAAATTATGCCGTCGGCATCAACGCTGGCCTGCTTCACGTGGGCACCTTTCACATCGATCCGAGCAGCATCAGCGTCTCACCGACCTCGCTCACGGTTCGCACGGGCATGCACCAGACGTTGACGTTCACCCTGCCGAATCCCGCTCCGCCCGGCGGCACGCTGCTCGACATCGCGACGGACGTGCCCGAGAGCGTGATCATGCCCGAGGTCATCGTGCCGCAGGGCCAGACGACGGTCACCGTCAACGTCGAGGGCGGCAAGCCCGGCACGGGCAGTCTCTTTCTGAAGGGCTTCGGCGCGGGTGAAATCTCCGTGCCGGTCATCGTCATCGGCAAGTAATCGCGCGCGGCGAACCCGAGGCTCGAATGCTTTGGTGGGGCTGGTCTTCGGACCAGCCCTACTTTTTTTGCTCGAACGCCAGCGTGACCAGGACCGGCCGGTGATCGCTGGCGGCGCGCACGCCTTCGCCATCGAAAATCCGCGCGGCCCCGTGCTGCACCGCGGAGCGCACGCCCGGCGAGACGAGAATGTGATCGACCCGCGTGTAGTTGTCTTCGCGGCGATAGTCGTGCGTCCACGTGTCGCCGCGCGAATCGGTCGCCGGCAATAAATTCGCAATTTCCGTCTTGCCGCGCTTCTCCAGATGCTCGAGCGCCTTGCTGGCTTTGCTGTCGTTGCAATCCCCCAGAATCAAAAACCGCGCGTCCCCGGGGTTGGGAAACTTCTTCAGCACCGCGTCGCGAATCGCTGTCGCCTCCCCCGCGCGTCGAATCGTGCACCCGGGATCGTCGGCGCGCTCGGTGAACCGGCTCTTCAGGTGAAGCGCGAAGAGCGTCACGTCGCCCGCGGTCGTGGCGACGGTCGCCTCCAGCAGACCGCGCTTCACGGTTTCCTTCGCCGCAAAATAGGCGAACTGCAGATCGCCGTGCGTGATCGCGCCTTTGAGCGGCAGGCGCGACAACAGCGCAATGTGCCGATCCGCGTCCGCGGCCGAGGCCAGCGCGGCGTAGGGATAGTCCAGCCCTTCGGCCTTCAGGTCGCGGCGCAATTCGTCCAGGTAAGGCGCCCCACCCATTTCCTGCAGCACGAGAATGTCGGCGTGGAGGCCGTGAATCACTTTCCGCAGCGCCTGCTTCTCGCTCTCGGGTTTCGGGTAAGCTTTGCGATAGCCCCCCTCGGTCATGCGATCGGCGGGCCCGTAGTTTTCGATATTGTAAGTGGCGACCGTGAGCGTTTCGGCGTGAGCCAAGGTCAGCAACAGGAAGCAGCCCATGGCTCTCACTCCCGATTTCACCGCGACCCAGGAGGAGACCGGCCGCCGTCTGATCTCGTCGGTGTTCATCGGTGCAATCGGCGGTCAACGTTTCGTCACCAGCGCCGCTTCACGCTCGACGAGCGTCGGGTGCGAATAGAAAAACGCGCTGAACCACGGATGCGGGGTCAGGTTGCTCAGATTTTTCTGCGCGAGCTTGCGCAGCGCCCCGACCATCGGACCGGCGCCGCCGACGGCGTCGCGCGCAAAGGCGTCCGCTTCATACTCGTGTTTCCGCGAGAGCACATTGCCGAGCGGGGAAAACCAAAACGTCACCAATCCGCTCAGCAAACCGAAAAGCAAAAACGACGGCGCCACTTCATTCGCGGGAAAACCAAAGGCTTGGTTGAACCACGGGCTGCGGGCCAGCCACGCGATGACGCCAAATCCGCCGAGCAACATCACCGCTGCGAGGGCGATCATTTTGGGAATGTGGCCGCGCCGGTAGTGACCGATCTCGTGGGCAAGGACGGCTTCGAGTTCCTCCGGGGTGAGCTGAGCGATGAGGGTGTCGAACAGCACGATGCGCCGGAAGCGGCCGAAACCGGTGAAGTAAGCGTTGGAGTGACCGGAGCGTTTCGACCCGTCGATCACCTCGATGGTCGACGCCTGAAACCCCGTGCGATCGCCGAGCGCCAGGAGCCGCGTGCGCAAATCGCCCGCGGGGAGCGGTGTGAGCTTGTTGAAGAGCGGCAAAATCAGTTTTGGGTAGAGCACGAGCATCAAAAGCTGAAAGCCGAACACGAGGGCGAAGCCCCAGAGCCACCACGTGTTTCCCGCCCATTTCACAAGCGCGAGGAGCGCCCACAACAACGGCAGCCCAATCACGAACATCAGCAGGAGGCCCTTCAGCTTGTCGCTCACCCACAGCCCCGCGGTGCTCTTATTGAAGCCAAATTTTTCCTCGAGGCGAAATTGCTCCCACCACTCGAAGGGCAGCGAGGGCACTGAGAGCAGCGCGGCCGCCAGTAGAATGAACAACGCATGACTCCACACCGCCCCCGGCGCACCCCACGCGGCGACCGTGGCAAACAGCAGCGGCAGCACGCCGCCGAAGAGCACCATCGCGAGCACCATCGTGTCGAAAATCTCCGTCAGCACACCGAACCGCGATTTCTCCAGGGTATAGGCGACGGACTTCGCATAGGTCTCCGAGTCCATGATGGCCGCGACCGCGGGCGGCGCGGAGGCCGCGTGCCGGCGGACTTCGGCGCGGTTGAGCGCGGACAGAAAAAGTTCACCCGTCAGCCGCAGCACCATCAGCGCGGCGGTAATCCAAAGCACAATGCCCATCGCACCAATCCATGCGAAACGCCCGCCGCCGCCAGCCCAAAGATTGTTTGAAATGCCCGCCCACCGGCGCATCTTTTCCGGCGTGGAAGCCAAAGAAAGCAAACTGTCCTTCGAGAACGCCCTCGGCAAACTTGAGTCCATCGTCGAGACGATGGAGTCGGGTGACGTGCCGCTGGCCGAGTTGCTCGCCAAATTTGAGGAGGGCAGCAAGCTCCTCAAAGTGTGCGAAGCCCGCCTGAAGGACGCCGAACTCAAGATCGAGCAGCTCAAGAAACAAAAGGACGGCAAGGCCGCCTTTGAGAAATTTGAAACGGCCCGCGATGAGTGACATGACCCCGCCCGCCGCCCACTCGCCTTCCCCTCTCCTGCCCGGCATTCGCGGTCCCGCGGATGTCAAGGCGCTCGCCCCCGCGCAGTTGCCGCAGCTCGCGCAGGAAATCCGCGAGGAACTCATCGCCGTCACGTCGCACCGCGGCGGACACATCGGCCCCAATCTCGGCGTGGTCGAGCTGACGATCGCGCTGCATCGCGTGTTCTCCACGCCGCAGGACCAACTGGTCTTCGACGTCGCGCACCAGGGCTATGTGCACAAGCTGCTCACCGGCCGCGGCGGCGAGTTTTTCAAAAAACTCCGGCAGACCGGCGGTGCGAGTGGTTTCCTTTACCGCAGCGAGAGCGAGCACGATTCTTTTGGCGCGGGCCACGCCGGCACCGCGCTCTCGGCCGCGCTCGGGATGGCGACCGCCCGCGATCTCCGCGGCACGTCGGAGCACGTCATCGCGGTGTGTGGCGACGCGGCCTTCACGTGCGGCGTCACGCTCGAGGCGCTCAACAACGTCGTCTCCTCGACGAAGCGCCTCATCGTCATCCTCAACGACAACGAGTGGTCGATCGCGAAGAACGTCGGCGCGATTTCCAATTACCTCAATCGCATCAGCACGAGCAAAACCTACAACAAGCTTCATCACGATATCGAGGGCTTCTTCCGCAGCTTCCCCACCGGGGTGGAGATGAACCGGGTTTACATGAAGTGGAAACGGGAGACGAAGGACTTCTTCGTCGAGTCGTCCCTCTTCGAGAAATTCGGCCTGCGCTACCTCGGGCCCGTCGACGGTCACAACCTCGACGCCTTGATGAAGAACCTCGAGTTCGCCGCGCATTGTGATGTGCCCGTCCTCGTTCACGTGCTGACGAAAAAAGGCAAAGGCCTCGAGGCAGCCATCGAACATCCGGAAAAATTCCACGGCTCGGGCCCGTTCGATCCCGTCACGGGGGAAAGCACGAAACCCACGCCCGGCGCGCCGCCGAATTACCAGGATGTGTTTGGCCACGCGCTTACCCGCTTCGCCAAGGCCGATCCGAATATCGTCGGCATCACGGGGGCGATGCCCAGCGGCACCGGCCTCTCGCACCTCGCCAAGGAAGTGCCGCGGCAATTCTTCGACGTCGGCATCGCGGAGGAGCACGCGGTGCTGTTCGCCGCCGGACTCGCAACCAAGGGTTTCCGTCCCGTCTGCGCGATCTATTCGACGTTCCTGCAACGCGCCTACGATCAAGTCATCCACGATGTGGCGCTGCAAAACCTGCCCGTGACCTTCTGCATGGATCGCGCGGGACTCTCCCCGAATGACGGCCCGACCCACCACGGCCTCTTCGATCTCTCATATCTGCGCTGCGTGCCGAACGTCGTCGTGATGCAGCCGAAGGACGAGGACGAACTCGTCGACATGCTGCACACCAGCCTGCACCACCCCGGTCCCGCTTTCGTGCGCTATCCGCGCGGCGCCGGTCCCGGTGCGAGCATCAAGCCCGAACCCGTCGCGCTGCCGATCGGACACGCCGAAGTGTTGCGCGAGGGATCGAACATCATGATTTGGGCGCTCGGCAACATGGTGCAGGACGCGCTCAAGCTCGCCGCCCGCCTCGCCACCGAGGAGAATCTCTCAGTCGGCGTCGTAAACGCCCGCTTCGTGAAGCCGCTCGATCGCGCGCTGCTGCTCAGCCACGCCGCGTGCATTCCGCTCCTCGTCACCATGGAAGATCATGTGCTCGCCGGCGGTTTCGGCAGCGCGGTGCTTGAGGCCTTGCAAGAGGCCGACTGCGCCACCGCCGTCGAACGCATCGGCTGGCCCGACAGGTTCGTCGAGCACGGCAGCAGCGTCGAGGTCCTCCGCGCCTCGTGTGGGCTCACCGCGGCCGACATGTATCGCCGCGTCCTCGATCGTTGGCGCAACCGCAGCACCGAACACGTCGAAGCCGACGTCTGACAATAAAAAGCCGCGCATCCGGGATGCGCGGCTGAGAGAGTCAGAGGGACGGGACGGATTATTTCTTCGCGTCAGCCTTCTTAACCTCGAGCTTGCCAGAACCGCCGCACTTTTCGCAATTCTTGCCGTCCTTGGCGGCAGCGATGCAGCACTCATGTCCGCAGGCCTTGCCGTCTTTCGCAGCCTTGGCGCAACAATTGGCAACCTTCGCGGCGTCGGTCTTGGTGTCAGCGGCAAACGCGGTGCCGAGGGTCAGGAGTGAGCCGGCGACGAGAGCGATGAGGGTATTTCGGAGTTTCATATTTATTGGGATGGGGAGTTAAGGGTGCAGGGCGGGACGCATCCATGGGTATTTTGGCGCGGGCTTCAATTCTCAATTTCGCGCCGTCCGTCAGCTCACTTTTCCTTGGGCTGCAATCGCTCAAGTTCATTTTGCGCCGCGGTGAAATCGGGTTTGATTTTCAGCGCGGCGGCGAAGTGCGCCGCCGCGTCCTGCGGCCGACCGAGTTGGCGCAGCGTCATGCCCATGTTGAAGTGCGCCTCAAAAAAATCCTGCTTCAGACGCAGCGCGGTATCAAAGTGCTCCAAGGCCTCGGTGGCGCGGCCCGGCTGTCGCACCAAAAGCAGACCAAGGTTGTTGTGCGCCTCGGCATAGTCGGGCTTCGTGCGCACCGCCCTTTCGAGCTGCGCGATCGCGTCGGCTTGCCGGCCGGGAAGACGGGCAAGGAAAACGCCGAAGCCGTTTTGCGCCTCGGCGTAGTCGGGCTTGAGCCGCACCGCCGCCTCGTAATGCGTTAGCGCCTCCTCCACACGGCCAGGCACTCCGGCCATGGAAAACGCCAGATTGTAATGCGCCTCCGGGTAGTCGGGCCTTAGGCGCAGAGCGATTTCGAATTGCTGGATGGCGTCCGCCTGCCGGCCGGGCAGGCGCACCAATACGACGCCCATGTTGTTGTGGATCTCCCCGAACTCCGGTTTGAGTCGCACCAATGCCTCGAAGGCAGCCAGCGCTTCGGCTTCGCGACCCGGCTGGCCTCCCAGGAGGTTGGCCAGATCATCAAGCGCTTCCGGAAAATCCGGCTGGAGGCGGATTGCTGTCTGATAGTGGGCGATCGCTTCGGCCGTGCGCCCGTGCTCGCGCAACGCGTAGGCCAGATTGTAGGCGCCGTGCGCATTCGTGGGCCGCCGTTTGAAATTTTCCGCGTAGAGCCCGAGGTCGGATTGATAGTCGGAATTTCGCCGGATGGTCACACCGAGCAGCAGCAGCGCGCAGCCGGCGCCGATCCCGCGGGCCCACCGCGACCCGCCAAAGTGATAGAGGCCCAACACGAACAACACGATCAGGGAAAGGAGCGGGAGATACATGCGATGCTCCGCGAGCATCTGGCGCGTGCCTCCCACCACGCTGGTCGTTGGCGCCAAAATGAAAAAGAACCACGCTCCCACCAGGCCAAAGATCGAGCGGCGCCCGAGCGCAAAAAATGTCAGCGCCACGAGGGCAAGGTCCAACAGGCCGTAGAACCAGATTTGCCCGAAGGTCACAAAATCAGACCCGTAATCGAAGATGAGGGGATGCGGCCAAAACCCCAGGCGCAGATAATAGATCAAACCGCGCGCCTGGCAAAAGGCGTATTGCCACCACGTGATTCCGGCTGCGGTGCCGATGGTGCCACCGCGCCCCAGATGTCCGGCTTCCAGCGCCGCCAAAATTATCCACGTGCCGCCGAGCGCGCCGTAATACCATCGCCGCACGCGCCAAGCTTGCGAAAACGATCCCGCGAAAAGCGTCCGATCGATCAAAAGCGCAAGGATCGGTGCGGTGATCATCACTTCCTTCGTGCCCATGCCCAGCGCGCAAAGTAGCACCGAAACACTAAGCCACCCGCGGCGGCGCGACGCGTCTGCCGTGATCCCGCGAAACTGGCAGTAAAGCGTGCCGAGGTAAAACAGGCCCATCAACGACTCGGTCCGCTGCACGACATAAGTGATCGATTCCGTCTGCAACGGATGCAGCGCCCAGAGCAGCGTCGTCAGCAGCGCCACTTCCTCCGCGGGGCGAAAACCGATCGTGGTGAGAATCCCGCGCAGCAGGCCGAACAGCGTGAGGGCCGCCAGCAGATGAATCCCGAGATTGGCCGCGTGGTAGCTCCACGGCTCCGTGCCGCTGATCGCGAAGTTCAGCGCGAAGGACAGATTCAAAATCGGCCGGGCCTCCACCGTGTATCCCATGCCCGGCGGCATGAGCGCGGCCCACGAAAGCTGCCGAATGGTCGGGTTGGTGGTGATCGAATAATAGTCATCGAGCACGAAGACGCCGAGGAAACTGTTGGCGTAGGCCGCGCCCACCGCCGCGACAATCAAGGCCGCGGCCCAGAGTTGCGTCCGACGTCCGCTCGCTCCGCTCACGGCAGGGAAGGTCACCGGAGCGTCGGGGCTAGTGGCAGTGGCGAAGACACAAAATAGGTCCGTCAGTTTAGCAGTGGTGCGGGCGCGGGGAATCGAACCCCGATTTCATGCTTGGGAAGCACACGTGATAGCCGTTAGACTAACCGATTTATTTCCCGTCGTTTCAACGTTTGTGTCTCCACCAGTCTTCATAGGTAAATTCGTGTTTTCGGTTTCTCCCAATCGGTCACAAAAAGGCTGGAAATCGAGCTCCCGGGTATAAGAAGGTGGGTATAAGAGAACACAACGAGATTGACCCAATCGTGGGAGATTGCACAGCTTTCAAGGCGCTCATCGCGGGCGTAGTTCATCGGTAGAACGTGTGCTTCCCAAGCATGAGAGGAGGGTTCGATTCCCTCCGCCCGCACCAATCCTGCCCCGGCTGTTGCGATAGCCGTGCAATCCAGATTTCAAACCAAAGTTCGGTGCGGCCTGACGAAACGTCCCTGTCAGTCAATAAACCAAGACCAGCACTACTGACTGCTGGACCCTTGCGACCATGTCCTCGAAGCTCGGCTTCGGGTTCGATTGTTTCGGCTCTGCCCTCGTGTCCTTTAAGAACGGCTCAAGCAAGGCGAGCGCGTAAGCGCTCTTCACAGCATAGCCTACATTTTGCGGAAGGTCTCCCGTCACTTTCGCCGCCCTTAATCCGAGCTTCGCGACGACAACGCCGATCAGATTGCCGTCCACATCGACCAACGGGCCGCCGGAGTTACCAGTCTGGACCGGCACGCTAATTTGCCACGCGCGGGGGTCGTCACCCATGCCGTTGAGACTACTGATCTCACCCCGAGTGACTTTTGGGCTGAAGCCTTGAATCTCCACGTTCGGGAACCCAACCGTCGCGACGTCCTGTCCCACTCGAACCCGCCCAGAGGAAATTACCCGCATCGGAACGTATGTGCCGTCGGTGATTTTCAGGATCGCGAGGTCGTTGGCCGCGTCTACTCGAACGACCGTGGCCGACTTAATCCCCGCCGAGGTTCGAATCGAGACACTTGTTGCCTCCGCAACGACGTGCGCGGCGGTCAGGACATACCCCGACTCGGACACAACTGCGCCGGAGCCGCTCGCCTTTATCGTCCCAAATTTTCCGGGCGCCAGAAACGTAGGCGAACTGGTCCCTGCCTTTTGCGCTTTGGCTTGCTCGATCTCCTCCAGAATCTCCTTGCTGCGTTTTTGCGCGACCCGCGCAGTCTCGACACCAAGACGCCGTTCAATGATGTCACGCGAACTGATCGCGGACGCATCACCGGTGATCGCACTAATATTTAACCAAGCGAGCGATTCAATCTCGTCTCGCAGCACTCCCTCACCACGGTCGAGCATGTAGCCGACGAAGAATTGACTCATCGAATGCCCAAGTCCCGCCGCCTTGCGATACCACTTGAAGGCTTCTGGTAGGTTTTTGGTTACGCCATCTCCGTCGCGATACATCGCTCCGAGTGCGGATTGAATCGAAGGGTCGCTGGGCTCTGATCCCTTGAGGAACCAACGCGCCGCCTTGGCTGTGTCTTTCGGAACATGACCGCCAAAAAAATACATCCACCCAACCTCTGAACCCAGAGAGTGACGTGACCGCCTGAAACGGAGCCGGAGCTGGTGTTAGTCTGGGCAACCTGAAAGGACCCTAGACAATGAAAGGCAAACGCCACACGACCTAAGAGAAGATCCGCATTTTGCGGGACGCCGACGGCGGCAAGAACATCGTGGAGATCTGCAAAGAGAAAAACAT
>JBBRLB010000085.1:0-28425 GCA_038231575.1 Opitutales bacterium | reverse complement strand
GTGGAGCCGGCGCGCCGCCGGCGGACGACGCCAAGATCACCGAGCTCACGCGGCAACTCGACGAGTTGCGGACGGCGAACCAGCGGCTGACCGCGGAAAACACGCGCCTCATGGCCACGACGCCCGCCACGGGCCTCGGATCGTCATCTTCGGCTGCCACGCAAAAAATTTCCCAACAACTGGCCGAAGCGCAATCCGAGCTCGCCACCCTGCGCACCGAAAAGGCCCGGCTGCTGCAAGACGGCCAGGGCGTCGCGGCCACCACGAGCGCCCTGCAACTTCGCGCCGCCCGCGCCGAGCAGACGCTCGCCGATTCTGAAAAGGCACGCGAGGCGCTCGCCGCTGACAAGACCGCGCTGGAGAAACGACTGGCCGATGCGGCCGCGCGTCCCGCGGCGCCCGCGGGGGATTCGGCGCAGGCGACCGAGCTGAAGAACCAACTGGCCTCCGCGGTGGACGCCGCGCGCAAGCGCGAACGCGACCTCGCTGAACTCATCGGCCGCGTTGACGACCTCACGTCGAAGAATCACGCGCTCCAAACTGCGGCCGCCGGCACCAGCGACGCAGCGCAGCAGCTCGCCGCCGCTGCGACCGAACTCGCGCAGCTCCGCACCCAAAACGCCCGCTTGCAACAATCGGGCAATGGCACCGCGGCCGACACGGCCGCGCTCCAACTGCGCGTCGCGAAGGCCGAGCAGACGCTCGCCGACTCTGAAAAGGCGCGCGAGGCGCTCGCCGCCGACAAAGCCACGCTGGAAAAGCGCGTGGCCGATTTGTCCGCGCGCCCGGCCGGACCCGCCACCGATTCCGCCCCGCTCGCGCAGTTGCGCACGGAGCGCGATCAGGCCCGCGCCGCAGCGGAACAGGCGCAGCAGGCGCTCGCCGCCGCCCGCTCCGAGAAACCCCGCTCCAATCCCGCCGACATCACCCTCATCGCGGACCTCCGGGCCTCGTTGACCAGCGCGACCGCCGACATCCGGCGGCTTGAGCAGTCCAACGCTTCGCTCGCGGCGCAGAATGGAAAAATCCAGGCGGGCGCGACCGCGGCGGAGTCCGCGCAAATCAAGGAACTGCGGACTGCCCTCGCCGCCGCGCAGACGGCCGACGCCGCCAATGCCGCGGCCGTTGCCCGACTTCGCACTGAACTTTCCGACGCGCAATCCAAGCTTGCCGCCGCGCAGCAGGCGAAGGCGGGCAGCCAGGCGGGCGCGCAAAAGCTAGCCGAACTTTCCACCCGGCTCGATGCCGTCACCGCCGAGCGCGACCGGCTGATCGCCACGCAGTCCGCGCAGGCCACGGACGCCGACGCGCTGGCCAAGCTCAACACGCAGCTCGATGCCGCCGGCCGATCGTTGGCCGAGCTCACCGCGAAAAACGACAACCTCCAGAAAGATCTCGAGGTGGCGAAGCAGAGCGCGGCGGCGGCGCTCGCCGCGCAGGCGACGGCGGCCCGTTCGGCGCCGACCGAGGCCATGAAGCTGGAGATGCAGACGATGCAGAACCAGGTTCGCGCGCTCGAGTCGCAGCTCGAAGATGAGCGCAAGAATGCCGCCGGCGAAGTCGCTGGGCTGGCGGCCCAACTCCAGCGCACGCGCGAGACGAACAAGGCGCTGTCCGATGCCAACCGCGCGCTGCTGAGCGCGAAGGGTTCCGACGACAGCGCGGTGAAGTCGGAGAACGAGCAGTTGAAGCTGAAGGCGATGACCGCCGAGCGCGATCTTGAGACCGCGCGAGCTGAGCAGGCCCGCCTGACCGCTGAGCTTGAGGCCCGCACCAAGGATCTCGAAGTGGCGCGCGCGGCCACGAAGACGCCGATGCAGGAACGCGACAGCCTGCGGACGCAGGTCGAGGACATCTTTGCGAAATTGACGGAGTCGGAGCGGCGGTTGGTGCAGTCACAGCAGACCGCCAGCGCCGCCAAGGCCGAAGCCGAGAAAACGCGCGCGGATTACGCGGCGCTGCAGGCCAAATACGGCGACGCGGCCAAGGCGGCCGAAACGCACGGCGCGAGCGTCGCCGAATTGACCGGTCTCAACGAAAAACTCACCGCCGAAAAAACCGCGGCAGAAAAACAGCTCGCGCAGGCCAGGCAGGCGGCGGAGCTCGCGCGCACCGAGCTCACCGACTTGAAGGCGCGGGTGAGCGCCGGCAATCAGGCGGCGCAGACGCAGCTCGTGACGGTCAACGATCTCACCGCGACGAATGAAAAACTCGCCGCGCAGGTCAAGGAGGTGACGGCGCAGCTCGCCGCCCTCCGTGCCGCGGGCGATTCCGCGGCGACCCTGCGTTCCGACCTCGACGGCGTGAAGGCGCGGCTGGCCGACGCACAAAAAGCGGCCGAGGCCCACGGTTCCTCCGTCGCAGAGCTCACCAGCGCCAACGAAAAACTTTCGACCGAATTGAAGGACCTGCAATCGCAGGCGACGGCGCTGCGCGCAGAAAATTCCAAGCTGGGCGAGGCGGAGCAACGCGCCGCGAGTCTCGCCGCGGCGTCCGCGCAATTGGCGGCAGCGCAGCGCGACCTCGCCGCGTTGCGCGCGGAAAACAGCCGCCTCGCCGATTCCTTGCAGGCCACCGATCGGGATCGTGCGGCGCGCGTGGCGCAGCTCCAGCAGGACAACGCCGCGGTCAGTGCCCGCCTGCGCCAGGCGCAGGGCACCCTCGATCAGATTGCGTCGGCGGCGCGTCTCATCAATGGCGGCGGGTCCTTCACGACCGGCGCCAGTGTGCCGGCCGCCGCGACCAGCAGCGTTCCGACGATCGCCGTGCAGCAGCCGGCGGTGGTCACGCCCGCGCCCGCCGCGGCCCAGCCACGGGTGCACATCGTGCAGGAAGGCGACTCGCTCACGCGCATCAGTGTGCGCTACTACGGCAGCGGTGCGCGCTGGCAGGATATCTACGATGCCAACCGCGAAGTCCTCAAAGGCGAGAATGCGCTGCGCCCCGGCCAGCGTCTAAAAATTCCGTAAGCGGAAAATCCCCGCGGCAACCGGTGCCGCGAGGGGAGGGCGAAAAGTCCGGCCCGTGCTCAGGCCGCGAAGGCCTTGCGGGCGGGCGCCGCGGCGGCGGCCTTGGCGGCCTCCGTCGACAGGTGCGCGAAGAACGCGTCGCGGCGCGCGCGGGCGGTCGTGACGTCTTTCGTGCCCAGCGAGCGGCGGATGCGCTCCTTGGTGAACGGCGTCGGATGCACCGTGTAATGCAGGAACCAGGTCCCGTGGTTATTCCACAGGTGATGGTTCTCGTTTTCCGCGCGAACGCGGATGCCGGGGAGGGAGGTGACGGTATTCATGATGCGTGATGTTCTTTGTGGGAGTTTATCGCGCAGCAGGTGTGAAAACAAAAAACCGATCTGGGCATCAGATCGGTTTCGTCTTCGGGAGCGTTCTTGGTTCGCCCCCCTTGCGGGTGGCGCACATCCGAGCTTTCGCTCGATCCACCGTGGCCGCTCCCGGCCCGGTTGGCGGAGCCGGCTTTTGGAGGGCCGACTCGTTCCTGATGCGAGGCCGAACGTGGCGATCTTGTGACGCCCGTCCAGACTTTTTTTAAGGAAATTTCCCCTAGAGGTTAACAACTCCCGTAATCGTCCGGTAGCACGGTGGGTGGGGCCGGTTCTCCGAACCGGCTGGGGTTCAGACCCCCGCGTCTCGCCAGGTTCTGCCCCAAACCAGTCTCCAACTCAGGCCCGCTCGGAGAGCGGGCCCCACCATGGCACCACTTACTTCGCGTGGTCCTTCGCGTAGTGCTGGGCGAGCAGATCGTGGCCGAAGTCGTTCTTGAAGTCGCGCCACACGGAGTGGATGTGGTTCGCCTCATTCTGCGTGTTGTCGAATTCGACCACGAACGTAGGCCCCTGAATCCGATAATAGTGGCCTTGCCCCGGCTCAAAGCCGCCGGCCCACGCGAAGCAAACCTTGTTGAACCCCGCCGCGTTGATTTCCGCGAGCGCGGCGTCGGCGAGCTCGGCGCGATTGCGCGTGGCATAGAGCGCCAGCAACGCGCGCAGCGCCTCGGTCTGCTGGGCCGTCATCTGCGCGACCGCCAGCCCCGCCGGCGCGAGCGGATCGACGCGGGCCTTGTTGCTGGTGAGAACTTCGTTGGGCGATTTCACGGCGAAGACCGCGGTCTTAAGCTGCGCCTCATCGAGCGACTTCACGAAGGCGCGGCCGCGTTCCTCCTCGTCGCGCAGCGGACTCTCGCCTTTGCGCGGACCGGCGCGAACTTCGCCGGGGTTGCTGCCCATGAACTCGGGCGCGAACAGCACGTGCGATCCTTCGATGATCGTGAAGTTGAACGACAGGTGATGCCCCTCGAAGCGCCAGCCCCACGAGCCGCCGGCGACCGGGTCACCGAAGATCGTGACGTAGTAGAGTGTGGGATCGCGGCGGCCGGGCGGCGTGTCATGTTCGAGTTCCTTGAGCACGTCGTCGAGCGACCGGATCGCCTCGGCATTCGCGTAGGCGCGCTGGCTCAACCCGGAACGCAGCAACGCGCGGGCGAGATCGCTTTGCGCGGGCGTCATCTGTTTGAGCGGTAAACCCTGACGGGCGATCGGCACAAAGAACCACGTTTCGCGTTCTTTGGAGTCGAGCGGGTAGACGGCCTTGGTCTTTTGCGCGGCGTCGAGCGAGCCGAGAAATTTCTGCGCGGCGGCGAGCATATCGACGACCGGCTCGTGCGCGCGGGCGAACGAAGCGAGCAGTGAAAATAAGACGACAAGGAGTGAGCGTGGGGTGGGGCGCATGCTGGCGTTAAGCCTGAGGGTGGCATCGACCGCAAGGCACGAAACGCCCGCCCGCTCGGCGCCGCGCGGTGGATTCTTGGGTCACGCGCGCGCCCGAAAGAAAGCGTGTTGCCTAGCCGCGGCCGGAGTGAGCAGGCTCCGGGTCGCGTATGAACCCCTTTCCCGTCGGCTCGCCGCGTTTTCTTCCCTCCCGCCCTGGCGCGGCGATTCTGCGCCCGCGACTCGGCGGGGTTTGCGCGGACGCTGCCGAGGCGACGCGGGGCTGGGAGGCGGCCAAATGAAAATCCGGCAATTCCGTGACAAGCGCGCGCTCGGCCGCGCCGCCGCGAATCAGGCGGCGGAATTGATCCGCCGCGCGATCGCCGCGCGTGGGCGCGCGCGGATCCTCGTCGCGACGGGTGGTTCCCAATTCGAGTTTCTCGAGGAGCTCACGGCGACCCCCGACGTCGCCTGGGCGCAAGTGGAGATGTTTCACCTCGACGAATATGTCGGCCTCAGCGCCGAGCATCCGGCGAGTTTTCGAAAGTATCTCCTCGATCGCGTCATTCGAAAAACCGGCATCCGCGACTACCACCTACTCGACGGCGACGCCGACCCCGCGCAGGTGTGCCGCGAGATTGGCGCGAAACTCACCGCGGCACCGGTTGATGTCGCGTTCGCCGGCATCGGCGAAAACGGCCACCTCGCGTTCAACGATCCGCCGGCGGACTTTGCCACGGAGACGCCCTATCTGATCGTGCCGCTCGACGACGCGTGCCGGCGGCAGCAGGTCGGTGAGGGCTGGTTCCGCACGCTGGCGGACGTGCCGGAGCGCGCGATTTCGATTTCGGTGCGGCAACTGTTGAAGGCGGCCGCGCTCGTGTGCGTCGTGCCCGATGCGCGCAAAGCCGTCGCGGTGCAGCGTTGCCTCGAGGGTCCGCTCTCGCCGCTCGCGCCCGCGTCGATCCTGCGCACGCATCCGGATGTGACGCTCTATCTCGACGAACCCGCCGCGGCCTTGCTCGCGCGAAAACCGCCCGTGGAATGAACGTCGAGTTTCCGGGCTTCGTCGATTTGCAGGTCAACGGTTTCGCCGGCGTGGATTTCAACACGCCGGGCGCCACCCCGGCGCAACTCGCCCACGCGATCGCGGCGTTGCGCGCGACGGGCGTCACGCGATTTCTGCCGACGCTCATTACCTCCGCGTTCGAGCGCTTCGCCGCCTGCGCGCGCGCCCTCCGCGCCTGCGACGATCGCACGATCGCGGGGATCCATCTCGAGGGCCCGTATATTTCCCCGGTGGATGGGCCGCGCGGGGCGCACCCCGCGGCGCACGTCCGCGCGGCGTCGACCGAAGATTTTGCGCGGTGGCAGGACGCCGCCGGCGGCCGGATTGTGCTCGTGACGCTGGCGCCCGAAGTGCCGGGCGCGCTCGGGCTCATCGAGCATCTCGTCGCGCACGGCGTGCGCGTGGCGCTCGGCCACACGGCGGCGACGCGGGCGCAGATCCGCGACGCGATCCGCGCGGGGGCGACTCTCGCGACTCACCTCGGCAACGGCTGCGCGCAGTTGCAGCACCGGCACGACAATGTGATTTGGGAACAGCTCGCGGCCGACGAACTCACCGCAAGTTTCATCGTCGATGGTCACCATCTTCCGCCTGCCGTGGTGAAGGCGATGGTGCGCGCGAAGGGTGTGTCCCGGGCGGTGCTCGTCACGGATGCCATGGCCGCCGCTGCCGCGCCGCTCGGGCGATATTGGCTCGGGGAACTCGAAGTGGAAGTGGGCGGCGACGGTCGTGTCGGTCAGCCCGGCACCGCGAATCTCGCCGGCTCGTCGCTCACGATGGACGCGGCGGTGGCGAACACGGTGAAGTTTACCGGGCTTCCGCTCGCCGAGGTGTTGCCGATGGCGACCACGCAGCCGGCGCAGTTTCTGGGCATCGCGCCGGCCGGAAAAATTTTCGCCGACTGGGACGCCGTGCACCACCGGCTGACGGTGCGAAAGATCGCGGAGTGAAAACGATCCGCGGGCTGCGCTGGTATATGGTCGTGCTGCTCTGCCTCGCGTCGGAGTTGAATTATCTCGATCGGCAGACGCTCTCGGTGCTGGCCCAGACGATTCAGGACGAGTTACACCTCACGACGGTGCAATACGCCGACATCACGTCGGCTTTTCTCGTGAGCTACACGATCATGTATGCGGTGAGCGGGCGGCTGGTGGACTGGCTCGGCTCGCGGCGCTCCTTCCTAATCTTCGTGTCGGGTTGGTCCATCGCCAACGCCCTGCATGCGCTGGCGCGCACGGCGTTCCAGTTCACGGCCGTGCGCTTCCTGCTCGGCGCGATGGAGCCGGCGAATTTTCCCGGCGGCGTGAAAGCCGCGACCGAATGGTTTCCGATGCGCGAGCGGGCGCTGGCGGTCGGCATCTTCAATGCGGGCACGGCCCTCGGCTCCGCGCTGGCCGCACCGCTTGTCTCGTTCATCGCGCTCACCTGGGGCTGGCGCTACGCGTTTGTCTTCGGCGGTGCCCTCGGGCTCGTCTGGGTGATTGTGTGGGCGATCGTTTATCGGCTGCCGCGCGATCATCCGTGGCTGGCGGCGGAAGAGTTGAAACTGATCGAGGCCGATCGCGCGCCGGTTAGCGCGGCCGGCGTGCCGAAGGTTTCAATGCTGAAGCTGCTGCGGATGCGTGAGACCTGGGGCTGCATCGTGGCCCGGGCGTTCACGGATCCGATTTCGTATTTCTTCTTTTTCTGGACGCCGAAATTCCTCCAGCAGGAACGCGGCTTCGACCTCGCCGCCATCGGTAAATACAGTTGGATTCCATTTGCGGCGGCGACGCTGGGCAATCTCACCGGCGGTGCCGTCCCGCGCTGGTTGATCGGCCGTGGTTGGACGCTCAACCGCGCGCGCAAGTCCACGATGTTCGCCGCCTCCTGCGTGATGCCCGTCTGCTGCCTGAGCATCGCGCGCGTGCCGGACCCGGCGCTGGCGGTGGCGTTGGTGAGCGTGGCGATGTTTTGCCACACCGTGTGGCTGAACATTGCGCTGCCGGCGGAATTATTTCCCGCCCACGCGGTCGGGACCGTGTCGGGCCTCGGGGGCTGCGTGGGCGCGGCAGTCGGAGTGGTCACGCAGCAGGCGATCGGGTGGACGGTGCAGAACGTCTCGTTCACGCCGGTCTTCGCCGCGTGTTCGGTGCTGCATCTGACGGCGTTTGCGCTGGTGTGCCTGCTCGTTGGAAAACTCGGCCGCACGTGCGAGGTCGCGGCGTAGCGGCCGCCCCTAGCCGGCGCACTCCACTATTTCAGCGCCGCGCGGAGCACCGGCTCCATCACGTCGGCCTGCCGCATGAAGCCGAGGTCGCTGGCATGCGAGGCGTCGGTCGAGCCCTCCGTGTCGTCGCCGTAGAGGTGGTCACCGGGAATGTAGAAAAGGTTCTTCACGCCTTCGGCCTGCAGGGTGGCAAAGGCTTCGCGCAACGCGGCGTGATTGTCGTCGTGGAATTTCGCCTTCGTGGGCGTGATCCAGTCGTTGGTGTAGCGGCGGTCTTCGACCAGCACGATGGGCGTGGCGGGCTTGGCGGCGCGAAGTTGTTTCACCAGCGGCACGCATTTCGCCCGCACGTCGGCCGGTCCCATGTTCGGCAGG
Organism: Opitutales bacterium; assembly: GCA_038231575.1. Classification (GTDB taxonomy): domain Bacteria; phylum Verrucomicrobiota; class Verrucomicrobiia; order Opitutales; family Opitutaceae; genus CAITWF01. Next base: position 20,052 of record JBBRLB010000085.1, on the reverse strand, counting down.
CAATCGATCACGTAAACCGCCGCGTCGATCTTCGTCAGAAAATCTCCGACGGCGGCGTCCATCCGGCCGTTGCCGGAGAAGCCGAGATTGACGACGGGCTGGTCGAAGCGCCGTCCCAGAATCGCGGTGTGCACCATGCCGGGTCGCGACGCGCACGCGCCGTGGGTGATCGAGGTGCCGTAAAACACGATCGGCTTGGCGCGCGGCGCGAGGCCCTCGAACGTTGCGCCCGGCGGCACGCCGATCTCCAGCGACTCGACGCCGTTGTAGAGCGGGAGGTAGGCGGCGTATTCGCGTTCGCCGGGCGCGAGGTCCTTGATGATTTCGGCCCGGACTTCCTGCGCGGCGGGCTTCGTCACTTGCACCCACCGCCACTTGCCGGCGGCGTCGCGCGCGTAGAGATCGACCCCGCTCACGCCCGTCGCGGGCATGTGGGGCATCGCGAGGGCGGCTTTGGAAAGTTTGTAGTGAACGTGAATGGCCGTCGCGTCCGTCTTGAAGCGCACCATCATCCCCGCGCTGTCGCGGCTCAATTTCCAGACCGCGTCGGTCACCGTTTTTTCGGCCGCGGCCGGCAGGCGATCGAACCAGCGGAGACGCTCCGCTCCGGTCCATTCGCGGCCCTCGACGCCCCACGTCGTCACGTCGTGCCACGTGAGATTGTCGGCGGCGGCCTTGTTGGTGGCCATCGCGGGATCGAGACGCGAGATTTCGGGAGCCGGCGGTGGTGGGGTGGACTGGGCCGCAAGCCGGCTGCCGGCGCAGAGCAGAAGAACGAGGCAGGACAACACCAAGCGAGGGGTGGGGCGCATCCGGGCTTTAAGCCGCAGTGTCGGGCCGGCCGCAAGGCGTGAATCGTCGATGATCCGCGCGTGCTCCCGTCGCGTTCTTCAACGTCAGCGTCATCTCGCAGCGCGGTCTGCCGCGACGATTTGTTGTTCGAGGTCGAACGCGACACCGGCGCCCCGAGCGACTGACCGCGTGTGCTACGAACCGCGGAGCACGACGCCGTTCTTGAACACGATCTCCTGATCGTCGGCGTCGCTCGGCGCGCGCGAACGTCCGCGACCGATCGGCATGCTGGAGCCGACCCCGATTCCGCCCACGCTCGTGCCGACGCCGATGCTGGCGTTCTCCAGAATCGCCGGCAGACGCGTCGAGGATTTTTTGTAGGTCCAGATGTCCTCGGGCCCGTCCTTGGCCGCGCGCGAGTCAATGGAGGTCGGCTTGCCCATCGCCATCTCGACTTGCTGGGGCGTCATGCCGGGAATGGCCTGGCCGCGGTAGACCGCCTCCTGGACGTCCACCGGCCACGATTCATAGACGGCCCGGTTCGAATCGATCCGCGACATCGGCGAGGTCGAGCACGCCGTCAAAATCAACGCGGCGGCGAGCGCGCCGACGCCGAAACAAATTCGCGAGGCGGAAGAGGGCTTGAACATAGCCCACGGGACAGGCCGCCCGCCGCGGCGGTTCCCCGCGAAAAGATCGGGGTGCGTGCAGATTCGCGAAACCAAAACCCCGGTTCGGCGTCGCGCCGTCAACGCTCGCGGAGGGGAGAGCCGGGGCTCTGACATGATTGTTTGCGACCAATTCCGGGATCGGTGGTCATACCCCCATGCTCCGCACGTCGAACGCTGGCGACTTGGTCGCGATCAACAGTGCGTTTTACGACATCCTTTGGTCGAAGACCTATTTGACCAGTCCGCGGCGTTTCAACACCTGGCCGTTGATTGCCAGCCTGCTCGGCTCGGCGCTGACGCGACTGGAAGTGGGCCCGGGGTTGCGGCCGCGCCTGCCGATTGCCGGCACGCATTTCCTCGACCTGAGTCCACCGGCGGTCGCGCGCTTGAATGCCGGCGGCGGAATTGCCCAGTCCGGCCAAATCACGAAACTGCCCTATGCCGATGGCGCCTTCGATCTCGTGGCCGCGTGCGATGTCATCGAGCACGTCGCCGACGATCGCCGCGTCTTTGCGGAATTGAGCCGCGTGCTGAAGGACGGTGGGCGGCTGATTTTTTCCGTGCCGCTGCATCCCGCGCACTGGACCGAGTTCGACGATTTTGTCGGTCACGCGCGCCGCTATCTCCCGGCTGACTTGCTCGCCTTGATCGCGGCGAACGGGCTGGTCGTCGAAAAAAGTGCGGTCTTTGGGATGCAGTCCAACAACCCGCGCCTGCTGCGCCTCGCCGTGAAGGGACTCACCGAGCATCGCTCGGCGGCGATTCGCTGGTATAACTGGCTCTTCCTCCCGATCGGAATGCTGCTGCAGAAACGGCTGAAGTGGACGAACGGTTTGATGGACCTCACGGAGGTCCACGAAATTATTCTGGTCTGCCGTCGCGAAGCGCGGAACGTCGGCGGGGATTCGCGACTGTCCCACGCCAGCGGCAACCCTCGCCCATAATACTCCGTGACCCGCGGGATCATTTCCCGGTGGGCTTCCCGCCTTTGCCTTTGATGGGCGGTCTCAGCTCAACGTCACGCCCTTGGCCTTCGCGGCGCGGAGGAGGGCATCGGCCATGTCGCTCGGGGTCTCGGCGACTTCGATGCCGCACTCCTTGAAGACGGCGATCTTCGCGGCGGCCGTGTCCTCGGCGCCGCCGACGATCGCGCCAGCGTGACCCATCCGGCGGCCCGCCGGAGCCGTGGCGCCCGCGATAAAACCGGCGACGGGCTTGGGGCAGTTGGCTTTGATCCAGCGCGCGGCCTCGACCTCGGCGTTGCCGCCGATTTCACCGATGAGAATGATGCCGTGGGTCTCGGGGTCGGCGGCGAAAAGCTTGATGACATCGAGGTGATTGGTGCCGTTGACCGGATCGCCGCCGATGCCGACGGTCGTGCTCTGGCCGATGCCCTTACTCGTGAGTTGGAACACCGCCTCGTAGGTGAGCGTGCCGGAGCGCGAGACGACGCCGACATGGCCCTTCTTGTTGATGTAGCCGGGCGCGATGCCGATGCGGCAGCCACCGAACGAATCCTTGCCGGTGCCGGGGCACACGAGGCCCGGGCAGTTCGGACCGACGAGGCGCGTCTTCTTGCCGTCCATCGCCCGCTTCACGCGGACCATGTCCTTGATCGGAATGCCCTCGGTGATTGCGACGGCGAGATCGAGGCCGGCGTCCACGCACTCGAGAATCGCATCGGCCGCGAACGGCGGCGGCACGAAGATCGCGGAGACGGTGGCGCCGGTGGCCTTGGCGGCGTCGGCGACGGAATTGAAGATTGGCACCTTGTGCGTGCCGTGCTCGAAGAACTGGCCGCCCTTCCCGGGCGTGACGCCCGCGACGACTTGGGTGCCGTAGTCGAGCGAGAGCTTGGTGTGCCGCGCGCCGAATTCGCCGGTGATGCCCTGGATGAGGATCTTCGTTTCGGGAGTGATGAGGATGGCCATGAGAGATTTTATTTAGCCCGCGAATGACGCGAATGAACGCGAGTGCGGAAAGGGTGCTGAAATTATTCGCGAGGATTCGGGTGAGGAGAGGAAACTCAGGACTTTTTGCGCTGATGCAGCATCACTTGGTTGCCGTCGGGATCGTTCACGATGAACATCCGGCACGGCGGGAATTCCATGACGTCGTTCGCGATCGTGTAGCCGGCGGCTTTCACGTCAGTGAGCGCGCCGTCGAGGCTGGCGATTTCGAGCGCGAGGGAGGAGGCGGGTTTGCCGGGCATGGCGTTGGAGATCGCGAGGGCCTGGCCGGCGATATCGTATTCGATCCACCACTGGCCGGGACCGAACTCGACCTGCAGGCCGACTTTGAGGCCGAGCAGTCCTTCGTAGAATTTGCGGGCGCGGGCCACGTCAGTGACCGGGTAGAAAACGAACGCGAGTTCTTTGACTTGGATGCTCATGGGACCGTTGAGGGGATGATTAAGCGCGAAGACGCAAGGCGCTAAGGTCGGAGGAAGGTGTCTTTCTTGGTTCAGAACTTTGCGGCTTGGCGTCTTTGCGCTTCGGTTCGAATTATGCGACGAGCTTCACGATCTTTTGGGCGGCGTCGGCCATCGTATCGCCGGAGACGAGCTTGAGGCCGGATTCGGCGAGGGTCTTCTTGCCGGCGGCGACGTTGTTGCCCTCGAGGCGGACGACGAGCGGAAGCGTGAGCCCGACTTCTTTCACCGCGGCGACGATGCCGGTGGCGATGACGTTGCAGTCCATGATGCCGCCAAAAATGTTGACCAAAATTCCTTTCACGTTCTTGTCGCCGAGGATGATTTTGAAGGCGGCGATGACTTGGTCCTTGGAGGCGCCGCCGCCGACATCGAGGAAGTTGGCGGGCGTGCCGCCGTAATGCTGGATGATGTCCATCGTGCTCATCGCGAGGCCCGCGCCGTTGACGAGGCAGGCGATGTTGCCGTCGAGCGCGATGTAGCTGAGCGAAAATTTCGAGGCCTCGATTTCCTTCGGATCCTCCTCGTTGAGATCGCGCAGCGCGACGATCTCGGGATGGCGGTAGAGCGCGTTGGAGTCGAACGAGACCTTGGCGTCGAGCGCGAGCACCTCGCCGGTCGGCGTCGTGATGAGCGGGTTGACCTCGACCATCGCGGCATCGGTCTCCCAATACATCGTGTAGAGATTGCGGATGAGCTTGCCGGCGTTCTTCGCCTCGTTGCCCGTGAGACCGAGCTTGGTGACGAGATCGCGGACTTGGAAATCGGCGAGGCCGTAAGCGGGATCGACTACGACCTTGTGGATTTTTTCCGGGGTGTCGTGCGCGACCTTTTCGATTTCCACGCCGCCCTCGGTCGAGGCGACGATGACGGGCTTCGAGCTCCCGCGGTCGAGGAGGATCGCGAGGTAATATTCCTTTTTGATGTCACTCGCGACGGTGAAGTAAATCGTCTGGACCTTGCGGCCGGCCGGACCGGTCTGGATCGTGACGAGCGTGTTGCCGAGCATGTTGCCGGCCATTTCCTTCGCGTCGTGCTTGGACTTCGTGAACTTCACGCCGCCCTTGAAGCCGTTCGTGAACGTGCCCTTGCCGCGGCCGCCGGCATGGATTTGCGATTTCACCATCGTGGGGCCTTCGGGGAGCGAGCTGAGGGCGTTGGTAAATTCCTCCGGCGTGGTGGCGGCGGCGCCCTTGGGGACCGGCACGCCAAATTTTTCGAACAACGCTTTGGCCTGATACTCGTGAATGTTCATGGGAAAATCGAAGGATCGGCAGTAAGTCAGAAACCGGCGGCGATAGGCACGAAAAAAATCGGCCGGGATGCAAAGTTCCGGCCGCTCCGCGTCGCGTGCATTCCCGCCGCCGCTCAGTCGGGCGCGGCGATTGCGACCAGGCCTTCCGGCGCTCGCCCAGTAATTCCCGCTCGCGACCCAAGACGTTGCCATCGGCCTGGAAAATCTCCCGGCAGAGCGCGAGCGGGCGCTGCTTGCTGGCGCTGGTCCCCAGCCGCTGGGCGACCGACGCGAGAAAATCCGCGCGGACAGTGGCGATGGCGCGGGACGCGTAGGAATCTTCGGAAATTTTCGGGTCCCAACTGAACTGCCCGACGGGGTCGGCGAAAATTTTCTCCTCCTTCAGCGCGAGGTTGTTTTCGGCATCCACGCAGCAGAACAGCGCATCGACCGTGGCCTCGCGTTGCGTCTGGGTGAGACCATTCGGACTTTGGGGCGTGGAGCTGAATCGTTTTTTGAAGACGTTGCGCATGGAGCCTGCATCATTCGGAGGTTTGGCCCATGGTCATCGCGTTTTCACCGCCCCAGCGGGGCGCAGAGACGCCATCACTCCCGGCGTGACGCCGTCATGCGGGCCGACTTGCGCGGTTGACGCGCGGCGCGCTTGCCAATGCCGGGGCGCGCGGCACGATGCGCGCCCATGCACTCGCACGAGGTGATGAAGGAAGTGTTGAAGAAAACCAGCGCGAAACAAATCGCCGCGGAGATGGGTCTGTCGCTGTCGCTCATCTACAAGTGGGCCGAGAAGCCGGAGGACGAGAGTGGGAGCGGCGCCGGCAGTCCGCTCGATCGCGTGGGCGAACTCATCCGCATCACGGGCGACGCGCGCGTGGCGCAATGGGTGAGCGAGCAGGCGGGCGGCTTCTATATCCGCAACCCCAAGAATCTTCCGACCGCCCAGCCACTCATCCCGATTACCAACGACATCGTGCACGAGTTCGCCGACATGCTCTCGACGATCGCGACCTCGTCGTCGGACAGCGTCATCACGAAGCAAGAGGCGAAGACCATTCGCGCGCGCTGGGAGGAATTGAAAAGCGTGACGGAAGGTTTCGTCGCCGCGTGCGAGAGTGGAAATTTCGGCCCGGCGAAAGCGGCGGAGCCCGAGAAGAAAGGGTAGGGAGGGGAGGCGGGCTCGGAGAGCCAGCCCGACCTTCAGATTCAGCTTTGAACCCGCGCCGCGGCGGAGAAGCCGCCCAACCACATCTCTCGTCGGAAGGTTTGAAGGATTTTTTTGCGCCTCTTGCGCCTTTTTACGGCTAACTTTGTAGTGAGAAACACGCATGCCTCTGCACCGCAAAAAGATTTTCCGCCTGCCGATGCCCACCGCCACGACCATCTACGTGCGGCCCGGCTACAACCGCGTGCTCGCCGAGCAATTCGAGGCGCTCAAGGTCAAGCGCGTCGGCCTCGTGGCGGACAAGGTCGAGGCGCACAGCCAGGGCGATCTGCGCGAAAACTTCGGGTTCAAAGCCGCCAAGGACGCGATCCGCGCCGTCGACCGCAAGATGACCGCGCTCGATCGCTTCGTCGCCCGCAATACCTTCATCGAAGTCGATCCCGCGACGTGGCTCACCAAGCCGACCGGCACCCTGCAACTCGGGCACGTAACCACGATCGAAAAGCAGGACGTCGCGACGAAGCGTCAACATCGCTTCACGTTTCTGGTGACCACGCACGGCGAGACCGCGACTGATCCCGAATCGGGCATCGAATGCCTGCCGCACAATTCGCCGCTGGCCACGGCCGCACTCGGCCTCGCGATCAACGCCGAGACCAAAGTGAATCTCCCCGCTGGCGAAGCGATCCTCACCGTGCGCTCGATCCGCAACCCGACCCAAGCGGAACTCGATCGCCTCCTCACCGCCCTCCAGCCGCCGGAGATCGAGGACGACGAGGAGTAGGGCGATTTCGCTGCAACGCCGGACTCAGGCAGTCGAGAACCACGAATAGACACCACTAAACACAAATCTCAGACAGGTGATAGCTCTGGTGTTCGGTTGTGGCATCAGTCGCGTAGGCCATTCGTGTGAGTTCGTGTCCATCCGTGGTTAAACTCGATGGGAGGGAAAAATGATTCCGAGTGCGCGGGACGATCACCGAATACAAAGGCCAGCCGCAGGTCGAAATCATCGCCAAGGACGCGATCAGCGAAATGAAGAAGTCGGTTCTCGTCCGCCCTGGTAACATGTAACGGCCTGACCCCGTCGGCTTGCCCCTCCTCACCGCCCTCCAGCCACCGGAGATCGAGGACGACGAGGAGTAGGGCGATTTCGCTGCAACGCCGGACTCAGGCAGTCGAGAACCACGAAGAGACACCACTAAACACGAATATCAGACAGGTGATAGCTCTGGTGTTCGGTTGTGGCATAAGTCGCGTAGGCCATTCGTGTGAGTTCGTGTCCATCCGTGGTTAAACTCGATGGGAGGGGAAAATGATTCCGCGTGCGCGGGACGATCACCGAATGCAAAGGCCAGCCGCAGGTCGAAATCACGGCCAAGGACGCGATCAGCGAAATGAAGAAGTCGGTTCTCCTCCGCCCTGGTAACATGTAACGGCCTGACCCCGTCGGCTTGCCGTCAAAACGAACGTTGCAGCGAACGAAAATCGGCGGACGCTTGCGGCTCATGAAGCCGACGAACGTGGTGCAGTATGTTCGTCACACGTTGGCGGTGATCGCGGTGCTGGGTTGCTGGGTGCGGAGTGCGTCGGCGGCGGACAGTGATCAGCGGAAGGTGGCCGAATACACCCAGTTTTGGCGGACGGCCCTGGCGTCAGCCAGCGGGATTTCGGAAGCGGTGTTGGCGCCGCTGATCCAGGTCGAAGCGGCCGAAATCAGCACGTGGAACTCCGGGAAAACGTTCCGGGTTCGTTATGCCGTCAAGCTGGATTGGCTGACCGTCACCCGGGAAGATCAGTTCATGGTCTGGATCAACGAAAGCGAAAGCGCCTATCGTCAACTGGGCTTGCCGCGTGACACGTGGCTGACCGGCGCGGACTTGAAGACTGTCATCGCCCGGCAGGTATTTGATCCGGCCATCGGCCGCGTGGATCCCAAGATCAAACCGGCCTTCAGGTCGCTCGAGGAGGCGAAAGCATTTGTCTGCCAGGGGCACAAACTGACGGCCCTCGAGCGAGCGGACATCACCTTCTACGTGCCGGGGAAAGTGCCGCGCGAGGATGGGCGGCCGTATCTGGTCTGGTCCGCCGTCCTGGATGAAAAGGCTAACCGGGCGCTGAATGGGTATCTCAATCTTGTCACCAAGGACGGGAAAGCGTGGGAGAACGCCATTCGCTTTTATGCCGTGCCCCCGAGCGGTATTTCCCCGGAGAAAAACTGAGGCTTGGGCGCAGGCGGCGGCACTCGATCGTTCAGCGCCTCGCTCGACGCTCGTCGCTCGTCGGATCGCGGTCGGCGAACTCGGATCATTTGACCAGGTTGGCGCCTTTGACGTTGGTCGGGATCGAATAGAATCCGGTGCGGGCCGTGATGAAGAGCGTTTGCCGATCCTTGCCCCCGAAGCACATGTTGGCGGGGCCCTCGGGGACCGGGATGAAACCGATCTGCAGGCCCGACTTTACGCTGACCACCGTGACGCCGGACGGTCGCGCGTTGGCGCTCAGGTAAAGATTGCCCTGATCGTCGAGCGTCATGCCGTCGGAGCCGAACGCGCAGACCAGTTTCTTGTTGATCAGCGACCCGTCAGGCTGCACTTCGAAGCTCCACGTTTCGGACCCGCTGATGTCGGCGACGTAGAGGGTTTTGCCGTCGGGGGTGCCGATGATGCCATTCGGGGTGCCGGCGACGCCCTTGGTGGAATTAAAGTCCGCGAGCACGCGCGTCAGCTTTTTGCGGTCGGGCGAAAGATAATAGACTGTCTTGAGCTCCTGTTCCTGCTTGCGGCCGGGCGCCCACCACTGGCGGGCGTAGAAGGGGTCGGTAAAATAGATCCCGCCGTCGGGCCGAATCCAAAGATCGTTCGGTCCGCCAAGGAGTTTGCCCTCGTAGTGACCGTCCATGATCACGGTATGCACGGGCCGGGTGATCGGGCCTTCGCCGGGCTTTTCGCCCACGGCGGGATTGAGCGGCGGCGGAAACGGGATGGTTTCCGTGGCGGTGAGCGAAATCGACCACAACTCGTTTCGTTCATCCGCGCAGGCGATCAAGTTTCCCTGGCGATCGAAGGACATGCCGTTCGCGAAACCCGATGGGTGCATGAACACGGAGAGCTTACTCTCCGCGACGCTCCACCGCATGATTTTGCTGCTGTTCTGTTCGATGAAGAAGACATCGCCATTCGGCGCGGTGGTCGTGCCCTCGGTAAACGGCCGGCCGATCGTGTAGGATTCGGTGGGCAGGGTGGCGATTTTCTCCACCGTGGCGCCGGGCGAAATCGTCGGCGGCAGGCCCAGGGTCGTGTCGACCGCCGCCTGCGCAGCATCGATCGCCAAGAGTGAGAGGGTGGCCACAGCAAGAACGGCCAGGGAGTGTTTTCGTCGGGTAATCATAGGAGAGGCAGGGTTGGGAGGGGGAGTGAAAGAGGGGGCCAAAAAAAAGCGGCGCCGAAGGGACGGCGAAGGAGTTTTTATCTACCGCCTAGCCGCGAGGTGCGAAACAAAATCGTCGGCCGCCGGAAACAACTGCCAACCTGGCCGAGCGAAATTATCTGCAGATGCGCGCCGCCCGACTCCGGGAATCATCCGGCGGATAGCGTGGACATCTGAAGGCGGGGTTGGAAGCGGTGGCGTAAGTCGGCCCGGGCAGTTTCGCGGCGGTCAATTGTCACCCCATGATCCCCTTCTGGCGCTTCTCGCACGCTCCGCCACCGCTAGCCGCCGGTGGATGAACGGGCCGTTTCCGTCCGCGAACGGTCGCCAGCGGCGGTGAGAAACCACGAATGGACACCAATGGACACGAATCTCGAACGGGCCGTTATCGTTTGCCCTGCATGCTTGCACGGATGGCGGTGGCGGGTCATCTTGACGGCATGATCGGCCGAGACCTTTCGCACACCGCGCTGGACTTGCCGCCCGCCGAACGTCTCGAACTCGCCCGCCGGTTGGTCGAGAGCGTCGTGGCGCCGCTACCGTTGAATGAGGCGGTGGCTGAGGCCATCCGGCGCATCGAAGACGTCGCCGCGGGACGAGTCGCTGGTTTGACCGAAGAACAATATCGCGCCGCGCTGGGATGAAGGTGGTGTTTCACCCGGAGTTTCCGCGTGACCAGCAGAAATTCGAGGCGAACTACGGCGAGATTGCGCCGGCGCTGGCCGGGAGGTTTCGCGAAGAAATCGATGGGGCTATCGCCGCGATCAAGGCCGCACCCAGTGGCGCAGGACATTTCCTTCACACCGGTTCGGTCGTGGTGCCGGAGTTTCGCCGCCGCAATCTGCACGCGTTTCCCTTCTTCGTGCTCGATGGCTGGACCGGCGACACGTTGATCTTCGGTGCCATTGTTCCGACCCGCTCGGATCCGCTGACCTGGTTGACGCGGTTTCCCGCGCCCTGATTTCAACCGGTGGCCATCCAGTGTGAGGCAATGTCGTGGAACAGGCGCGCGGCGACGCGCGGACGCCCATCTCCAAGCATTTTCGCAGAAGGTAACGAAGGAAACGAAGCGCTTCCGAGTCCGCTCCTTCGTTCTCTTCGTTTCCTTCCGTAGAATCCGGCCGGTTTTCTGTGCCGCTTTGCTCGCCGCCTACTAAATCAATTGGAGGGAGAAATCAGCAGCGTGCGCGGGACGATCACCGAATTCAAAGGCCAGCCGCAGATCGAAATCACCGGCACGGACGCGATCAGCGAAGTGAAGAATTAGATTGGCGCTCCGTTACGAGCGGACGTTGTCAATAGTTCACGCAAGATCCCTTTTAGCTCCTCTGAGGACCGAGAGAAATCTGGTTTGGCGTTGCAGCGTTAACAGCCGAGAACAAGCTGGATTCTCTACATGAGAAACTGTTGGAAATAGGCACCATGACTGACCAAGAACTCGAAGCCTTGTTCGATTTGGGCGAAGCTGATCGCATTGAGCGCAAGGAAAGTTTGAACGGTGACGCAGCCGAGAAGGCGCGCGAAGCGATTTGTGCTTTCGCTAACGATCTTCCCAATCATCAGGCTCCGGGGGTGGTATTTATTGGCGTCAAGGATAAGGGTGGTTTTTCCGGATGGAAGCCGACAGACGAGAATCTGCGCACCTTGGCTGATATGCGGTCTGACGGAAACATTCTGCCGATCCCTGCGATGATCGTGCAAAAGCGAATGCTCAAGGGCAACGAGGTCGCCGTGGTCATCGTTCAGCCGGGCGACGCGCCGCCGTTCAAGTTCAAGGGTCGGGTGCATATCCGCACCGGTCCGCGTCGCGGGATCGCCAGTGCGCAGGAAGAGCGAATGCTGAATGAAAAGCGGAGGTTCAAAGACTTACCATATGACCTCCATCCCTTGAACCACGCCACAGTCGCCGATTTCAATCGGCGTTTGTTCGAGGAAGAATACCTCACCGCGGCTTTTGCCCGCGACATCCTGGCGGCCAATCATCGCAGTTATGAGGAGCGTCTAGCCGCCTGTCGGATGATCGTGGCGGTGGAAGATCCCCGCCCGACCTTGACCGGTGCTATCGTGCTCACGCCGCGAGCGCGGGATTTGGTGCCGGCGGCGTTCCTTCAATTTCTCCGGATTAAAGGCACAAAGTTGGGCGACCCGATTCAAGATGAAGCGGACATCGACGGGCCGGTGGGGCAGATGTTGACGCAGCTCGACGCAAAACTGGCTGCGCATATTGGGACGACGGTCGACATTGTGAGCGGATCGGTGGAGCAACGTCGACCGGACTATCCACTGGCCGCGCTGCAACAGCTGGCTAGGAACGCCGTGATGCACCGCACTTACGAGGCGACAAATACGCCAGTGCGTCTCTATTGGTTCGATGATCGCATCGAGATCCTGAATCCGGGCGGACCATTTGGCTTGGTGACAAAGGAAAATTTTGGCCGGCCCGGTGTCACCGATTATCGCAATCCCCATATCGCGGAAGCGCTCAAGGTGCTTGGCTTTGTCCAACGCTTCGGCGTCGGAATTCAAACGGCACAGAAGTTGATGAAAGAAAACGGAAATCCAGCGGTTAACTTTGCGGTGGAAGACACCTATATCTTGGCTACGCTACGCAAATCGGCATGAGCGTTCCGGTCATCACATTCTTTAACAACAAAGGCGGCGTGGGCAAAACGTCCCTCGTCTACCACTTGGCGTGGATGTTCACGGAATTGGGCCACCGAGTTGTTGCGGCAGATTTAGATCCCCAAGCGAATCTGACGTCTGCGTTTCTCGCGGAATCGGATTTGGAGCGCATCTGGATCGAGCAAGCCGAAGCGCCGAACACCATTTATCGCTGCATCCAACCGCTTCAGGAGGTCGGGGACCTACGCTGTCCCGAATTAATCACAATCTCGCCGTCGCTAGCGCTCATTCCGGGCGACCTCGCGCTGTCAGGGTTTGAGGATATGCTGTCACAGCAGTGGCCAGAATCGATGGGTGATTCCAATCTGATGCGACCGTTCCGCGTTCTCACAGCGTTTTGGCAGGTTCTTCAAATGGCCGCGGAGCAACATCGCGCGGACATCATCTTTATCGATATTGGACCGAATCTGGGTGCGATTAATCGTTCGGCATTGATCGCTTCGAATCACGTAGTAATTCCGTTGGGGCCGGACCTTTTCTCCCTGCAGGGTCTGCGTAACCTTGGTCCGACATTGCGGAGCTGGCGAAACCTTTGGAACAAGCGGGTGGAAAATTGGAGCCAGCCAATGTTTCCGTTACCTAAAGGTGAAATGCGGCCAGTCGGCTACATTGTTCAACAGCATACCGAGCGATTGAATCGACCGACGTTGGCGTATGACAGGTGGATTCGACGGATGCCCTCCGAATACCGAAGTAGCGTGCTCGGGTCGAGTGAACCGAGCCCGCCATCTGTAAAAGAAGACCCGCATTGCCTAGCATTGCTAAAACACTTTCGAAGCTTGATGGCGATGGCCCAAGAAGCTCGTCGGCCCATTTTCGAGCTTCGGCCGGCCGACGGTGCGATTGGTTCACACAAGACCGCGGTCGATGAATCGTATGCGACGTTCCGAGCGTTGGCTGAGAAAATTATTTTAAAGACGACCGCGACTTCGGTCGCACTTGTCGGCTAGTTCCGGAGGAAAACCATAGTCCTCAGGCATCGGGTGGCGATTTTCGCGACTATCCGAGCGACCTTTCGGGCGATTGCGCTAGGCGGCGGCCTCCATCACAGCATTGATCGCACGAACCGACGAACGATCAGGCAGCTGGATCGTGTCGGAAAAAACGAAGACCGCTTTCCCTTTGTGCATCCGCTGAGCGTCGTATTGCAGGTCGTAGATGGCCGCGTTACCTTCAATCCTCCTTCGCGCCGCCGTCGTAGCGGATGGCGTGGCCGGCGGAGAGGAGGGCGTTGTTCAGGAAGAGTGACGAGTGACTGGTGACAAGTGATGAGCTGCTGCCGGATTCGGAGGTATCGGTGTCCGCAGTGCCGATGAAGACATCGGCCAAGTATCGATCGTATTTGTCGGGCTTCGTGGTGCTGATGATCACTTCGTCGCCGACGCGGAGGAGGGCGTCGACGAACGCTTTCGCGGCGAGGCCGGCGGCGGTGGAAATTTCCGGGCAATCGAGTCCGCGCAGGCGGAGTTTCAGATCGCGCGTGAAGCCCGGGGCCAGCCGGATCGCGACGTCGAGCGTGTCGCCATCGATCACTTTTCGGATCGTCGCGCGATAGGTGAAGAGTTCGGCTTTCGTGGCTCCCTCGGCTGCGCGGACGCCCGATTCGGTGAACGACACGATTTCTCCTTTGGTCCGGCGCTTCTGTTGATCGGGCGTGAGGTCGGCGTAGGATTTGAACCCGAGATCGATCCCCAATCCGTCAGGTCGCTCGACGACGAGATGCAATCCGGGTGTGCCGCGGCGGGGCGTGAGGAGTTCGACGGGTGGGGCGGGAGCGGCGGTGTCGGCGGAGGCGAGCGCGACGGCGTTGGAGGAGCGGACGCGGGTTTCGAGGTCGCGGGTGGTCCAGTGCTGGCGGATCGCTTCCACTTCGATCGCCTTTCGTCGGGTGGTGTCTTCGACCTGAATCAGCACCCGGTAGTGACCCCAGCTCAATTCGGAGCGCGCGCTCCGAATGGGGTAGTAGCGGTGAAACTGGGCGCACTGGCGGAGCGTGCGTTCGTTGATGTCCGTGTCGTCCTCCAGCTTTTTGTAGACCTTGGCACCGTAGTCGGCGCGGTCGCGAAACTGGAGGATGTGTTCGTTGATGAGCCGGCCGGTCTCGTGATAGGTCTCAAGCCACGCGCGATCGATGGCGCGGCGGCCTTGGACGACGACGGCGACGACGGCATCGCGCAACTGCGCGTAGGTCTTCGGCGTCGGGGAGTTCGAGCGCGAGGGCATCAAGAAAAGCGGGACGGCTTTGCTTGTGGCCGATGTCTGCGGCGAAGTCCCGCCGAAATCCACGAGGAGGGCCCGCGAATGACGCGAAAGGATCCCGCATAAATACCGTCAGACATTTTCACCGAAGGTAACGAAGGAAACGAAGAGTTTCCGGATCCGCCCCTACGATCGCTTCGTTTTCTGCGGTAAAATCAGGTTCGAAGTTTTTGCGGCTTTACCGATGGGCACTCAGGCCGGCCCCACCGGCGGACGATCCATCCGATAATACCCGATCCGGAAAATCCGCGGCGATTTGCGGGATTTGCGGGTGGAACGAAAGGGAACGCGGAGCGGCGTCAGCAGGACTGACGCCCGACGGGAACCGAATGATTTTTTGCGCCTGCGGCGCCTCTTTGCGGCGAAAGCGCGGTGTTCGGTGTAAAGCCCGACCTACGTGACCCGCCAGATTTCGAAGGCGGCGTCGCCGAAGCCTTTTAATTTTGTCTGCTCGGAGGCGACGGTGACGTTCGCGGCGGCGGCGGCGAGATGCGCGGTGACTTCACCGTCGGCGCGCGTGGCGGAGGAGAGGATCACGTCGGTGCCGGTGCACAGCGCACAGAGGCGGGCGGTGACGTTCACGGTCGAGCCGAAGTAGTCGAGGCGATCGTTTTGATTAATCGCGAGGCACGGGCCGGTGTGGATGCCGGCTTTCAGGGCGAGCGGCTTGAGCGAGGAGGGCGGGACGTTGACGCCCGCGGGTAAGGCGAACTCCTGGGGATGCGCGAGCCAGCGTTGCGCGTGCAGCATCGCGCGCAGCGCGGCGACCGGTCGCGGAAACACCGCCATGATGGCGTCGCCCATCGTCTTCACGATGCAGCCGTTTTCGGCGGCGACGGCGGCTTTCAGAATTTCGAAATGCGTGAGCACGCGGCCAAACGCCGGGGCGTCACCGATGTCCCGGTAAAGTTGCGTGGAATTCTTCAGGTCGGTGAACACGATCGTCATCGAGCCGACGCTGATCTGTTCGCCGTGACGCATCACCTCGCGTGAAAAAAGGTCGCGGAAGACCTGGAGCGAGGTGACCTCGGCGGCGGTCGTCGAATAATCGCTCCAGGCGAGATGCTCGACGATGGCGAGTTGCGCGCGGTCGGCGGCGTTGACGAGGGTGAGTTCGCCGGCCGGCGCGACGCTCGGCTCGAAGAGCGAGGTTGCGGCGAGATCGATGCGGGCGGTCGTGGCGGCAGCGCCCGGTTCGACGCGAAACGCGTGCTGGCCGGCGAGTCGGGGCGAGCGCACGCGGTAGCGGCCGGGGGTAAGCGCGAGGGGCAGCGCGCGCGCCTCGCCGGCGCGGAGCGACTGCTGCGCGACGACGTGCGGGGTGACCTGCGGTCCGCCGACGCAGTAGTCGGTGCGCATGACGGCGCGGACGGAGGCGTTGGGCGTGAACGTGAGCTCGACCGATTGATCGAAGTTGGCGGTGAAATCGACGTGGCACGAATCGCAGTGGGCGGTTGCCTTCACCGTCGAAAGCGAGGACTGGCTGGCCTTCGCGCCGCGACAATGCGGGCAAACCAAATCCCAACTGAAATCAAGCAGCCCCGCGCGCGTGGCATAGAGGAAAAGTTTCAACGTCTCGGGCCGGCCCGTCTGCCACTCGTCGGCCAGCGCGTAGGGCCGGATGCGCGCCGCGGCGAGATCGTCGGCCGTGGCGATAAAAATTTTCAACTGATCGACGAGAGCCGCTGATTGGCCGGCTTCGTCGACCAGCGTGCGACCGATCGTGGCAAGCCGTTCCTCGCCGCCGGTGGCGAGCGAGGGCTTTTGCGCGAGCTGCGAGACGCGCAGGCCGTGTTGCGCGAACTCGTCGTATTGGCGGAAAACACGCTCAGTGGTGGCGCGCGCTTTTTTCCCGATGGTGAACGGCAGGGCGAGCCGGCCAAACCATGACGACGGCGTGAGGCGCAGGTCGTAAATGAGCGTCGTGCCGCCGCCCCCGCGCGGCTGAAGTTCGCACGACATGATCATCTTGGCGACGGGGCCGCTGTAGTAGGTGCGGTCGACAGCGTAGCGGGTGGGCGCGAGCCACTCGAAGGCGAGCTCGTCCCACTCGATGACGAGACCGAACATCGAAACGCGGATGCGGCGGGCGTTCGTCAGCGTGGCCGCTTCGGCGGACGGCGGCGGCACGACTGTGATCGGCGGGTAGCCGCAATCGCGGTTGAAGCGATCAGTGTTGGACACGAGCGGCCAGAGCGCCTCCGGTGGCGAAACGAGATCCCAAGTCCAGCGGAAGTGTTGGGTGGGGTGGGGCATGAAGATTCTACGTGAAGACGGATGAAATCAGACGCAAAAAAAGCGGGCTTCTAGTGAGCCCGCTGTTAAGGAAGAGGAGCGATTATTATCCGACTTTCTCAAGCAGACCCACCAAGGGTGAGCCGGAAGCTGAAGGCACTTCGGATAGCCGAGTGAGCGTCATGTTATACTTCTTGAGAATATTTAATACACGCTCCTCGGAAAGGCCGCTTTGGCGGGCGATTCCTCCGACGGTTCGCCAGGAAAAGTTCGGCCCATCCAAGGCCATGAAGACTTTGATTTCGTCCGGATCGGACACTTGGGCATTCCAGTTCATGGGATTAGAATGATGTTTAAAGGTCTTTTTTCAAGCACTCAGGTTTTACTTTTTGAGCAATGATGTCCTCGATTTGATCCTTGAGAGCGGCGGGATCGACCCGTGCAAGATGTTCGTCTTTGCCGTAGAGTAAATGCGTGGGTTTCCAGAAGGCGAACGCTGTCACCACAACGACTAAGCCAATAAAAATTCCGATCATCCAAAGA
This sequence comes from Opitutales bacterium, assembly GCA_038231575.1. GTDB lineage: Bacteria > Verrucomicrobiota > Verrucomicrobiia > Opitutales > Opitutaceae > CAITWF01. The sequence goes on along the minus strand of JBBRLB010000085.1, from coordinate 2,596 downwards.
AAACCAGTGTAACGCTGCGCTGGCTCTAATTTCGCTTGGGACAGAACCAGCGCTAAGGTTGCCTCGATAATCAGCAGCGACAACACGTAGAACCCAAGTGGTGTTTGCACCGCCTTAATGAGGCCTGCTCGATTCGTTGAACGGGGTTTAGCCGTCATGATTTTGATAGCAAAGCTTTCATCAGAAACGCGGCCTGGAGTGAGGCGAGTTCCTTCAGGCCTTTTTGCGAGAGCGTGAGGAGCGACTGCAGTTGCTCGCCGGAGAATGTCGTCTCTTCGCCGCTGCTCTGCACTTCGACGAACTGGCCGCGGCCGGTCATCACGATGTTGGCGTCGACCTCGGCGTCCTTGTCCTCGACATAGTTCAGATCGAGCAGCGCCTGGCCCTTGAAGATTCCCGCGCTGACCGCGGCCACCGAATCGCCGAGTGGGTTTTCCGGGATTTTTTTCGCATCGAGCAATTTCTGGATGGCGAGCCGCGCGGCGAGATACGCGCCGGTGATCGAGGCGGTGCGCGTGCCGCCGTCGGCTTGGAGGACGTCGCAATCGATCCACAGCGTGTTTTGTCCGAGCTTGTTCAGATCGAGGACCGCGCGGAGCGAGCGGCCAATGAGGCGCTGGATCTCGATGTTGCGGCCGTCGGCCTTGCCCTTGGAAATTTCGCGCGGCTTCCGATCGAGCGTCGAGTAGGGGAGCATCGAGTATTCCGCGGTCAGCCAGCCGCCGGGCACCCGTTGCTGCTTCATCCACGTCGGCACGTTCGGCTCGATCGTCGCCGCGCAGATGACGCGCGTGAGGCCGAAGGACACGAGCACCGAGCCGGTGGCATGCGGCGCGATGTTCGCTTCGAACGAGATGGGACGGAGTTGATCGGGCGCGCGGCCGTCGGCGCGCTGCGTAGAAGATGACATGCGAATGACCGTAGGGTTGGGAGAGTCGGGTGCGACTCTGAAAATTTGCGGCGGAGGCCGACGCCACTGTAGGCCCGGCCGTCGGCCGGGTTGCCCGCCCCCCGGGCGGGCCTACAACGCGCGAGCAAACCACAGACTGCCCGCTTCACCAGCGGGCCGGCAACGCGCGGCTCAGGCGACCGGCCCGGCGTCGCGCTGGATCGGTTTGATTTTCGTCGTCATGACCTCGGCCTGCGCGGCCATCGAGGCGATCAGGCGATCATTGAAATCCTTCGCGGGATCGTGGCCCATCGTTTTCAACGCCTGCGTCAGCGCGGCCACTTCGACGAGGCGGGCCATGTCGCGGCCGGGACGGACATACAGCTCGATGTGCGGGATGCGCATGCCGAGCATCGCGTAGAAATTCTCCTCAAGTCCGGTGCGCTCCTCCACCACCTCGGGCGTCCACTCCTTCAGGGAAATCACCATGTCGATGCGTTTCTCCAGGCGGATGGATTTCACGCCGAACATTTCCGCGATGTTGATGATGCCGATCCCGCGGCACTCCATGTAACCACGGTTGAGCGGGCGCGACGACGCCATGAGTTCGCGTTCGTCGAGCAGCTTGATAACCGTGAGATCGTCGGCGACCAGGGAGTGGCCGCGCTCGATGAGGGCGAGGGCGCACTCGGATTTGCCGACGCCGGAATCGCCGCGGAGCATCACGCCGACACCCTTGATGTCGAGGGTGGTGGCGTGCTCGGTGCCGCTCGGGGCGAACTCGTTGTCGACGCACAGCGTGGCGAGATTCACGTAATTCATCGTGATCATCGGCGTGCGGATGAGCGGGAGATTCATCTCCTGCGACACCGCGAGCAGCGGATGGGTCGGGATGTAATTGCGCGTGAGCACGAGACACGGGATGCCGCGCTTCACCATCTGCTGGAAAATTTTGATCTGCTGGCGCTGCGTGAGGGTCTTGAGATAGGTCATCTCGGCGGCGCCGAGGACCTGGACGCGCTTGTGCGCGAAATATTTGAAGAAGCCGGTGAGCGCGAGCGCGGGCCGGTTGATGCTGCCCTCATGGATCAACCGGTGGAGGCCGGTGTCACCGGACACGATTTCCATCTGCAATTTCTCGCGATACGTCTCGTAGAAATGCGCGACGGTGATGCCGTGGATGGCTTTTTGCATGGGGGCTGGAACGTAGGGAGTAGCGAGGAGTGGGGAGCGAGTAGAGCAGAAACTTTCGCTGCCGGGATGCTTGCCCCCCGCTCCCTCCGACGCGCGACGGACTACAAATCGAAATCTTCGCCCAGGTAAAATTTCCGGGCGGACTCGTCGTGCATCAGGAAATCGCCGGTGCCCTCGGTGAGCACCTTGCCCTTGTGGATGAGGTAGGCGCGATCGACGACGCGGAGGGTTTCGCGGACGTTGTGATCGGTGACGACGACGCCGATGCCGCGAGCCTTGAGCTGCAGAATGATCTTCTGCACCTCGGCCACCGAGATGGGATCGATCGCGGCGAAGGGTTCGTCCATCAGGAGAAACTTCGGGCGCGTGACGAGGGCGCGGGCGATTTCGAGCCGGCGGCGCTCGCCGCCCGACAACGTGTAGGCCATCTGCGTCGCGACGTGGCCGAGGTGCAACTCGTCGAGGTGGGCTTGCACGCGCGCCTTGCGTTCTCCGCGCGGCACCCCGACGGCC
>JBBRLB010000084.1:0-28484 GCA_038231575.1 Opitutales bacterium | reverse complement strand
TTAAGGCAGCGAGTCGAGCACGATGAGCCGCGGGATCAATTTGAAATGCGCATCGAAGGTGAGCACGGGTGCGTCGATCGAGAGGGCGGAGGCGGCGATCAGGGCGTCGGGCACGGGAATCGTGTAACCGCGGCGCGCGAGCGTCCGCAGAATTTCGGTGGCTGACATCCAGATGCGGCCGGTGGTGGCGATGCACGTCATGACCTCGAAGGTGGCGCGATAGTGTTGAAAAACCCGCTCCGGACCGGCGCCGCGCAACACCTCCAGCATGACGATGCCGCAGGTGACGGGCTCCCACACCGCCGTGGGGGCGAGCTCGGCAAATGGATCCAAGCCGGCGCGCTGGCGGGTGATGTAAAAATTGCTATCGACGAGAACGGCGTTTCCCATACGAAGCTGGCCCCTCGGCAACGACTCCCGCGGCCGGTAGGGCGCGATAGGTCTCGAGATAGTCCGGCGGAAAGACGGCCCTATGTTCTGCCGGCGTCAAACCGAAGCCTTTCTTGAGGAGGGCCTTCAACTTCGCTTTCCGCGCGATCTCCTTGAGTGCCATTTCAACGGCCGCGGTCTTGCTCGGCGCGCCGGTGATTTTCATCACCTCGGCGAGCGTATCTTCGTCGATGTGCATCGTCATTTTCATGGCGCCTGCAGCGGTATGGCATGGATGCCATATCGCAAGGCAAAAAGTATGGCATCGATGCCATATGAGAAGCCTACGTCGCCTCGTTTTCGTGCGTGCGCTCCGGCAGCCAGAACGACGCGACGGTCGCGGCGAACGCGATCGCGCCCGACCAGAGCAGGGCGGAGCGAAAATCGCCGACGGGCGCGAACCAGCCGAACACCACCGAGGCGACGCCGGCGGCGATGCGGCCGATGTTGTAGCAGAAGCCCGCGCCCGTCGTGCGCAGCAGCGTGGGAAACAGCGGCGGCAGATACATCGTGAAGAGCCCGAACACGCCCGAGAAAAACCCGACCATCGGGCACCAGAACCACGCCATCTCGCCAAATTCGCGCGGCACCGCGAACGCCCCGATAATTCCCGCGCCCAGGCCGGCGAACATGAAGGCGATGGCGTAACGGTTGCCGAATTTTTTCGCGACCCAGCCGCCGGCGAAGTTGCCGGCGATCGCAAGGGCGTTGACGAGCAGGAAGGAGAGCGAAACGAGCCGCGTGATTTCGCCCGCGGGGACATGCGCCTCGCCGAGGATGCGGCGGAAATGTTGCGGATGCCAGAAGAGGAACAGCCACCACGCCGACAGTCCGAGCGCGCAGACGAGCGTCGTGCGCAGCGTGGTGGACAAAATCGCGCCGCGGAAAAGTTCGCGCGCGCCGGGATTCTTATGGTGCACGGATCGCTCGGCGCGCTGCCACGCCTCGGGCTCGGGGACGTGGCGGCGGATATAAAACACCAGCAGCGCCGGCGCGACGCCGAGGAGGAAGACGTAACGCTCATGTCCGCCGGCGAGCACGCCGGAAAGTTGCGCGACCACCGTTGCGCCAAAAATCACGCCGATATTCACGCCGGTCTGGAGCACGGCCGCGAGCCACGGACGCCACGCCCGCGGCCAGGTTTCGGCGAGCAGCGAAGCGCCCACGGCCCATTCACCGCCAATGCCGAGTGCGGCGACGAAGCGAAACAGCATCAACTGCCACCACGTCTGCGACAGCGCGCACAGCCCCGTGCACAGCGCATACGTAAGCACGGTCAGCGAAAGTGCCCGGCTGCGGCCGAGCAGATCGCCCAGCCGGCCGAAGAACGCGCCGCCGAGCGCCCAGCCGATCAGAAACGCCGCCTGAATGTAGGCGCTCTTTTCCTTGATCGCGGGATTGGTAGCGTCGGTCGTGGCGAGCAACTGCATCACGAAGGGCGCGGCGACGAGCGTGTAGAGATGCAGTTCGAGCCCGTCGAACAGCCAGCCCAGCCAGGCGGCGATGCCGGACTTCCATTGCTGCGGGGTGATTTCGCGGAGATGCGTGGCGTCGCGGGGCGCGGACGGGGTCATGGGGTGGGCAGAGTGCGGCAGGCGGCACGCAGGCGCTCAAGCCAAATGGCGGCCGCGAAAAACAAAATCAGTTTGGCGGCGGCGGCTGGCGGCCCAAGCTCGCGCCATGAACCGCACGGATCGGTTGGTCGCGATCGTGATGCACCTGCAGGGGCGAAGGCTCGTGCGGGCGGAGGAGCTCGCGCAAAAATTCGAGGTGAGCGTGCGCACGGTGTATCGCGATGTGTCGGCGCTGAGCGAAGCGGGGGTGCCGGTCGCCGGCGAGGCGGGCGTCGGCTACAGCCTCGTGCCGGGTTATCATTTGCCGCCGGTGATGCTGACGGCGGACGAAGTCGCGGCGCTGTTCGTCGGCGGCGAGATGGTGAAGCAATTCACCGACGCCTCGCTGAGCGCGCCGATGGGCGCGGCGCTCGACAAACTCCGCGCCGTGCTCCCGCGCGATCGGCAGGAGCAGGTCGAGCGGCTCGCGCGCCAGACCGTCGTCGTCGGCCGGCCCGGCCAGACCACGCCTGACCCGGCGGCGCAGCCGTGGTTGCGGCCGGTGCAGGTCGGCGTCGTGCAACGGCGCGTGCTGCGGATGGTGTATCGCACCGGCAGCCGCGGCGACGACACCGCGCGCGACGTCGAGCCGCTCGGCGTGGTCTTCTACGGCGGAACCTGGTATCTCATCGCCTGGTGTCGGCTGCGAAAAGATTTCCGCCACTTCCGCATCGATCGGATTCAGTGCCTCGAGGTGCTCGGCGAGGCGTTTCCGGTGCGGCCGGATTTTTCGCTCACGCGCCACCTCGATCGCGAAGTCGATCGGCGCGACGCGGTTCCCGCGCGCATCTGGATCGCGCAGCGTGCGCAGCAACGCGCCCGCACCGAAAGCTACGCGACGCTGGTGGAGGAAGCGCAACGCGACGGTGGCGCGGAATTTTCGCTCTACTCGTTTTCGCTTGAGTGGCTCGCGCGCTGGCTGCTGGGTTTTGGCGCGGATGCCGAGGCGCTGGCTCCGGCGAAGCTCCGCGATCTCGTGCGCGCCGAGGCCGAGCACGTCGCGCACAAACACGCGGCAAAAGGCTCCTGACATAGGGCTGTCAGCAGCGCGTGGTAGGGTGGGGCATGCAAACGTCCCCCGCCATTCACCCGGCTGGAAGGCTCTCGCGCACGCTCGCCGGCCTGGCGATGGCGATTACGCTGCGCGGCTACGCTTCGCCCAGCGGCGACGCCACGATCATCGCTGCACGCGACACGCACGATCAGGCCGCCGTTGAGCGGAACGACGACGCGACGATGGCGAAGATTCTCGCGGACGATTTTGTCTTGGTGACCGGCCGCGGGCGCGTTTACACGCGGGCCGAATTGCTCGAGAGTGCGAAAAAGAAAACGGTGATCGACGAGCATCAGGTGAAAGAGGCCGGCACGCACTCCGTGAGCGTCTGGGGCGAACACGGCCGTGGTCACTGCGCTGCGGTGGATCAAGGGCGTGTCCGATGGCAAGTCGCTCGAATACCGACTGTGGTTCAGCGACACCTCTGTGCGCACGCTGGCGGGCTGGCGCTATGTTTTCGGCCAGGCGTCGATCCCGCTCCCGAAGGAAGGGGCGAAGTGACATGAGTGCGACCGCGACGCGCCGCAAGGCGTCCACATCGGGCCCGCACACGCTCTATTTGGCGGCGCTGCTCAACGGTTTTCTGTCGCGGCCAGACGGTTCGCAGTGGTGGCGCCCACCCGCGACGGCACCCGTTGGGCAGCGGCCGCCTACTTCAACTTCGCGCACACCGCGAAACGCGGGCAAGTCACGAGGTGGTCGTTGACCATCCCGCTGGCCTGCATGAATGCATAGCAGATCGTCGTGCCGACGAATTTGAAACCGCGCTTCAGGAGGTCCTTGCTCAGCGCGTCGCTCTCGGGCGTGCGCGTGGGAAATTCCTTCATCGTGCGCCGCCGGTTCACGCGCGGGCGTCCGCCGACGAACTGCCACACATAGTGATCGAAGCTGCCGAATTCTTTTTGCACGGCGAGAAACGCTTTCGCGTTCTGAATCGTCGCGGCGACTTTGAGGCGGTTGCGCACGATGCCGGGATCGGCGAGGAGCGCGGCGGATTTCTTCGCACCGTAGCGGGAGATTTTCTCGACTTCGAATTCGTCGAACGCGCGCCGGTAGTTCTCCCGCTTCGCGAGCACGATCGACCAGCTCAGCCCGGCCTGCGCGCCCTCGAGCGTGAGCAATTCGAAGAGCGCCCGATCGTCGTGCAGCGGCACGCCCCACTCGGTGTCGTGGTAGGTGATGTTCGGTTCGTTTTGCGCCCAGGCGCAGCGGGTGGGTTTCATCGGCGAGAATCTACCATGCACGGGTGACAACCTCGTGTCAGGAGCGAATCACAAACCTCTTGTCCTGCCTCCAACCCGGTCGCGCTTCGGATGCCGACCACAGCCGGTTTGTAACGTATTACGTTACAAACGGCCCTGACCTCCAGTGGGGAAGGAGCAGGGAATGTAACGCAATACGTTACAACCGCCGAGCGCGGCGCCGGCGAAAAAAAACCGGCGGACGGATGGGCAGGCTATTGGCTCGCGTCGGCGGTGGCGGTGGAAAAGCTCCCTGCACCCGATGAAAAATCCCCGCTGGGCTGGAACGGTTGGTGTGGCTGCACTGCTCCTCGGCTGCGCCGAACTGCGCGCGCAGATTAAACCGGCGGCGCCGTTGCCGGAGAAGCGCACGGTGGCCGAGGGGCCGTTTGCGCCGAGTTGGGATTCGCTCGCGAAAAACTACCAGTGTCCCGAGTGGTTTCGCGACGCGAAGTTCGGCCTCTGGGCGCATTGGAGCGCGCAGTGCGTGCCGGAGGAGGGCGACTGGTATGCGCGCGAGATGTATCTCGAGGGCTCGGCGAAAAACAAATACCACGTCGAGCACTACGGCCACCCGTCGCAATTCGGCTTCATGGAACTCGACAACCTCTGGAAAGCCGAGAAGTGGGAGCCGGAGAAGTTGATGCAACTCTACGTGAAGGCCGGCGCGAAATACTTCGTCGCGCTCGCCAACCACCACGACAACTTCGACGCCTACGATTCCAAATATCACGCGTGGAATTCCGTGAACGTTGGCCCGAAGCAGGACATCGTCGGCACCTGGGCGAAGCTCGCGCGCGCGAACGGCCTCCGCTTCGGGGTGACGAACCACGCCTCCCACGCGTGGCACTGGTTCCAGCCCGCCTATGATCACGATCGCTCGGGTGCGATGGCGGGCGTGCCCTACGATGCGGCGACGCTCACGAAGGCCGATGGCAAGGGCACGTGGTGGGACGGCCTCGACCCGCAGGATCTCTACGGCGGGCTGCGGCTGCCGGTGCCGGCGAGCGTGACCGACACGAAGTCGGCGAACGACTGGCACGGCAAGGTCGACGGCAACTGGTGGGAGAAAATCCCGCCCCTCGATCACGGCTACGCCGACAACTGGTTTTTTCGCGCGCAGGACCTCGTTGATAAATACCATCCCGATCTTTTCTACTTCGACGACACGGAGCTGCCGTTTCAGCGCACGGGGCTCGAGTTTGTGGCGCATTTCTATAACGCGAACATCGCGGCGCACGGCGGGAAATTGGAGGCGGTGATGAACACCAAGCACCTCGAGCCCGGCCACAAAGCCGCCGGGGTCGAGGACATCGAGCGCGGCGTCGCGACCGGCATTCTGCCGGAGCCGTGGCAGACCGACACGTGCATCGGCGGCTGGCACTACGACAAAAAAGTTTTCGCGCAGCACAAATACAAGACGGTGGGCCAGGTCGTCCGCATGCTCGTCGATATCGTGAGCAAGAACGGCAATCTCCTCCTCAACGTGCCGGTCAAGGGTGACGGCAGCATCGACAGCGACGAGGTCGCGTTTCTCGAGGGCATGGGGAAATGGATGGACGTGAACAGCGAAGGCATCTTCGGCACGCGGCCGTGGAAAGTTTACGGCGAGGGCCCGTCCGTCACCGAGAAGGCGGAGACCGGCACGTTTGGCGGTGCGCGCGACGTGCGCAGCAAGCCCTACACGTCCGAGGACGTGCGTTTCACCAAGAAGGGCGACACGCTCTACGCCTTCGTGCTCGAGTGGCCGACCGACGGCCGCGCGACGATTCGCGCCCTGGGCACCCACGCGCTGCTCGCCGAGGGAATTTTGACGGTGGCCGTGCTCGGCTCGAAAGAATCGATCGAATGGACGCGCGATGAAACCGGGCTGCACGTCACGCTGCCCGCGACGCGGCCTTGCGCCGAGGCATTCACGCTCAAGGTTTCCCTGCGATGAGGACCCGTTTCCCGATTCAAATTCCCGCCGCGCGCGAAGCCGCGTTTCGGGCCATCCGCGTGCAGCGACTCGAATGATCGCGGGATGGACCCGGAGGTAATCATAGCGCGCCCGGCTGCGGTGCGATTTCTGCCGGGGCACTTTGCGGCCTACCGCCGCCGCGCGAAATGGCCGTTCCTCTGGCGAATTTCGATCGAGGGGCTGGTCGTGCCGATCATCGTTTCGGCCGCGCTGTCCCTGTTTCTCCATCTGCCCGAACGCACCGACCTTCAAAACATGGGTGCCTGGCACCTTGTCATCTCGGCCGTCATTGTCGCCCCGGTCCTGGAGACGCTCATCTTTCAATCTGTCCCCGTCGCGGTGGCGCGGGCTCTGGGGTGGGGCTTTTGGCCACAGGTGGTGGTGTCGGTTTTTCTTTTTGCGCTGGCGCATTTCGCCATCGCCGCCAGCACGGGAATCGCCGCGGGATTGTTCACCGGTTTCTACATCGCCTTCACCTATGTGCACTGGCGCGAAACATCATTCCGGGCGGGTCTGTGGATGACCGCCGGGGTGCATGCGCTGCATAATCTCGCGCTCGTGGGTCTCGTGCTGGCCGGGCGGTTGGTCAAATAGCGCCCGGCTCCACGCTCACTGTGTCTTCAAATACGCGACAACGTCCGCGACATCCTGCGCCGACATCCCGAGCTGCTCCGCGCTGAGCATCAAGGAGCGGCCGAGAGCGCGGCGCGTTTTTACCTTGGCCGTGGGCACGAGCTGGGTCGTGCCGCCGGTGGATTGGATGACGAGCGGATCGGTGCTCGATTGCAGGAGGCCGTGGATCACCTTTCCGTCCTTCAGCGTGATCTCGGTGCCATCGTAGCCGTGCGCGATGTCCGCCGACGGATCGACGATCGAGAGGATGAGCGCTTCCGTTGCCTGCTTGGAGCCGATGCTCGCGAGGCTCGGGGCGTAATCGACGCCCTGTTCGCCGACGCGGTGGCACATCCGGCACGCCTGGGCGAGCGCGGCGCCATGTTTCGCGTCGGGGGTGAGGGCGGCGATCTGGGCGGCGGACGGAAGTTTCGAGGCCGGCGCGGGCGCGACGGTGATTTCGTTGATCACGACGGTGTCCGGATCGTAGAGGCCGCGCGCCTTGAGCTGCGCATTGAGCGCGGAGTCGCGCCAGCGGGTCTCCTTGTAATTCAGCAACCACCAGAGCGCGGTGGTTTTCACGGGCTCGCTGGCCTTCTCCGCGAGATCGAGCATCGCGGTGGACGCCTCGCGGGTGGGAATGAAACCGAGCGCGGTCGTCGCGGCGAGCCGGTCGGAGTCGGAGAGGGATTTGGCCGCGGCGCGCGCGGCGAAATCGTTCACCGCCGCGGCCGGCGTCAGCCGCCACACGAGGTTGGCGTAGGCGGGCGTCCACTTCAGCGGATTTTTTTCCTTTTGCTCCGCGCTGAGCGCGGCGGCGATTTCGGTTTCCTTGCCGGCGCAACCGATACCCCAGGCTTCAAGATAGGTGCGGTCTTTGCCGTCGTAGCCGCGGGCGAGCTTGAGCAGGACCTCGCGCGATGAGTCGAGCGGGACATCGCGCATCGCGACCGCGACCTCGCGGCGCACGGCGGGCGACTCGTCGCTGGCGAGCGCTGCGGCGTTCGCGAGCACGTTGTGGCCGATGCGGCGGAGAGCGCGGAACGTGGTGACGCGCACGGCGGCGTCGGACGATTTGAGCAACGGCTGAATCTGCGCGATGCCTTCCGCGCCAAGCTGCGCGAGCAGCCAGATCGCGCGGGCGCGGATGAAGGGATTCTCGTCTTTCAACAACGCCGCTGTCGGCGTAACCGCCGCGGCGCCCTGCGCGTGCAGCCGCATGAAACCCGACGCCCGCACGTTGACCGACGCGCTCTTCAGCGCGGCAATCTGACCCTCCGTGGTCGCGAGATCGAATTTGGGAATGACCGACTTGAAACCTTTCGGAGCGATCCGGTAGATGGCGCCGCTCGTGGTGTCGTCGAGATCCTGGTGGCCACCGGCGCGCGCGTCGAACCAGTCCGCGACGTAGATGGCGCCATCGGGCCCGACGACCGCATCGGACGGGCGGAACCACGTCTTGAGATCGGTGGACGTTTTCCCTTTCAGCGAATCGATGCCACCGAGTTTCTGCTCCTTGTTGGTCGTGAGCAGCGGGAAATGCTCCAGCTTGAAGCCAGCGCCGTCGGCCTGAGGGAAATAACCGAAGAGCACGTTGCGCGCGGCGTCGCAGGTGACGACCATGCCGCGGTATTTCGCGCCGAGCGCGTCGGATTCGTAAGAGAGCATGCCGGTCGGCGCGCCCGCGCCATAGACATCGCCGGGCGGCATCGATCCGGGATCTTCCTGGCGCCACTGGGCGGTGATCACGCTCTGGCCGGGGCGGCGGTCGGCCTGCCAGGTGCGCGTGCCGTCGCGCGAGAAAAATCCGGCGTGGCCATACTCGAGGAGAAACGCCGTGCGGCACGCGGGCGTATCGTCGTTGTCGCTTTGAAACACATCACCGAACGACGTCACGGTCTGCTCGTAGCTGTTGCGAAAACCGGAGCCGATGATCTCGGCGTTCGTGCCGTCGGGGTTCATCCGCATCGCGAAGCCGCCGACATACACGTGGCCGTCGTCGCTCGTGGCGCCGGAAATATCCTGCGGTTTCCAACTGAAAAGCTTCGTCGCGCCGCTGCCGGCCGGATCGTAGGCGCTGCCGACGCGAAATGTTTTTCGCGAGCGGTCGGTGAAATACGCGCCGGAGTTGCCCTGATTAAAATACCATTTGCCGTCGGGCCCGAACGTCACCGAGTGCAGCGAGTGATCGTGATTCTGGCCGTTGAAGCCGGTGAGGAGCACCTCCCGCTTATCGACGCGCGGATCGAATTTTCCGTCGCGATTTACGTCGGTATAGACGATGAGGTCGGGTGCGTTCGAGACGATGATCTGATTGTCGATCACGGCCATGCCGAGCGGCGCGATGAAACCGGGCTCTTGGATGAACGTGGAAGTCTTGTCGGCTTTGCCGTCGCCGTTGGTGTCCTCGAGCACGACCACGCGATCGCCGGCGGCTTCGCGCGTCATGTGGCGGCGGTAGTTCACACCCTCGGTGATCCAGATGCGGCCCTGCGCGTCGACGTCCATGTTCGTCGGGTTGCGCAGCATCGGCGAGCGTGCCCAGACTGTAACCTCGAGACCGTCGGGCACGGCGAAGAGCTCCAGCGGCACGATCTGTGGGGCGGGCTCGGCGGCAGGAACCGGCGAAGCAGCGGGGGCGGCTTTTTCCTGAGCAAGCGCGGTGCACGCCAACGCGAGCAGACCGAGCGCGGGGAGAAGGGGGGAAGGGCGCATCGTCAGAAAGAAAGTTGCGAACGGGGCCGGAAGGCAACGCGCGTTTTCCTCAAGCCGGGTGGCCGCAAACAAGCGCCAGAATCCGAGGCCACGACGAGGAGGGGCGACGCGCCTATCGGCGTGCGAAAAATCGTCGTGACGAACCCGGATAATCTTTGCGCCTTTTTGCGCCCAGAAATTTCGACGTTTGCCGCTCGCCTACGGCTGGCGCGGTTTCGCTTCGGTCGGTTTCCCCGCGGATGCCGGAGCCGACGAGTCGACGACCACGGGCGTGCCGATCTCGACCTGGCCTTCGGGCACGGCGCGTTTCGTGAGAATTTCAGGCTCCGTCATTTCCTTGCCGAAAAACGGCGCGGCGCTCGCGATGAGGGTCGGGAGCGTCTGATCCTGCGACACGCCTTGCGCGGCGACAGTCATGCGCGTCCGCCAGTAGAGGCGCTTTACCTTGGTGCCGACCGAGGCGAAGTCGTAGGCGGAGGCGACGACGTAGTAGACGTCGTTGGTGAACTGCTCGACAAGGAAATCGTTTTTCGAATCGGCCTGGCGGTAGCGGTTCACCGGGTTGAGAAACTCCATCTGCGCTTCCCCGAGGATCGGCGCGATCGGTGCGACGGCACCGGAAGGATCGGGGGGCGGCGCGCGGTTGAGCGTGACCATGTCGTCGGCCTCCTGGAAAAGTTTGAGCATGTCCTGCGAGAATTTCACGCCACCGACCAGGGCGGCGCGGTCGAGCAGGTTGGCCGCGACCTGCGTGCCGGAGAGCGACGGATTGTCGGCGTCGCCCTCGACGAGCAGGCTGTGCGAGCCCCACGTGTAGAAAACGACCAGCGTCGGCGGATGCGCGGGCGGCGCGGCGGGGAGAAACCCGTTGACGGCGAGCGCGCGGGCGAGCTGGCGCTCGACGGCCTCGGCGCTGAGCGTGCGTTCGGTGCCGGGCGCGTGCCCCATCTGGTGATAGCCCGACGACTGCGCTTGATAATACACGGGCGCGGCCGGCGACGCGACCGGCTGTTGTTTGCCCAGCTCCGTCACCTCGGTGATGACCGTGAGATCGATCTGGGGATTTTTTTGCAGGGACTTCGGCAGGATCGAGAAAACCCATTCGGATTTCGCCGGTTTTTTCGCGGGGGGCACGGCCTTCGGCACGGTGGGCAAGGAGGTCGGCGCGGCCGCGGGCGTTTGCGCGAGCACCGCCGGCAACAGGAGGAGCGGCGCGAGGCGAAGTAAAATATGCGGCAAGGTCATGGCAGTCTCACCCGCATTGACGCGTCAGCGCACATTCGGTTGCCCCAGGCGTGGGCGGACAGTCTGGCTCCCGCACTCATTTTTCGAGCCGCACCAATTCGCTGCTCGACCAATCATTGTGCCCGCCCGGAATTTCGATGAAGCGGGCGCGGGGCAGTTGCGCGGCCAGGTTTTTGGCATGCGCCAGCCCGATGATGCGATCCTGCGTGGCGCCGTAAATCTCGAGCGGGCCGGTGAAGGATTTGAGGGCGTCGACGTTGTCCCACCTGTCCTGCAGCAGCAGGCGAATGGGCAACCACGGCAAGTGATCCGACGCGACGCTTGTGAGCGAATCGAAGGGAACGACGAGCACAATTTTGTCGGGCGGCTTCGCGGCCGACGCCAGGGTGGAGGCCGGCCCGCTCCCGATGGATTCACCGAGCACGCCCATGGGGGTTTGCGGAAATTCATTCCGTAAATTTTCATAGGCCTGGAGAGCGGCTTGATCAAACGACGGGCGCGAAGGCGCGCCGGGGCGCAGGCCATAGCCGGGATATTCCAGCACGTAGAGCGCGTCTTGCGCCCCGAGGTGGCTCAGCACGTAGGCGCGGTGGGCGGCCTGACCGCCGTTGCCGTGCAGCATCAGCCAGATCATTCGCGGTTTTTCCACCGGGCGGCAGTAGCCGAGGATTTGCCCATTTTTCACCCACGGGCTCAAGGGACCCGGCACCACCGCGTGGCTGGGAAAATAAAGAAAGCTCCGCTGGTTGTAGCCCACCAGCGCCACGACCGCGGCGTAGACCAGCACGAGCACTCCGACGAAAATCATGAGGCGTTTGGGGAAGCGAGGGGAGCCCATCGGATTCTTTCAACGCCCGCGTATCTCACTTCCACCCGATCGGCCGGCCCTTGTTCTGCTGCTCGAGCCACTTCATCAGCGGCGCATAGTAGTCGAGCATGGCGCGCGTTGAGAATTCTTCGCCGGTCGTGTCCTTCAGCAACTGCCGCCAGTCGGTCGTCGCGCCTTTTTCCATGATTGCTTTCATGAAGGCGCCGACGGCGGGGTTGCCCGCGTAGTTGCACGACTGCGGGGGTTGGTGAAGAATTTTGCGCGCGATGAAATCGTTGAGCTGGTATTTGAAAATCTGCGCGAAGGCGTAGTTGTGGTAGTAGGCGGGCACGTCGTTGATGTGCGTCTTCGTGGCCGGATCGCAGAATTCCTCGCCGCGCGTGGTCGGCGGCTCCACGCCTTGGAAGTCGCGGACGTATTGCCACCAGCGGGCGTTCCATTCGGCGACGGGCAGATTTTTCGCGTAGATGTCCGCCTCCCAGTGCGCCATCACGCCGGACGACCAGAAAATGAACGGCACACCGCCATCGAGCGCGGCATCGAGGAGGAACGCGGTCTCATCGACTTTGAAATCGGCCGGCAACACGCCGACGGCCTTGAGGTAGGGCGCCTGCCCGGCGGCCATCGCGGTGAGTTCGCCGAAGCCCTCGTGGAAGCCCGGATTCGCGCCATCGCGCAGCAGCGGCGGCACCTCGGGGCGCGTGTAGGCCATCTGGTAGAAAATGTGGCCGAGTTCGTGATGCGCGGTGGTGAACCACTGCGCGTTGGATTCGACGCTCATGAGCGAGCGCACGTCCTCGCCGAGATCGATGTGCCACGCGGAAGCGTGCGTGTTTTTCTTGCGCGGGTTGCCGGCGGGCACCGGGTAGAGGTCGGACTTGGCCCAGAACGTCGCGGGAATTTTCGCGAAGCCCATGCCGACGTAGAAATTTTCCGCGGTCTTCACGATCCACTCCGGCGTGCGGCCCTTGAACAGCGGATCGAGGTCGGCGCCCTCGGACAGGCCGGCCCATTCCTGCGACCAGCGATTGTTGATCCAGTGCGCGGGGATCAGTTTCGGGACGGGCTGGTGAAATTTTTCAGCCAGCTTGTATTTCGTCCACGTGTGGAGCTGCAGGTAGAGCGGCTGGAGGACGCGCAGGAACTCGTCGTTCATCCGAACCATCTCGTCGGTCGTCATGCCGTAGCGCGCGATCTGCAGGGAGTAGTAATCCGAGTAGCCCGCTTCCTGTGCGACGCCGTTGCGGAGGTCGCGCAGTTTCACGAGGCCGGGCTTCAGCGCCACACCGGAGGCCTTCGACGCTTCCCACACGGCCTGACGCTCGGTGAGGTCGGTGCTCGCGCGGAGGAGGTTGTCGATTTCGTTCGCGGTGATCGTTTTGCCGCGAAACTTGAATTCGAAACTGTTCATCGTCGACGCCTGCGCCGTCTCGGCGGCGATGCGCGCGGCGGTAAGCTTCGGATTCGTCATCGGACCCTCGGCGGCATTGATGAGCGCGTGCTCGAGTTCGCGCACGGTGAGGGCGTTCAACTCCGCGCGGTGCAGCAAGAGTTCCTTCGCCTCGTTGATGACGGCCGGGCTGCCGTTGAACGCGGCGTAGGCCTTGCCCGCGACTTCGGATGCCGCGTCATGCACGGGCGTGACGTCGGTCGCGGCGTCCCACTGCGCCTCTTGCTGCACGCGCGTGAGCGCCTGGTAGCCCGCGTTGAGCAACTCCAGAAAACGATCGGCGCGCTCCTGCACGGGCGCGTGATCGGCGGCGGACGACGGCGACGCGACGTTTAGGACGCAAACCAGCGCCAGCAACGATCGCATGAGGGGAAAGCGTTGAGTCATTTTTCCACGCTAACTCCCGTGCTGACCGCGCCAAACAAAAAGCCCGGGCGCAGTGCGCGCGAAAACGTTTTGGGCGCGGCGAACCACGCCGATAAAAGATTGAGGTCCGCGGCCGATGCTGGCTGGCTCCCCCCTTCGTCTCATGACCACGCCCGATCCGATCGTCGTCCGCCAGCTCCCGGTGATTCACAAAATCATCGAGGACGAGACCTGGCTCGAAGGCGAACGCCGTGGCCGCGCCGTTTCGCCGAGCGATCCGGTCGTCCGGGAGAACGTGTGCCGGGTGGTCCTGCGCGTCGGCCAGCACCTGCGCGACACGCTGCGGGATCAACTGGACGCGACGGGGGCGGCTTAGGCCGCGCCGAAAAGGCGATCATTCTTCGCGGCGCTCCGAATGACCCTCGGATTTGACCGGCGGCTTAGGTGCCCTCTTTGGGCTCCGCGGTGGCGGAAGCTTTCCTGGCTGGCTCGATGATCACGTTCTTGTAGGTGACGTCGCCGGAGTGGGCGAGGATGTCGGCACCCTCGACGCCGCGAAACGTGCAGTCCTCGATCCGGATGTTTTCGATGATCGATTTTTCGATGCCGACGACGGAGAGCACGCGCGGGCTTTTCTTCGAGGTGACATTTTGCAAGAGCACGTTGCGGACGGTCGGGACGAATTTTCCCTCGGTGACGCGCGAGTAAACGAGATCGATCGTGAGGATGGAGTCGGAAACCTGGCCGACCGTGCAGTTGCGCATGAAGACGTTTTCCAACACGCCCCCGCGGCCGGCGTTGGTCTTGAGGCGGAGCGCGCGCTGGAGGTTCGGGCTGTCCATCTGGTTATTTTCGGCGAAGACGTTTCGGATGCTACCGGAGTTCTCACTGCCGAGCACGACGCCGCCATGGCCGTCCATCATCACACAATTGCGGATGATGATGTTTTCGGAGGGAACGTTGACGCGGCGACCGTCGGCATCCTTGCCCGACTTGATCGCGATGCAGTCGTCGCCGGTGTCGAAGAGGCAATTTTCGATCAGCACGTCGCGGCTGCTCTCGGGATCGCAGCCGTCGTTGTTCGGGCCGTGGCTGTGGATCTCGACGCCTCGGACGGTGACGTTGGTCGAAAGCTCTGGCACGATTTCCCACATGGGTGAGTTGATGATCTTCACATCCTCGATGAGGATGTTTTTGCAGCGGTAGGGGACGATGAAGTTCGGGCGGAGATTGTGGTTTGCACCAAAGACGCGCTCGGCGACCGGCACGCCCTTTTCGCCCATCTCGATCAATTTGACCTGGTCGCTGAGACCGCTGCCACTCACCGCGCCGCGCACGGCGTTACGTCGGACGAGGCCCCACCACGTGTCGTTCGAGGCCGAGCCATCGAGCGTGCCCTTGCCGGTGACGGCGATGTTTTCCTGCTCGAAGGCATAGATGAGCGCCGAATAGTTCATGCACTCGGTGCCCTCGAAACGGGAGAGGACATTCGGCAGAAATTTCGAGAAATCGGAGCTGAACTTCAGCGTGGCACCCTCGGCGACGTGGAGATTCACGTTGCTCTTGAGGTGCACGGCGCCGGTGAGAAACACACCGCCGGTCACGACGACGCGGCCGCCGCCGGCCCGGTTGGCCGCCGCGATGGCCTGAGCGATCGCCGCGGTGCAATCGGTCTGGCCGTCGCCCTTCGCGCCAAAATCGGTAATCGGAAAATCCTTCGCCGGAAACGTCGGCGCCTTGATGCGTGCAAGAATTGCCGGGACGGAATCCCAGCCGATGGTGGCCTTTGCGACGGGCGCGACGGAATCGCCGGTCGGGGTGGCGCACGAGCTGAGCAGGATCGTCAACGCCGCGGCGAGGAGCGCACGGGAAACGGAAGCGGGGGTGGGGTTCATAAAGTATTCAGCGAAACGGACACGTATCCTTTTCAGGAGAAAAAGAAAGCCCGCACGACGTGCGGGCTGGCGAGAAAAATCAGCGCAGCTCGGCGATCGGTGCAGCGTCCATGTCGGCGAAGACTTGGTTGTCGCCGCCCATCGCCCAGACGAAACGATAGGCGCCCGTGCCCGCGCCGCAGTGGATCGACCACGCGGGCGACATCACGACCTCGCGATCGCGGACGATGAGGTGGCGGGTTTTCTTCGGCTCGCCCATCAAATGGACGACCATGTTGTCGCCCACATCGAAGTAGAGATAGATCTCGGTGCGGCGGCTATGCGTGTGCGGCGGCATCGTGTTCCAGAGCGAGCCGGGCTCGAATTCCGTGAAGCCGAGCACGAGCTGGCAGCTCTTGATGCCGTCCTGGTAAATGCACTTGTTGATCCGGCGGCGATTGGCCTTCGTCGGATCGCCGATCGGATCGGTCTTGAGGTCAGCGCGGCGGGCGACCGCGGTCGGGTGCTTGGCGTGGGCGGGCGTGCTGACAAAATAATACTGCGGCTGACCGGCGGTGCCGGGCTCGAATGACACGTCCTTCTCGCCGAGGCCGATGTAGAGGCAGTCGAGCGGATCGAGATCGTATTTCTTGCCGCCGACGGTGACGGCGCCGGGTGCGCCGACGTTGAGGATGCCGATTTCGCGGCGTTCGAGGAAAAACGCGGTGCCGGTTTCCTTCGCGCTGGGGAGGCCCAGCGGCGCGGTCATCGGCAGCGCCGCGCCCGTAATCATCCGATCGAGATCGGTGTAGTGCGCGGTGATGGCACCGGGCTGGAAGAGTCCGCTGAGCAGGAAGCGCTCGCGGAGCTCTTCGGTGGAGAGCGTGTTGGTCGCCTCGGGAGTCGGGAAATAGTGGAGTTTCATGGAGTCGGAATTTTTAACCGCGGATGCACACGGATTGACACGGATAAATCCCGTCAAGGTGTGAGGCGAAAGAAATCGAAGTCGGCGTGGCCGGTCGAGGTCGAGCCGGTCGCCGTCGCGGCGAACAGGCCGACTTTCGCGCCGACCCAGCGGCCGACGGTCGCCTGCAACTCTTCCCCAAGAGGGGTGAATGTTTTTCCGTCGACGCTATAGGCGAAGCGGCATTTGGCGTCGGCGGCGACGGTGACGCGGAGAAAAATTCTTGCGGCGACCGTAGTCGCTGCGCCGACCTCGCGCTCGACGCTGGATTTGTTGGCGTCGACATTAACGACTTGGACGACGCGCACGCCGGTCGCGTCGCGGCGCAGCCCGATCCACGCGTAGCTGTAGCCGAAAACGATCAGGCCGGCTTCGTCGCCGGGTTGCGCGGCGGAGAAATCGAGCGTGGTCGTGGCGGTAAAGGCGGGCGCGGAAAATTTTTGCAGGAGTAAACACGGCGAATCGTAGAGGCTGGTCGCGGAGGGTTTGGTGACGCACTCCAGGCGGAGTGCGCCGCGTTGCGCGGTGAGCGAAGCGGCGCCGACGGGCGGGTTGGCCTGCCATTGCCACTGGCGGCCGAGCGGGGGCGAATCGAATTCGTCACTCGCGGCCGGGGCGACTGCCGTGGGCGATTTCGATTTTGGTTTTTCGTGCGTGAGGACGGGCTCGCCCTTTTCGGCGCCGCTCACGACGCCGGTGCCCATGCGCGGCCAGCCGTCGCTGCCCCACGACATCGGCTCGAGGTGCACGACGCGGCCAAACGCGCCGCGGTCTTGAAAATGCAGAAACCAATTTTCGCCGGCCGGCGTGTCCACCCAACCGCCTTGGTGCGGGCCGTTGGTCGGGGTCGAGCCTTGCGCGAGCACGATGCGCGCTTCGTAAGGGCCGCGAATATTTTTCGCGCGATAGACGGCCTGCGTGCCGCTCGTGACGCCGTCGATCGGTGCGAAAATCCAGTAGGTGTCGCCGCGTTGGTATAACTTCGGGCCTTCGAGCGTGTGGAAACCGCGGCCGGAAGTATTTTCGTCGATGATGACGACGCCCTCGCCGTCGATCACGCGCGAGGCGTCGGCCGAGAGTTCGTTCAGCGTGATGATATTATTTTTCCCCGAACGGCTTTTCGCCCAGCCGTGAATGAGAAATAAGTGTTCGCCGTCCCAGAGTGGGCACGGATCGATGAGGCCCTTGCCGGCTTTCACGCAGCTCGGTGCGCTCCACGCGCCGCGCGGATCGGTCGCAGTGACGACAAAGATGCCGTAGTCCGGGTCGGGAAAAAAAATCCAGAATTTCCCGCCGTGAAATCGAATCGACGGCGCCCACACGCCGGCGCCGTGCCGCGGCACGCTAAAGTGTTCGGCGAGCGACTGGCCGGTGCCGTCGGCGTAGGCGAGCGCGGGCAGCGCATGATTCACGAGTTCCCAATTCACGAGATCGCGCGAGTGCAAGATCGGCAGGCCGGGCACGTGACTGAAGCTCGACGAGGTGAGCCAATAGTCGTCGCCGACGCGAATCACGTCCGGGTCGGAGTAGTCGGCGAAGAGGACGGGATTTTGGTAGGTGCCGTCGCCGAGGTCGGGGTTCCACGGCGCGCTCGGGCCCGCGACGGCGGTGGGAATGATCGTAAATGCAAGCAGCGACATGAAGAGGAGGGGCAGTTTCATTCGGCCAAGAAGGGCAGAGCTAGGCGTGGCAGGGTGGATAAATCAAGGTTGGCTCGGGGTGAGCGTGGACCAAGCGGTTGGGGCTGACTCGGTGGTTCCGCTCCGGCCCGATTTTCGGCGGGAAAATCGGCGGCGCGAGGAGCGATCGCCTCATCGAGGCGGCACTCTTCTCGGCCCACGAAAATCATGGATCGATGAGCGTAAATTTCGCGCCGACGCTGAGGAGACCGAATCGTTGCGCCGGATGGGCGGGAATTATTTTTCATCGAAGAAGGCCTTCATCATTTCACCGTGCAGCCGCGCCGCTGCGACGGGTGCGGGCGAGCCCCTCTTGGGCGCCGGCGTGATTCGGGTCGAGGCGCAGCGCTTCCGTGAATTGCGCACGGGCGTCCTCCGTCCGCCCGAGGTCCAGCAGCGCGCGACCAAAGGCGTGCCGGATGTTCGCGTCCTCGGGCTGCAACTCGACGGCGCGTTCAAAATGCGGCACGGCCTCGGTCAGGCGGTCGTGCATCGCGAACGTCAGCGCCCATTTTGCCTCTACGTCCGCGAGATCTGGTTGTAGTCGCCGGGCCTGCTCGAACTGCTCGACCGCTTCGGCGACCCGCCCCTGATTGCCCAGCGCCCAGCCGCAATTCACCCGCGCGGTAGTGAGCGCCGGATTGATCGCGAGGGCGCGGCGGAACTCCGCGATGCCGTCGTCGGCGCGATCAAGCGCCATGAGCGTCGCGCCAAGGGTATTGTGCGCGCTCGCGAAGCGCGGCCGGATCCGCACCGCTTGCTCGAGCACGGGCAGCGCCTCAGGCGAACGCCCGAGGCGGTTCAACACGTTGCCCAGGCTGTTGAGCGTTTCGGGAAAACCGGGCTTCAACGCGAGCGCCCGTTGCAGGTGCGGCAAGGCCTGCTCCGGTTGACCGGCTTCATCCAACGCCGTGCCGAGATTGAGGTGAGCCACCCAACTCGAAGGATTCTGCGCGAGGGTCGTCTCATACAGCGTGAACACGTCGCGATACATTCCGCTCTGCCGCCATGTCAGCCCGCCGAGAATCGCCAGCACACCGACGGCCGTGGCGGGACCGCTCCAGCGCGGCCAGGACAGGAGCGCAAACCCGCGCGTCGCGGCCGCGGCGAGAAACGCGATCAATCCGAGGCTCGCGAGATATTGAAAGTGATCCGCCACGTAGGAAAAAACGAAGGGATACACGTTCACAAAGCCGAGCACCGGAAAGAGCGTGCCACCGAACAACAGCGCTGCGGCCAGCGGCGCGCGATCGCGGCGTTGCCACCAGCCGAGTCCGGCGAGCAGCAGCAGGGCCGCCCCCGGGAAGAACCACTGCCAGGTGATCGCGGCGTCGATGCTCCACCGCGGATAGAAGAACGTCAGCCCGGCCGGCCAGAGCAGTTTGCCGAAATAGAACCAGACGACGCGGCCGGCGAGCAGGCCGCGCTCCACCACGCCGAGCGTGAATCCGTCACCGCTCGCGCCGATTTGCGTGGATTCGAACCACGCCGTGCCGAGTCCGGCCACCATTCCAAGCACGAACCAAGGCAACAAGGGCGAAACGTCGCGGCTCCACGACAGCCGCCCGTGCCGCCACCATGCCAGCACGAGGAGCGCGGCCGGCAGCGTGGCGGTGACGGTCTTCGTCAGCAACGCGGCTAGAAACCAGAGGCTCGCGATCACGTAGCGCGTCGGCCGCCGATCGTCTTCGAAGCGCAGCCACGCGAGCGCGGCCGTGAGGCAGAACACCGTCGAGAGCGTGTTCTTCTGCTCCGAGATCCAGGCGACCGACTCGACGCAGACGGGATGCAGCGCGAAGATGAGTCCAGCTACCATCGCACCGGGGACGGCGAGGCGCCGAAGAATCGAGACCAGCAGACATGCCGCGGTGACATGCCAAAACACATTGATCAGATGGTAGCCGAGCGACGCGTCGCCCCAGAGGCGATGTTCGATCCAAAACGCCGAGTGCAGGAGCGGATAATACTGCTGCGTCACTCCAATCTCGAACCAGATGCGCGCGAGTCCCGACCACGATTGGATGCTCGGGTTGGTGACGTGTCCGGCGTCGTCCCACAGAAAATCGCCCGTCAGCGCGGGGAGGTAGGCGGCAAGGGTTACTCCCAGCACGAGCGCAAACACCGCACCCATCGGCCAGCGAGCCGAGTCCGGTGCGGCCGCAGCATCCGCGCGAGGCGGGGTGGAGCGTTTCGATGGCTTCATCGTCACGGGGCCGCGAACGATTCGCGCCTGCCCCGGTCAAACCGTTTGCTATCGTCGCTGCCGACGGGAGGCCTGAGCGACCTTTGATTTCATGGATAAAAAATCGCCGCCCCTCCGGTGAGTGACGGCGAGGAAGGGAATCGATCGCGCGGTCGCTCTGGGCCGACCGCTACAGCTCAAACGAGGCCGACAGAATGAACTGCCGCGGGTCGACGATGCGGTAGGTCGATGCTCTGCCGTCAAAGAACGCAGCCGTTTTCTGCAATCGGCCGCCACTTTCCTGCACGTTCTTCACGTTGAGTTGGAAGTTCGCCCGCACCTTTTCAGCGAACAGCCTCGTCCGATAGGTGACGAACGCGTCGACGTAGGTTTCGGCCGGCGCGTAGATCGGCCGGTTTGGATCGAGCTGCAGGATCTTGTTCGCCGGGAGGGTGAGGTCCATGCCCTGAGTATACCCTTTGCCGTAGAAACCGATGGACCCCTTGCTGGACCAGCGCAACGAGCCACCCACGCTCATGGCCTTGAGGATCCGGTTTTCGCTGATGCCAGCCAAATTGAATCTCGTATTGAACTTGGCCGAGTATTCGCGGATCTGGGGCTTGGGGCGGCCGATCGTGGCGCGGAATACGGCCATCGGCGCGTCGACATTCCCGGCGAAGTTCTGGGCGGCCGAGCCGGTGCCGTTGTAGCCGGACACCGTGCTGAAGGGCGTGCCCAGGATATTCCACCAGAGCAAGTGGCCGGTGGCGCCGGTCGGAAGGGGAGTCGCCGGGAGGGTCGCAAGTGGCGTGGTCACACCACCGATGGTTTGGGTGGTGTTGGTGAAGCGCGGGTCCTCGAGGCTGGTCCAAACGGGCAGGCGCGCGGCGATATAATCGTCCACCGCGGCGCCAGCCTTCGTGTTGATCGACTGCGTCTTGGTGACCGACGCACTGATGGTCCAATTCTTGACGGGGTTGAGGTTGATTTCCAGCTCATGGCCCTTCGACTCCGCGTCCTGCACCGCGGCATAGGTGCCGTTGGCGGCAATGGCCTGCAACCCGTTATACTGCTCCAAGGGCATCTTGATGGCCGCGGCAATTTGCGCATTGGTGGCGGTCCCGCCGTTGGGGAGCCCATTCAGCCAGGCGGTTGTCTGGGTCCTCAAGTTATAGGAATCGGTCGCGACAAATCCCTCATACCGCAGGATGCGTTGGGCCATCGTGCTGATGTCGCCGTTACGAAGATCGTTTTGCTGCGTGACAAAGTGAGTGTAGCGGATGGAAAGCCGGCCATCGAGCATCGTCATCCACAAACCCAGATCCTTGCTCGTTCCGCTTTGGTTGGGCAGCTTCGTGAGGAACAGATCGTAGGCCGGGCCCTGCGCGATGAAGTTATCCGATTTGTTGTAGGTGAGGCTGAGGCCGCTGACCGCCTCGGCCAGGAATCGGCTGATGCCGCTCCCGCCACTGATCTTGGACTGGAAGAACTTTAGGCCTTGGAACGGACGGGCCACGAGCGAAGCCGTCTTGGTCTTGCCTTCGGCGAGGCGCCAGGGGCCCACCCAGCGTTTGGATGCCGCGAAGTCGTAGTCCCGGAGGTCCGCGGTCATCAAGGCGAGCGGGGAATTGCGGTCATACACACTGTCCTTACGCAGGCCGTAGGTGGCGACCAAGCGGCCACCGAAAAAGTTGCTCTGGAGCACGCCGCCCGGGGTCTTTACGACTTCATTGAGGTTGTTGAGACCGCCACCTTGACCGGGCGTGAAGCCGACGGCAGAAACATCCTTGATCATCGCGCCAGCCGAAGGGCCCCAGACGTAGGGAACACTGACCCCTTCCGGGAAATAGCTCGGGGCGTATTGAATGCCCCCGCCGACGGTATTACCGACATAGTATTGTTCGTTGATCCGGTCATAGTTGCCGGGGACAATGGTCGTGCCATTGATCAGATATCTAGGATCGGTGTTTGTCACCGTTTGGAGCCCCAACAGGGTATTCGCGTATTTTTGCTCCCATCCCTTGTCACGGCCCAGCGCGGTATGCCGATAGGTCCAGGTGTAATTCTTCTGATCCTTGTATTCGTAATAGCCCAGGAGCTGCTGGGTGCCGAGCCACTTGCTCCAGCCTTTGTCCTGCGAAAAATCGAGACGATAGACGGCCTGGGCGCGGGTGGTGTCCCACTGCACGGGCTTGTTCCGCAGGAAGGGTTCACTAGCCCTAAGGTAGGGCCGGCCGAAGTAGGGGTTGGGGGTGCCATCCAGATAAACCTGGTTCACGTCGACTTGGAGCTGGCCGACATTGCTGTTCACGCTTGCGGGTCCCATGGGTTGGTTTTCCAACCGCTTGGCATCCTCCCGCATGAAGGTGACCTGTGCCGCCAAGGTCTGCTTGGGCGTGTTGAGGACGATCTGGTCGAGCTGGACCATGTAGGTATTGACGTTGTCCCACGCCTTGCTGTTGCCCGCCAGATTGAGGCTGGTCCAGTCGTAGATCGACTTGTCATGGATGGGCTGGGCCACGGAATTGTAGAGCGGCTGTTGCGTGGCGGAGTAGGTTTCTGAGGCACCCGTGGTCAAAAGGCCGATCCCCGAGGCCGACGACGCAAAAGGGTCGGTCGTTGAAAAATTATTCCCGACAGGTGTGGCCGGATTAGCGGTATACCGCGGCATGGCCCAGTAGGGGGTTTGGCCCGGGGCGCCGATCTGGAACATCGAGCGACTCTCCGCGCCGCCGGTGATGAAGGCAATGGGCGCGGTCGTATACGCCGTGCTGGAACCGAGGACGTTGCCATTGCCGTAGACCTGTCCGTTGGCGAGCGTGACCAGACCGGTGACAGCATTCCAACCCGGCTTACCCGCTTTGATCCAATCCGTGAAGTAGTCGCGCGGGGTGGTGAAGTTCGGCCGCACGGACGCATTTTTGTAGTTAAACCAGGAAGCGGAGAGGGTGGTGTTTTTGAACGGCCGGGCTTTGATCTGAAAGCTGAGGCGGCGGGCGTCCTCGCCAGAAGGCTCGCGGACGAAGCCGGTGTGCTGGTTGGAATAGCTCGCGCGGAGGGACAGTTTGTTTTTCAGGAGGACGCGATTCACATCGAGCGAACCGCGCCAGCCTTCGTAGCTGTCGATGCGCGTTTCTACCTTGGAAAAATTGCGGCTCAGATTGGCCGTGGCGGGCACCTGATTGACGGTGCCGGAGGCGTTGCCCAAGCCGAAGATGTTGGCATTCGGCCCGCGGCTCAGCTCGAGCGAATCCATCCAGAGCGGATCAACCGGCACGCGGCCCGTGGTCGCGATATTGTTGAACGCAATGTTCGCGTTGCCGATGCCGCGCACGCGGTTGGCGTTGTTCGGATTTAAGCTGACTTGGTCGACCACTGCGCCCGTGCGGTCAGTATCGAACTGCGAGTAGGAGCCGGTGCCCTCCGTGCTCGCCATGTAGTCGAACACGTCGTTGATATCGAGCATCGCGAAGTCGGTCATCTGCTCCTTGGTCATCACGGTGATCGACTGCCCCAGGTCCTCGATCTTCGAATTCAGGCGGGTGCCCGACATCGAGTTGGAGGAGAAGTAGCCCTTGTTGTCGGAGACAACTTCGAACGGCGACAGCGCCACGACCTCTCCTTGGGCCGGCTGGCTCGTAACGGGCACGGCCTTTTGTGCGGCGTCCATCGCGGCAATCTCATCCGGGTCGAGCCGGCCGTTGTGATTCGTGTCGTATTTCGCGAGCGTAGCGGCGTCGACGGACGGGGCGGGAGCCTGTTGCGCGCGGGCAACGGCGAATGTCAGGGCGAGCAGGCCGAGCTGGGCCGAAACGGCGAAGCGACAGCCGGAGAGGACCGGTTTGGTGGGCATGGCGGGGGAGGGGCTGGGCCACCGATGAATCGATGGCCGGGAGGTGGAGTCTCAGCGTGCGGGCCGCCTTTCCACACCCCAGAGCCGCTGTGCGCTCATCGTTGACTAAAATCTCGTGCCCGCCGCGTTCTTTCCGGCGGATCGTCAGGTTCGGGTCGGCAGCGTTTTCCCGTCGCGCCATTCGCCCGTGAGCAAAATCTCGTGCGGATCGTCGGGCACACCGGTTTCGTTCCGGTGCATGAGGCCGATGAGCATCTCGACCGCCAGCGCGCCGATCTTCCCCGGATCATAATAGACACCCGCGCTGCCGAGTTCGGGATGATCCTCGAGTTCCACGAGTCCGACATCGCGCGGCACGCGCCGGCCCATCCGCTCCAGCCACGTGTGCACGGGTCCGGCGTGATTGGCCAGAATCGCGTCCGGCCGGGTGCGCTTAAACCAGTCGCGAAACGTGCGCTCGTCGGCCGGCACCGCCGCGCAGGGCGGCAACCGATCGGCGGGCGGGAACAGTTGCTGTTGGGCGAGAAACGCCCCGAGCCAGCGATCGCCGACGCGGGGACTGTCGTTGGCCTCGGAAAACACGAAACCCACGCGCCGATAGCCGCGCTCGCGGCAGCGCTGCATGGCCTGCCACGCCGTGTCGAAATGGTTTTCCGTTACGTGGTGCAAGCGCGGCTCACGGAGCGTGAGCCCCAGCGCCACGCCCGAGAACCTCGTCCAATCCAACTCCATCGCATGCTGGCCGGGAGGCAGCCGGCCGATCACGAGCCCGTTGATCCCACGCGCGGCGAGAATGTCGCCGAACCGCGCCGGCGTCATGCCGGGCTCAGCGAGCCAGAAGGGTTCGAGCTTGTAGCCGAAGTCGCGCGCGCGCTCCGCGGCGCCCGGAAAAAAATCCGGCCGGTCGTGATGCGGCGGACGCCAGCCGAAACGCGTCGGATAATTCGTCACGTAAGCGAGCGTCACGTGCTTGACGGCCCGCCCGTTCCGGCGCGACTGCATCAGCGCCGACACCAGCGGATTGATCCGGTAGCCGAGTTTCGCGGCGAGCGCCTTCACCCGCTCGCGCGTCGCGGCGGGGATGCGCGGATGATCGCGGAGCGCGAGCGACACGGTCGTCCGGTGCACGCCGGCTTTTTTGGCGACGTCTTGCAGGGTGGCTTTGGCCGGCACGCGCCGAGTGATCGGCGAACGCGGATCGCAGTCGAGCGTTTTGTGCGGTGTCGCTCACGGCGCGCTGGCCGATCAGGGGAACGCGACGAGCGGCACGCCGTCATGCGGCGCGGTGGTCTTGAGCCGGGTGGTCTCAACCGCGGTGGCGTTTTTCAGCAGCACCGCGGGGCCGGTCGCCGTGTTGATCACGCAATCGAGAAACGTGATGCCTTTGGCATTCGTGCAGGTGAAGCCGGTGGCGGCGTCGATGTGCACATTGCTGAACGTGAGATTTTCGATCGGCATTTCGCGCAAGCCGGTGATCGAGCCGGCCGTCTGGGCGCCGCGGGCCGTGATGTTGCTGAAGAGCATGTCGCGATAGCGCGGCGTGCCTTCATCGACCGGAAACACGGCGTCCGGCTGGTCGCTGCCGGCATAAAAGGTCGTGATCGTGAACGGCGACGGCACATCCACCATCACGACATTTGCAACGCTCAGCCCCTCGACCACGCCGCCCCGGCCGCGCTGCGATTTGATGCGGATGCCAATGTTGGTGGCCTGAAACACGCAATTCGTCACCACGATGTTGCGCACGCCGCCGGACATCTCACTGCCGATCGTCACGCCGCCGTGGCCGTGCATCATCACGCAATTCGCGATGGTGATGTTTTCGTCGGGGCGCCCCATCTTCCGGCCCAGTTCGTTGAGGCCGGATTTCAGCGTCACGCAATCGTCGCCAGTATCAATGCGGCAGTTGAGGATTTGCACGTTGCGGCACGACTCCGGGTTTATGCCGTCGGTGTTGTGCGCCATCGTCGCGGGTGCGCTGATGGTGATGCCATCGATGCGAATGTTTTCGCAGAGCACGGGGTGCACGTTCCACTCGGCGGAATTGCGAATATTCACGTGCTCGAGCACGACGTCCTTGCAACGCACCGGACGGAAGAGATGCGGCCGGCCGCGCGAGAGCTTCTTCGCCTCGGCGCGGTCGTCGTCAGTTTGCGGGCCGGACGGAAATTTTTTCGGATCGTTGAGCCGCACCCGCCGCCACCAAATCGCACCCTGGCCATCGATCGTGCCGCGGCCGGTGATCGTGATGTTCTCTGCGTCCACGGCGTAAATGAGCGGCGCCATCACCTGCCGGGTGTCGCCCCAGACACTTTTCGTCGGCGGGTAGTCGCCGGGGTTTTCGCTGCCGAGGATCGTCGCGCCCGCGGAAAGTTCGAGCGTGACGTGACTCTTTAGCTCGACCGTGCCGGTGAGATAGTTCCCCGGGGGAACGTAAACGGTCCCGCCGCCGGCTTGCGCGCAGGCGACGATCGCGGCGTTGAGTGCCGTCGTGTCCAACGTCTTTCCATCGCCGGCCGCGCCGTAGTCGCGGACATTAAAAGTCGCCGGCGTTGCTGCGGCGGATCGCGAATCCGCGACCAGGAAACAAAGGATGGAAAGGAGAACGCGAAGAGAGCTCATCGGAGGTAAGGCGACCGGGTGGAGGGTTGGGTGACCCAGGGTGGACGCGAGGGTGGCGCCGAAGACGAGTGTGGAGAGGGGCTGAGTGTCAGCCCGCGAGGAGCGCGGAGTCAAAGGCGCGTGACGACGTCCCTCGGGCCGCGGCCGGCACGGCGTCCCATGCCCGTTTCAAGTGCAGTTTAGACGAACGATGAATCAAGCCGTGCGCGGCCGTTGACAGCGCGAAGCGGGGGCGGCCATTCTCGCCGTTCACCGCTTCATCCCGTGCCGAAAACTCCCCGGCCCCAGGCCGCTGCCCCCCCTGTGCTCCGCTCGACCGCGGACTTTGCGCGCCATGTCGGCCTCGCGCGCACCACGGTTTCGCGCGTGCTCAACGGCCAGCCGGGTCTGAAGCAAAAAACGATTGATCGCGTGCAACGCGCGCTCGCCGAGACCGGCTTCACGCCGAACGCCCACGCGCTCCACCTCAAGGGCAAGCGCACCGCGATGGTCGGCATCTGCATGGAGGACCTCCTGACGCCGCCGGCGGTGCGCAAGCTCGCGGCCCTCCAGCACCTGCTGCGCAAACGCGGTTTCTCCTCGCTCATCGAGGTCTTCACGCCGGGTGCGGGCCGCGACGTCGTGCGGCATTTTCTCTCGATGCGCGTGGAGGCCGTCGTGTTCATCGGCCATTTTCACCGCGAGGAAATCGAGGCGCGCATCGTCGAGCTCATCGCGCACGGCACGCCCCATCTCGTGATCGATCACTACGGCTTGAAGAACGCCAACACGGTGTCGCTCGATCGATCGGCGGCGATGGTGGCGCTCGTCAACCATCTCCTCGATCACGGCCACCGCTCCTTCGGCCTCCTCGGCATCGCGCGCGCGCCCGCGAGCCGCTACGACCGCATGACCGGCATCAATGCCGCGTTGCGGGCACGCGGGCTGGACTTCGCCACCGCCACCCTCTCGCTCGATCACCTGCACGAGCGCACCAACGACTTCGATTACGGACGCAAACTCGCCGCCAATTTCGTCGCGCTGCCCCGCCGGCCGACGGCGCTCCTCGCGCTCAACGACGCGATCGCGATCGGCTGTTTGCGCGGGCTGCAGGATGCGGGCCTCAAGGTGCCGCGCGACATCTCGCTGGCGGGTTTCAACAACCAGGACTTCGGCTCGATGACCACGCCCACGCTCACGACCATCGATCAAAACATCGAGGCGACCATCGCGACCGCGGCCGAGGTGATCCTGGCGCAGCTCGACACGCCCCTGCGGGCGAAGCCGCTCGTGCACATGATCGATCCGGCGCTGGTGGTGCGCGAATCGACCGGCCCGGCGAAGGCGTCCTGATGATTGATGATCGGGCGTCCGTCTTGCTGACGCCGCTCTGAGATTGGGCCGCAAAAAAGGCGCAGAAGGCGCAAAGAAAACCGGGCCATTTTACCGGAGGTCGCAGAGGCAGCAGAGGCGAGGTTGGACGACAGAGGGCAGGGGACGGAGGGCGGACAACGCTCACCGGAGTGCGTCTGTCATCTGCCATCGGTCTTCAGTCCTTCGTCTCTCTCAGCGCTCTGTGCTCCCTCCTGAAAAAGTGAGTAACCGTCGTGACAGGCACCCTTCGCTCCGCTCAGGGCTACGCCCTCTCCGCGCTGCACGCTCTGTCACCGGTGCGGCCGCCCTCGGCGACCGCGATCACTGTCGTATCTTTATGGACATCCAGCCCGACCTATTTATCCAGGTTTTTCATGTGCTTGTCTCCGTTTCTGGTGGTTGGTTTCACCGCCACACCCATGCGGATAGGCCCGGATGCTCTC
>JBBRLB010000083.1:0-28537 GCA_038231575.1 Opitutales bacterium | reverse complement strand
GCCGGTCTCGGCGAGCTCGAGGCTGTGGCCGCTGTTCGCGTTGCGCGTGCTCATCTGGAGGCTGCGGTAGCACATCGTGATGTAGCTGCTCAGCACGATCGCCAGCACCAGCGCGAAACACAGCGCGGCGAGCATCGCGGCTCCGCGATTGCCTTTCAGCCCGCGAACCTTGGCCACGGCCAACCCGCCGGTGGGGGCGGTCGCTGAGCGCTTTTGGTTTTGGGCTGTGGTTTGCATCGCGGTCGTTCGTTAACTCGATGTCGAAACTATCGGCCGAATAATATTCATTAGCTAGATGGACTTTCCGCGGCTTACGCTCACGGCCCGCTACGTAATGCTACGTCGGAGGTGCGCCCGATCGCGCCGCGCGGATCGGAAAAAATGGGGACGAAAATCATCGCGGGCGGCGGTGGTTCGGGTCGCGCGCGGACGCCTTTTCGTGCGCTGCGATCCCGAGCGTTTTTCTGTCACGAGGCTTGGCTCGCACCGCGGAAACAATTTCACTGGCCCTGAATCGCCTTCCCTCCGCGCTCTCGGTTTTCACCCCATGCTTACATTTGCCCAATTCGGCGCCGGTCGCATCGGCGCCATCCACGCCGCCAATCTCGCCGCCACCGGTAGCGCGTTGCGCTATGTCATCGATGTCGATGCCCGCGCCGCGGCGCCGCTCGCCGCGAAGCATGGCGCGCGCGTCGCTGATGCGCGGACGGCGCTGGCGGATCCTGGGGTGAACGCGGTCATCATCGCGTCGTCCACCGACACCCACGCCGATCTTGCGATCGCCGCGGCGCGCGCGGGCAAGGCGATTTTTTGCGAGAAGCCGATCGATCTTTCGCTGCGGCGCGTCGATCGGTGTCTCGCCGCCGTGAAGCAGGCGCGCGTGCCGATGTTCGTCGGCTTCAACCGCCGTTTTGATCCGAGCTTCGCCGCGCTCCACGCCCGGATCGCGCGCGGCGAAATCGGCCCCGTCGAGCAGGTGATCATCTCGAGCCGCGATCCCGGTTTGCCGCCGATCGCTTACCTGAAAATATCCGGCGGCCAGTTTCGCGACATGACGATTCATGATTTCGACATGGCGCGCTGGCTCCTCGGCGAAGAGCCGGTCGAGATCTTCGCCTACGGCAGTTGCCTCGTCGATCCGGCGGTGGGAAAGGTGGGCGACACCGATTCCGCTATGGTGATTATGAAGACGGCGTCGGGCCGGCTGTGTCACATCAACAACAGCCGCCGCGCGACCTATGGTTACGATCAACGCCTCGAGGTGCACGGCGCGAAGGGCCGCCTGCTGGCCGGCAACCGCGTGGCGACCACGGTGGAACTTGCCGACGGCGATGCCGTGACGACGGAGAAGCCCCTGTATTTTTTCCTCGAGCGCTACGCCGACGCCTATCGCGCGGAACTGGCGGCGTTCGTGGACGCGGTCGTGAATCGCCGCCCCATGCCCGTGACCGCCGCGGACGGACGCCACGCCATGGTGATCGCCGAGGCGGCGGTGAAGTCGCTGCGCACGGGCCGCCCGGTGAAGATAAAGTAGCGGCAGTTTGTGCAGATGAGGCGGCTTTACGCCCGCCAAAGGCGGGCGGAGTCAAACTCGACGCGCCCCGCTGACTTCAATCAAACGGGCGCAGCCCGGAACCGGTCGCGGCACTTGGGGGACTATCGCGTCGCACCGAGACACCATGACTATTCCGCCGCTCCATCCGATTTTTGTCCATCTGCCGCTCGCGCTGATTCCCGTGTCGGTCGCCGTGGATTGGTTCGGCTTAATCAAGAACCGATCGCTGGCCTCTGTGTTCGGCCGCTGGAGCCTGCTGGTGGCTTGGGTGGCGATGATCCCCACAGTGTTTTTCGGGTATTTCGACTATGGGCGGTTGTCGGAGAGCGAGGCGATCGACGTGCTGGTGCGGCTGCATCTCAAAATGGGCTGGGCGCTTTTCCTGTGCCTGACGGCCCTTGGGATTTGGCGCGCGCGCATCCATTTTATTAAAACCAGCGGACGCGCCGCCCATGGGTGGTATCTCGTCTGCGCGGGGCTGGTTTTGGCGCTGACCGTTTTTCAGGGTTGGTATGGCGGCGAGTTGGTTTACGGCGTGGGCACGGCAGTCTATTCGCCGGAGAAAAAACTCCCGGCACACGGTGAACGCCCCGAAACCATTTACCGCGTCCACGAGATCTTTTCGCATGTGCCCGTCTTCCGCGATCCTCCGCCACCGGTGCCTGCCGTCGGCAGCGCCGCGTTGTCCGACGCCGCGAAGGCCGACAAGCGCTAAGCTTAAAGCTCCCTCGTCAGGCGTCAGACTTGCTAACGCCGCTTCGGGGTCGAGCGATCAAGGCTCGGCTTCAGCACGGTCGACGCCCCGACGGTCGAACTCACGACAACACCCGCAAGGTCGTGCCGTAGCCCCTTCGGCCGCCTTCCCACACATCGAATTGGGTTCCGGCGGGAAAATGCCCCGCGGCTTCGTCCGCCGCAAACTGGACCTCGCAGTTCACCGCCGCCCCACCCGGCAGCAACGGCGCCGAGGGAAAAATCGCCGCGGAAAAATGCCGGCGTCCCGGCGACACGAGCACGGTCTGGAATACCTCCGCCGGGAGCGCCGATTTGCGCCCGCCCGCCGCGGACGGGAGCAAAGTGAGTTGGACGCGCAGGTGGCGGTTGTCGTGCATGATCCTCCTTAGTGTGGTGTGCGGGCCGACTGTGCCATCTCCATTGTAACGGGCGGTGAATCCCGAGAGCGCGAAAGTGCGAAGACGCAAAGGCCGGCGGAATTACTCTATGGGGGGCGAACCGCGGGACAGCCGAGGGTTCCAACCCAATCGAGGTTCGCTCTCCGCTTCCTCAGGTAAAATCCTTTCAGGTCATTTCGCGTATTTCGGGGGCAAGCTTACGTTCGAGCGCTTTAGCGTTGTCTGCCTCGATGCAAACGCGCATCCGCAGGGGCATGCGCACAACGATGCTGGCCCTTGCCTTGCTCACATTGGCCGTCGGTTTCACCGCCCGTCCGGTCCGCGCCCAAGCGCCGCAGCCGCCACGCGCCGTCCTCGTCACGGAAAAGATCAAGGACGATCTCTACCTCATCATCGGCAACGGCGGCAACGTCGCCTTCCTGGTCACCAACGAGGGCGTCATTCTGATCGACGACAAATACGATGTCGATCACGCCGCCATCCTCGAGCAGATCAAGGCCGTCACGAGCCAGCCGGTGAAGTATGTGTTCAACACGCACTATCATTCCGATCACAGCGGCGGTAACGCCAAGTTCCTGCCCACCGCGGAAATCATCTCCCACAGAAATTCGCGCACCAACATCGTCGAGGGCAAGCAGAGCAACGCGGAGCCCAATATGCAGCCCGCCCGCGTGGTGTTCTCCGAGGAGACCTCCGTGTTCCTCGGTGGCAAGGAAGTGCGCGCACGTTATTTCGGCCGCGGCCACACCAACGGCGACATCGTCATCTATTTCCCCGCGCACAAAATCATCCACACCGGCGACCTGATGGCTGGTGTCACGCCGCTCATTGACTACAGCGGCGGCGGCAGCCTCGCCGACTACTCCAAGACCGTGGATGCGGCGATGGCCGCGTTCGAGTTCGACACGGTCATCCCCGGACACGGCAAGGTGACCAACAAAGCCGGCCTGAAAACCTACCGCGACGGCGTCGAAAAGATGCGCACCGAAATCACCGGGCTGATCCGGGCCGGCAAGACGCAGGAGGAAGTCCGTCTCGCCTTGGCCGCGATGTATCCCGCCGCTTACACCAATCCCAACAGCCTGAACAATCAGTGGTCGCTGCCGGGATTCATGAAGGAGCTGAAGTAGGCGGGAGTCTGCCAGCTGGGTTTTGAGCGCTGCGGGTTGAGAGCCTTGGGAACGTTTTCTTACGGACTCTAACGCGCATCGGTCAACGGGCCGCTCGTTCACGGCCCGAGTTCGGAATTGCCCGCGCGACGGGATCGGACTGAGTTCGCAGCATGCAAAATAAACTCACGGTGCTTTACGGGTATCCCACGAATCCGGCGGCGTTCGAAAAATATTACGCCGAGACTCACCTGCCGCTCGCGGCGAAAATCACCGGGTTCACCCGCCTGGAATTGTGCAAAGGGCTGCCCGGGCCGGATGGGACCAAGCCGGCGTTTTACCGGACAGCGGAATTTTGGTTTGAGTCGGCGGCGGCCTTGCAAGCGTGTTTCGCGACCGCCGAGGCCCAGGCCACGGCGGCCGATCTGGCCAATTTTGCCACGGGTGGCGTCACCCTCTTCACGAGCGAAGTCTTAGGCTGAGCCGGTGCGTTCTCCCGCGCATGAGGCGAATTGGCGCGAAGAACAGGCCCGCAGAATTTCTCCCAGGAGACGAGCCGAGGGACAACTGCGGTGAAACCATTCTCGGTGTTTTCTCCGGTGAAATATTTCCCGAGTCGGACGCCCCACGTTCGAGTTGCCTGAACCCGTCTGTCGCTTCGTTCTCGTTGTGGCCTCCGGTAAATCGGTTTTGCTCTCGCGCTCAGTCACATGAATTCGCGGGCGCGCGTGCGGAGGAGCGGGGTGCGGGAAGGTGATCACCCAATGGCGGGGCAGGGTGCCGTCTGGGATAGTGTTTTCTTGCTGCACGCTCACCCACTCACCGACCAGCCCGGTCGGCGATTGCGTCACGGCCGCTCCTCCTCATTTATGAAAACCACCACCGCCTTCACTCTCTCGCTCGTCGCGCTCGCAGCCGGCCTCTCCACGTTCGGCCTTCTCACAGCCTGCAGCAAAAGCGATCGCGCCGACGTCAGCGCCAAGGCGAGCGAGATGGTGACCGACACCAAGGAGGCGATGAGCCACGGCTGGGACAAGGTGAAGTCTTTCACGTTTGATAAGCGCGGTGATTTCCAGGCCAACGCCAAAGCGCTGACCTCGAAGATGGACGCCCAGATGAGCGAACTGCACGCGAACTATTCCGAGGCCAAGGCCAGCGCCAGCCGCAAGGCCGCCATGGCTGAGCTTAAGGATTCCGAGGCCGCCTATAAGGAAAAATTCGCCGCCCTCGGCACGGCCACCGCCGACACGTGGGACAGCGCGAAGCAAAATGTGATCTCTGCGTGGGACCACCTCCAGGCCTCTTACTACAAAGCCCGCGTTGATTGAGCGGGCTGCAGGGACTTTTTTTCCCGGAGACGAATGCACCTGAGGCGCACTCGCCGGGGGAACGCCGAGTTCAGGGACCCTGAGATCGCGAAGGCGCGAAACGGCGGAAGGCGGGGATCGATTTCGCTTCTCGGTCTACCGCGAATCACGCGAAGCGGCGCGAATCTTAGGAGAGTAGGATTTTCATTCCGGCCGGTTCACGTCATTCGGGGGCGATCGTTTTCGACTATTTCTCCGTCAGCGCGATCGGTTGCACGAAGGCGCCGTTCGTCGCGATGTCCCACGCGGCGAAGCGGACCCATTTTTTGCCGGCGGCGTGGAAGGGAATCTCGAAGTGTTTTTTGCCGAACGCGGGCAGATCCGTCGTAGAGATGATCTGACGATCGGTGGTTTTTCCGTCGCCCCAGACGACTTCGACGAAGTTCAGCGGGAACGTCCATTCGAGGTCGGCGCTGATCGTGCGCTGGTCGCCGGTGCCCGTGAGGGCATAATTTGAGATGAGCACCTCGCCGGTGGTCACGAAATAATTTCCGGCCTTCATCGCGTTGATGATCGGGCTCATGTCGTCGACGGTCGGGAGGGCGCCGATTTTGAGGTAGTTCACGGGCGACATGCCGTAGTTGTCGTCGTAGGAGGGGCGGCCGCGTTCGCCGATGTCGGAGCGGGCCTCGGAGATCGCCTGCAGGAATTTTGGCGCGAGATCGCGGGCGGACATCCACGTGTTCATCTCGTCCCAGAGATCGAGCACCCGGATTTGGCCGAGGCGGATTTCGGAGGCGTCGATGCCCATGCCCCAGCGCCAGCCGAGGCCACGGAAATTTTCGTCGAGGAAATGCGGCTTGTCCTTGACCGCGTCGGGGAAGCCGGTGGAGCCCTTCGAGCGCGGGTGCGGTTCGTAGATGACGGCGTTTTCGAGCTGGGTCATCTCGATCATGTCGGCGGCGGTGCCGAGGTTGTAGACCTTGCCGTATTTCGGATCGGTGGTGACGAGCGGCTGATCCTTGGCGCGCTTGGCGATCCAGTAAACGGGCTTGGAGATCATGATGTCGCTGTGGCCCCCGAGTTCGAGGGCCATGGGGCCGCCGGTGAGTTCCTCGTTTGGCATGACGAGGAAGGATTTGTCGGAGTGCCGGCGCGCGGCGTCGTAGTATTCCGCCTGCGCGGCGAGCCGGCCTTTTTTTCCGCCGCTGGTGTCGATGATACCGTAGATGTTGAGGCCGATCCCCTTGGCGGCATCGATGTCGTTGAGGCGGGTGTCGAGACTGCCGGAGTGCTCGAGGCGCTCGACGAAGCCGACGTGATAGTGGCTGCCCATCACCTGGAAACCGGGGAGCGCCTTGAACCGATCGCCGTGCGTGAAGGTGAGCGCGGCGTCGAGCGCGGCGGTGCCGGTGGCGTCGGGGCTCACGTAGAGAAACACCGGCAGGCGCTGCCACGTGCCGGGACGGGCACTGTAGAGCGTGAAGTTGTGGAAGAACTCGGGGTCGTCCTCGTTCTCCGCCTGCCGAATGCCGAGCGAGAAGGTCGCGTCGGTGTCCTTGCGATACCAGCCGTAGCCAAGATTCTGCGAGGACTCGCGCGCCCAATAAAAACTGTGCGGCGTGGGAAACACCGCGATCGATCCGCCCTTCAGCTCTGCGGCGATGGCGCGGTTGCTGTTCCAGACGGTGACGGAGCCGCCGGCGGGACGACCGAATTCGAAATCCTGCCGGCGATTGCTGAGATCGCGCCAGACGACGCGCGACTCGGGACTGATCGGGAGGCCGGTGAGTCCGCCGTCATACTTGAACGCGACGGACGTCTGCTCGGTTTTCGCGAGGACAATTTGGTGAATGAGATTCGAGCCGCGGAAAATATCGTATTCGAGTTTGCCCGCGAAGACGCCGAGCGCGACGCCCGGAAAGGTGATTTCGAGGCGCGCGCCATTGGTCTTCACTTCGCAACCGGTGGCTTGGTAGGTGGCGGTCGCGCGCGTGATTTCTTCTGGTTTTCGCGGGAGACCGGGCTGATCAAAGATGCCGTGCAGCGGGGGGATCGAAGTGCCGTGGCTCGGCGGTCGCACGCCGCTGCCCTCGACGTAGAGCGGCGAATCCCAGAACGCCTCCCACTTCCAGCGCGCGACGTCCTCTTTCTTGATCTGGCCTTCGGCGACGGCTTGGTCGACCCATTCGCCATTTTTGCGGTAGAGCTCATTTACGGCCGCGCTGACTTTGCCGCCGAGCGCTTGGATCGAATCGGGGCGGAGTTGCTGTTGCGTGATGCGGCGCCGGCCGGAAACGACCCGGAATTCGGGGCGGATATTCTTCGCGAGCTCGCGCCACGCGCCGCCTTTGGGGCGGAGGGAAAGTTCCTGGATCGTGGGCGTGCCGCCTTCGATTCCGAAGCGGAGGCGGAGTTCGGAATCGTGATCGCCGTCCCACGTGACGGTGAGCGAATCGCCGGCGACGGTGGCGGCAAGACCGGGGTTGGGTTTGTAGCCGGCTAGATTGGCGTTGAGCGGATCGGCTTGGGCCATCGCGGCAAAGAGGAGGGAAGCGCCAAGGGCGGCGAACGACGGAAGAGGTTTCATGCAAAAGGGCGGGAAAGGGTGGCGAGGGCGCGAAAGCCGCGGTGCTGTTTCGAGAGACGCACGTGTGGGGTTTTTGGTGCGGAGCGAGAGCGAAGAAAATGCGGCGGAGCGCGGCAACCCCGATGATCTCGCCGGACCGCCGTGACGATCCCAAACCAAATTGGCCGCTACCAGGCGCAGAAGGCGTAAAAAAGGAAACGGCAATTTTATTGCGCCCTGCTGCGCTTTTTTTGCGGCCAGCTTTCCGTGGTTTGATTCCGAGATCGATCGAACTCGGAGCGGCGTCAGCAAGACTGACGTCCTACCTTCGAACCTCGGTGAAATCAGATTCGGTCCTTGTCGCAGGCGTCGCCCACCTTTCGAAAATTCGAACCGGCGCGCCAGCGGTCACGCGCGCCGCGAGGGCTCCGATATAACCCGGCGCGGGTTGGAGCAGACGGAGCTGCCACGTCGCCGCGTCGTCTTGTAGGACGGGATCGAGCGTGAGTTGGACTTCGTCCGGTCGAATCCAATGGCAGGAAAATTTTTCGGTCGGCAGCGACAGTCCGGTCCCGCGGGCCTTGAGGTAGGATTCTTTCAGGGTCCAATATTCCAGAAAGCGCGCGTGCCGGGCGGCGGGCGTGGGCTGGCGCAGGTAGTCCGCGAACTCCCCGGCGGAAAAATGGCGCCGCGCCACGTCCTCCTCGATGGGCGCGCCGAGAGTGGATTCGACGTCGAGGCCAATCTCGCGCCGCCAGGCGAGGGCGCAGGCGATCAATCCGCCGGAGTGGGACACGTTGAAGCGGAGTGGATGCTCCGCGTTTGAATCGAAAAGTTCGGGCCGGCCGAATTGATTTTTTCGAAAGCAGAGCGATTCGGGCGCCGCCGCGAGGTAACGGCCGAGCGTCGTCCGGACCAGCGCCCGCGTGGCGAGAAATTCCGCCTTGGCGCGCTCGTTCCGAAAGGCCGCGTGGCGTTGCGCTTCTTCGGCGTCCAATAGTCGGAGGCAATCGTCCGCCTGCGCGCGATCAGCGGGCCCGGCGGTCAGCGCATACCACACGTGGATCTCGCGGTCGTTGAGCGCGGGGCGTTGAAGATCGTTGGAAAGGGGCAGGAACACGCAAAGACAACGACCGGTGGAAAGGGACTTGGTTGCCGGGCATCGGAGTGCCCGCCGCCGGCCGCCGGTGGCCTTGCGGGGTCTGAGTTGCAACGATCGGCGACCATGGGGTTCTTCACCGGCGCCTTTGCGGGTTCTTCGTTGAAAAGAAAAGTGCGTTAGTTTGGACCGAAGTCGGGCGCGAAGGGTCGGTCTCAAGATGCTCTCATGTCTTCCAGACGAGTTCCGTTAACAAATTGTGCGCCCGATCACCCCGCCTCCCGTGGAATTCAGCGACCGCCGTTCGAGTCTCTCGGCGGCCAAGCTCGCGTTGCTGCGCGATCGGTTGCAGGGCGTGACGCGCGCGGCGGCTGGTCCAGAGTCAGAATTGGGCGAATTGAATCGGCGCGAGGAGGGGACGGCGGCTCCGCTGTCGTCGGCCCAGCAGCGCATGTGGTTTTTTCACGAGCTGCAGCCGGCGAGCGCCGTCTACAACGTGCCCTTTGCGGTGCGCGTGAAGGGTGCGCTCAACGCCACCGCGCTCACCGCCGCGATCCAGGGCATCCTGTTGCGACACGAAATCCTCCGCACCCGGATCGATCGTTCGCAGGGGGTGCCGGTGCAGGTGGTCGGGGACGCCCCGCCCGACGCTGTGACTGAGGTCGATCTGCGGGCCGACCCGGCGCGCGAGACCGCGCTCCAAGCGATGCTCGTTGAGGAATGCCGCCGGCCCTTCGATTTGTGCCGCGATCCGATGTTACGCGCGACGCTCATCCGCCTGGCCGACGACGAACACGTGCTCGTCGTGGTGATGCACCATATCGCCTCCGATCTCTGGTCGTGGGGAATATTTCTCCGCGAGCTGCAAACGCTCTATCGCAACCTCCTCGGCGACGCCGGTCCCGAGTTGCCGGCGCTGCCGCTGCAGTATGCGGACTATGCCCGGTGGGAGCGGGACACGCCGGCCAGTCGCACGACGGCCGCCCAGCTCGCCTACTGGAAACAAAAACTGGCGGGCGCCTCGCCCGTGATCGATTTGCCGGCGGATCATCCGCGGCCGGCCGAGATGAGTTTCCGCGGGGCGCTTGCGCGGCACGCGTTGCCGGGGGCGTTGGTGGACGAGCTCAAACAACTCAGCCGCCGCGAAGACGCCACGCTGTTCATGACTTTACTGGCGGCCTTCAAGGTTTTGATTTTCCGCCTCACCCAGCAGACCGACATCATCGTCGGCGTTCCGACCGCGGGCCGCAATCAGCCGCAAACCGAAGGACTGATCGGGCTCTTCGTGAACACGCTGGCGGTGCGCAACGACCTGGCAGGCGAGCCGGAATTTCGCTCGTTTTTGCACGACGTCAAAACGGCGACACTCGAGGCGCTGTCGCACCAGGAGCTGCCGTTCGACAAAGTGATCGAGGAACTGCGGCCGTTGCGCGTGCCCGGATATCTCCCCCTGGTTCAAGTGATGTTCACGCTGCAGGCCGCGGTGACCGACGGCATGCAATTGCCCGGCCTGACGGTGACGCCCCTCGCGGTCGATCCGGGCACCGCGCGTTTCGATCTCACGTTGGTGGCGGAGCAGCAAACCGCGGGCGTTGATCTCGTGCTGGAATACAGCACCGACCTCTTCGAAGCGCCGACCATCCGGCGGATGCTGGGACAATTTCAAGCGCTCCTCGAGGGCATCGTCGCGGATCCGCGGCAGCGCCTCTCCCACCTGCCGATTCTCACGGCCGCGGAGCGCCGGCAGCTCCTCGTCGAATGGAACCGCACGCAAACCGCGTTGCCGGCCGAAGCCGGCTTGCACCAATTGTTCGAAGCGCGGGCGGCGGCGCATCCGCAGCGCGAGGCCTTGGTGGCGGGATCGCGTCGCGTCACCTACGGCGAACTCAACGAGCGCGCCGATCGGCTCGCCTGCCATCTGCGGAAACTGGGCGTGGCGCGGGAAACGCGCGTCGCGGTTTTTCTCACGCGCGACGTGGAGATGGTGATCGCGCTGCTCGCGATCTTGAAAGCGGGTGGCGCCTACGTCGCGATGGATCCGGCTTATCCGCTGGAGCGGCTGGAATTTATTTTGCAGGATTCCTGCGCGGCCGTGGTCGCCACGCAACGCAGCCTGCTGCCGTCGCTGCCGCCGAGTTCGAGCAAGCGGGTCGTCGTCGATGAACTGCCCGCGGGCAGTCCGGACGTGGACTCGCTGGCGCCCGCGGCGGCGAGCGATCACGATCTCGCCTATGTGATTTACACTTCGGGCTCCACGGGCCGGCCGAAGGGCGTGGCGATTGAGCACCGCAACGCGGTCGCGTTCGTGCGCTGGGCGGAAACGATATTCAGCGCGCGCGAACTCGGGGGAGTGCTGGCGGGCACGTCGATCTGTTTCGATTTGTCGGTCTTTGAAATTTTCGTCCCGCTCAGCACCGGGGGAAAAATTATCCTCGCGGAAAATCCGCTCGCGCTGCCCGGTCTGCCCGCAGCCAGTGAAGTTCGTTTGATCAACACGGTGCCGTCGGTGATGCGGGAAGTGCTGCGGCTCGGCGTGCCGACTTCCGTCGAGACCGTGAATCTCGCCGGCGAGCCGCTGTCGTCCGAGCTGGTCGATCAGCTTTATGCGCTGCCCCACGTGAAGGTCGTCTACGATTTGTATGGGCCGACGGAGACGACGACGTATTCGACGTTCACGCGCCGCGAGCGGGGCGCCCGCGCAACCATCGGACGCCCGATCGCGAACACCGAACTCTACGTGTTGGATCGCCGCCTCGAGCCGGTGCCGATTGGCGTGGCGGGGGAGTTGTTCATCGGTGGCCGCGGTGTGGCGCGCGGCTATCTCGACCGGCCGGCGCTCACCGCCGAGCGCTTCGTCGCGCATCCCTTTTCCGCGCATCCCGACGCCCGTCTCTATCGCACGGGCGATCTCTGCCGCTACCGGCCGGACGGCAACGTGGAATATCTCGGGCGCGGCGACGACCAGCTCAAGATCCGCGGCTTTCGCATCGAGCCCGCCGAGATCGAATCGGTGCTGCGGACGCACTCGGGCGTGCGCGACGCCGTGGTGGTGGCATCTGAACACGGTGCCGGCGAGCGGCGGCTCATCGCCTACGTGGTTTGCCGGCCGGCAAGCGAGCGGGAGCGCGCCGTGGATTTTCGCGCCTTTCTCCGGCGCGTGCTGCCCGAGCCGATGATCCCCTCAGTCTTTGTTTCCATCGACGCGATTCCGCGCACGGCCAACGGCAAGGTGAATCGCGCCGCGTTGCCGGACGGCGAGTCGGCCGGCGGTGACGCCGCGCGAAATTACGTCGCCCCGCGCGATCAATTGGAGACGCAACTCGTGGAAATCTGGGAGACGGTGCTCGTGACGAAACCGATCGGAATCAACGACCGCTTCTTCGATCTGGGCGGCCACTCCCTGCTCGCGGTCCGGCTCGCATCGGTGATCGAGAAATCGCTCAAGTGCCGATTGCCGGTCGCGGCGCTCTTTCAGGCGCCCTCGATCGCGGAACTCGCGGCGTTGATGCGCGCGCGCGGCGAACCGGCGCCGCCCGCCTTGGTGCCGCTGCAGGTGAAGGGCAGTCGCCCGCCGCTCTTTCTCGCCCACGCCATGGGCGGGGGAAATCTCTGGGGCTACGCCAACATCGCGCGCGCGCTCGGCGACGAGCAGCCGGTTTATGCATTCAAGCCCTGCGAGCCGGAACAGATCGCGTCGTTCCCCACGATCGAAAGCATGGCGGCGCACTACATTCACGAGATGCGCCGCGTGCAGCCGCACGGCCCCTACCGGCTCGGCGGCTACTGTTTCGGTGGCAACATCGCTTACGAGATGGCCTGCCAGCTCGAGGCCGCGGGCGAAACCGTCAGCGTGCTGGCGTTAATGAACGCGTGGCCCGCGAACGGCGGCCACGATCGGATCGCGTGGTCGCCGCGCACGGCGGTGAAGTTTGCGGTCAACGTCGGCTACTGGACCACGCGGTGGTGGCAGTGGCCATTGCGAACGAAGGTCCGCTTTTTCACGTGGAAAGTGCAGACGCTGAAAAAGAAAATTTCCGGCTGGCTCGGCCGCCGGAAGATCCGGAGTGGGTCCGAGAT
The DNA here is from genome assembly GCA_038231575.1 of Opitutales bacterium. GTDB lineage: Bacteria > Verrucomicrobiota > Verrucomicrobiia > Opitutales > Opitutaceae > CAITWF01. The sequence continues at coordinate 15,688 of JBBRLB010000083.1, read as the reverse complement.
CGAATTGCTGGTCGATCTCAAGGACGTGTCCGTGGGTGAGCGCAAACTCTGGCAGGCCCATTTGCAGGCGTTGAACAGTTTTCACCCGCGGCCTTATGGCGGCACGATCACGCTGCTGCGCACGCCGGGTTACCCGTTTTACTCCTCGTTCGACTACGCTCACGGCTGGCGCGCGCTCGCGGGGGAACGCGTCGAGGTGCGGTTTGTTCCGGGCATGCACGAAACGATCATGATCGATCCGTTCGTCACCACGCTCGCCCGAGAGTTGAAGAGCCGGCTCAGCGCCCAGCCGGCCGCGGAAGTGGTGCGCTGACCCTCAGCAATCCCGCGGGCCGCAAGTAGGGAGAGACCCCACCTGATCCGATGACTGGAGGGGGAACCGCGGGAGCCGCCGCGCCTCGAATACTCTCATGGTCTCACTCAATCTGTTTCAGCGTCGTTTCGTTTCTTCCTGCGCGTCAGCGTGGCGCGTGCTGGCGATCCTTTCGGTCGCGTGGCTGCTGCGATTGGACGCCCGCGCCGCCGATATTTATGCCAACGAGCCGAGTCCCTACAACGCCGCCAAAGGGGCGGCGTTCGGCTATCCGGACGCCGTGCAATTCCTCGTGCCGGGTTGGGCGCCAGCCTCTTCATGGCGTTGGACCGGAACGCTGCCGCCCGGGCTGAGCTTTGGCGGCCGGACGACCGCGGGCGATTTCAACACCACCAACTGGCCCGAGATCATCGGCACGCCCACTACGGCCGGCACATATAACATCACGATGCGCGCATCGCAGGGGCTCGATCAAGCCGGCCCCTTTACGCCGGTCATAAACTACCAGATCTACGTCTCGCCGGACTATTATCCGCCGCTGTTCAAGAACATGCCTTCCAGCCAGACCACCACCGCTGGGTCCTCGATCACCCTGTCGGCGCCCGCCTATTTCGGCAAGACCTACCAGTGGAAATTCAACGGCGTCGATATTCCCGGCGCCACCAGCGACTCGTTGACCTTCACCGCCAGCGCAGCCACCGCGGGTTTTTATTCCACGATGTCCTATGGCGACGGCGGCAGCGCGATCAGTTCGGAAGCGAGTGTGACGGTGATTACGGTTCCCCCCGCGAGCGCAACTCTCGCCTCGGGCGCAAAGCTCACCTTGACGGTGGGCGTCGCGAATCCCGGCGGATCGACTTATCAGTGGAATCGCAACGGCACCGCCATCTCCGGCGCCACCAGCAGCACCTACGTGGTGCAGGCCGTGACCGTGGCCAACGCGGGCGGCTACACGGTTTCGGTTTCAAACTACGCGCATGTGGCGACCAGCGCCGCCGCGCTCGTCACCGTGGATGGATCCACGGGTGGGGCCACCATCACTCCGTCGGCCGACGTCCGGCTTTCCAACATGTCCGTTCGCACGAACCTCGGCGCCAGCCAGACGTTGATTGTGGGATTCGTCACGGGTGGCGCGAAAAGCATCTTGTTTCGCGCCGTCGGGCCGAGCTTGGCCACCGCGTTTCCGGCATTCTTCACGACGGCGCAAGTGATGGCCGATCCGCGCATCCGCGTTTTCAACGGTTCGACCGTGGTGGCCACCAATGACGATTGGGACGCGAGTCTCGCGGCGGGGTTCACGCGACTGGGTGCGTTTCCGATCACGAGCGGCAGCCGCGATGCGGCCATGCAGCAGTCGATCAACGGGCCGCAGACGCTTCAAATCACCGGCACCGGTGCGGGCATCGTCCTCTTCGAGGGCTACGACGCAGACACCGCGGGGACGAACCGGATCCAAAATCTTTCGGCGCGGAATCGCGTGGGCACGGGTGGCGACATCCTGATCGCCGGCTTTGTCGTCGCCGGCACCGGCAACGAGACGCTGCTCATCCGCGGCGTCGGCCCGACGTTGTTCGACAGTTTCGGCATCTCCGATCGGTTGCTTGATCCGAAGCTGGAAATCTACGACAGCACCGGCACGAAGATCGCCGAGAACGACAACTGGAGCGCGACGCTGACGAGTGTCTTTACCCAAGTCGGCGCGTTCGCGCTGACGGCTGGCAGCAAGGACGCCGCCCTGCAGATCAGTTTGCCGCCCGGCGCGTATACCGCGCAGGTCTCTGGCATCAATAGCGGAACGGGCGACGCGCTGGTCGAGGTTTACGAGGTCAGGTAGCGTAGAGCCCGTAACCCACGACGCCGGCGAGGGCCACGAGGCCGGCGCCGGCGACTTGGAATTCCCAGGCCCGCTCCACGGAGACGCGCGCCATTATTCTCAACGCCCGTTGTGGGGCGCAAAAGCGAATCAGGCTTTTGATGAGGAGGCACCAGCCCACCAGCGTCAGCACGACAGGCAGTCCGGACCAGACGTTATGAAACGCGATGATGATGCCCGCCATGGCCAGGTTCAAAAGCCCGTCCACGAAGACGCCGGCGGCGCCTTTGCTGACCAGCAGGAGGAAGAACTCCGCCCACCGCTTTGGTTGCAGAATGTGCGAGAGACCGAGGACGCCGAACAGAATAACGGCTAGGATTTCAACCGATCGCTCCATCCGCGCACGCTGGGTTGACGTCAGTGTAACTGCAAGGAATCCGACGCCCTCAAACAAGGACCATCACCGGCGTGCCGGATCGAACTCACTCACGCGCGCGGGTCACGTGAGGGCGGCGGTGGCCGGGCCGCGGCCGCCTCCACGAAGCCCCGGCCGAGGATGCGCTCATGCACTTGCGTCGTGCCCTCGATGATTTCCATGATTTTGCTCGAGCGGAAAAAACGCGCGACTGGCGACGATTCGTGGCAGCCCGCCGCGCCGTGAATCTGAATCGCATCCGCCGCCGCCCGCACGGCAGCGCGCGAAGAAAAATACTTCGCGAGCAAGGCCGCGGTGAAACTTTCCGGACCGCGTTCGTCCTCGGCGCGGCATGCACTCCAGCACAAGAGCTGCGCGGCCGCGAGGTCGGCGCCCATCCGCGCGATCAAGGATTGAATCATCCCGAAGTCGCCGATGCGTTCCGCGCCGGCGTGCCGCGCGGCGGCGAAGGTCGTGCTTTCCTCGAAACAGCCGCGGAGAAGGCCGAGGGCCGAGCACGCGGTGCTGATCCGACCCAGGTGCAATCCCACCGGCGCCACATGCGAGAGGGCGAAGCCGGGTTTGCCGACGATGTTCGCGGCGGGCACGGCCACTTCGTGGAAACGCAACTGCGCCAGACCGGCGGCGCGAAAGCCCAGCAGGTCGTTGATCGGTTCGATTTCCAGTCCGGGACTTTCGCGCGGCACGAGCGCGGCAAGCGGTTTTTCGTCCAACTTGCCGAAAATCAAAAAAACGTCGGCGAGCTGCGCACAACTGATCCATTTTTTTTCGCCGTTGAGCTTCAAGTCGTCGCCGGAGTCGGACCGCGTGAAGCGCGTGGTCATCGCCTGCAGATCGCTGCCGCCCTGCGGTTCAGTCAGGGCGATGGCGCCGATTTTTTCGCCGCGGGCGAGAGCGGGGAGGCACTCGCGGCGTTGCGCGGCACTGCCCCATTTCAGCAACGCGGCGCTGACCATCGATTGCACCGTGACCAAGCCGGTGTAGGCGGAATCGTGACGACCGAGGGCTTCGTTGAGCAGGCCGAACGTCACCATGTCCCAGCCCTGACCGCCGTGTTCCACCGGCAGCGTGGCGCCCAAATAGCCGGCGCGGCCCAGTTCGGAAATCACGGCGCGCGGAATCGCCTGCGCGGCATCCCATTTCGCCGCGTGAGGCGCGACGTGAGCCGACGCAAACGCGCGGAACTCTTCGCCGCGTCGCAGTTGCTCGGGTGTGAGATGAAGCTTCATGCGGAGTGTGTGGCGCGGTCGGTGGCAGGCGCCGCCTGTTTCCGGGCGACGAAGGCCGCCGTCGCGTCGATCGATTTGAAATTCGCGATGTCGAGATCGTCCATGCCGACTTCGATGGCGAAGGTGCGCTCGATGAAAGTCATGAGTTGCACCGCGAAGAGCGAGTTGACGATGCCGGATTCGAAGAGGTCCGCGTCGTCCCCGAGGCCGTCGACGTTGATCGAAGCCTGGATGAAGTTTCGGATGGCCAGTCTGAGTTGGGCAGGATCGGAGGGAGTCATGGAGATCGGGAAGAAATTCAGGGGCTGGATTCGGGATAGACGTAGAAGCCGCGGCCGCTTTTGCGGCCGCACTCGCCGGCCGCGACCATTTTGCGGAGGAGCGGGCAGCAGCGAAACTTGGGATCGCCGAGGGCATCGTGGAGCACGTCGAGCGAGTGCATCACGGTGTCGAGCCCGATGAGATCGGCGGTCTCGAGCGGACCCATCTTGTGCCCGAAACATTTTTTGAAGATCGCGTCGATCTGTGCGGCGGGGGCGACGCCGTCCTGCAGCACGCAAATCGCCTCGTTCATGAAGAGGTGGGAAATGCGGTTGGAGACGAAGCCGGGTCCGTCGCCGACCACCAGCGCTTCTTTTTTCAACTGGGCGAACAACGCGTTCACCGTGGCGAGCGTGGCGTCGGAGGTCTCGCGACCGCGGATCACTTCCACGGCCGGTTTCAGATACGCCGGGTTCATCAGGTGCAGGCCGACCACCTGGGTGGGCCGTCGCGTCACGGCGGCAATCCGCGCGATCGGAATGCACGAGGTGTTGGCGCCGAAGCAGACGTGCTCGGGCACGATTTCCTGCAATTGCCGGTAAACCGGCTCCTTGATCGCCCAGTCCTCGGTCACGTTTTCAATGATGAATTCGCCGGCGGCGGCGGCATTGAGATCAGTCGTGAAGGTGACGCGGTCGAGCACTTCGTCGCGCGTCAGTTTCGGTGCGCCCTTCAAGAGCAGCGGCGCAAAACGGACCGCTTTCAGGATCTCCGCGCGGGCGCGTGCCAGCGCCGCGTCGTCGCGGTCGATGGCGATCGCGTGCAGGCCGTGCAGCACGAGATCCGCGACCACGCTGGAGCCGATGTTGCCGACGCCGATGACGCCGATGACGCGAAAGTTCATGCGGTGATCCTCATTGGGCGGCGGGGGGTGCGGCCGTCGCCGGCGGGCGCCCGCCTTTTTTCGCGAGCCGTTGATTGCGGCGGGCGCCGCGGGCCCTCGCGGCGTCGGCGGGGGCGGGGGATTTTTTTTCGGTCGGCGACAGCTTTTCGGTGAGCAGGCGGACGGTCGGAGATTCGAAGAACGCGACCACCGACAACGGGAGCTGCAGTTCCTTTCGGACGGCAGCGACGACTTGCACGGCGGTCAGCGAGGTGCCGCCCGCTTCCATGAACTTGTCGTCGGGTCCGAGGTGGGGTTGGCCGAGAATCCGGCGCCAGATGCCGAGCAGTTTTCCGCTCAGAGTGTCGGGCAAATCGCGGGCTCCGATCGTGGCGTTGAATCCTGCCGCGCGCAGCCGATGTGCCTCGGCAGCGACGGCGATTTTGTGCGCGTCGTCGAGTTCGTCGGTCACCGCCGTGAATTTTTCCGCCGTGGGACGTTGTTGGTGAGGGAGGAGCAGCGGCGGCGGGTTGGCGGTCTCCTTGCCACCCGCGCGGGCCGCGGGGACGGGGAGGAGATAAGAATCGTAGCGCAGGTCGGCCAGTTGCGCTGCGCTCACGCGATGCAGGGTCGTGGTGTCGGGCCAGACTTCGCCCGTGCCGTCCAGCGACCGAAGGAAATCCCGCGCGGGCTGGTTTTTTTCCGTCGGGCGAAACGCAAATTCGATCGCGGATTTCCCGTCGACCAGGGCGCGGCGGCCGAGATCGGCGAGCACCTGATGTTCGACGCCGCGGCCCAGCACCCGGCAGCTCAGGAGAAACGTGTCCACGCGGAGCGCGTCGCCGTCCACCGCGTAAAGCAGCACGCCGACCACGCCGTAGTCGCCGAAGCGATCGGACACCTGCAGGGCGAGACCGCGATGGGCGGGATCGTCGAGAAACTGCCGGAGTTCGCCCGGGGAGCGCCGAATCGAGGTGAAGTTGAATTGATTGGTGCGCTGTGTGAGTTGCGCGACGCGCTCGAGCCCGCGCTCGTCCGGCTGAAACACGGTCACCTTGAGTTCGAGCCCAGCGATAAAGGATTCGAGGGTGGGAGCCTGCTTCTGGAATTTTTCGCGGTGGCCGCTTTCCGCCACGAGTTGCGTGCGCGTCCGATCCTCGGCCGTGAGCGCCAAATGATCGAATGCCCAGACATGCTCGAGGAACGAAGAAAACCGCTCTGGCTCCGGCGGCAGCGCCAGCGTGAGCACCTCCGGGCAGTGGGCGCGCACCTCGGCGCACTCCGTTGGATTGTCATCGAGGAAGATCACACTGTCCAAGCCGGCCTTTAGTTCCGCGCTGAGCGCCCGCAGATTGTCCGACTTGGACGACCAGTTGATTCGCGCGGCGGCCACGTGCTCGCGCTTCAACACCATGCCTGGATTCTGATCGAACACCGCCCACACCTCCGCGTCTTGATTTTTGCTGCAGAGGCAGAGCAGCATCCCGGCCTCCATCTGGCGGAGCATGAACACCTGCAGGGCGCGGTGCGCGGGCGTCACGATCACGCCGCGCGGGCCGTCTTCGCCGCAGACGCCCTGCCAGAGCGTATGATCGCAATCGAGCGCGATGACCTTGAAAGGCGGCCGGCGCAGGGCGGCGAGCATCCGGAACACGCTCGTGCCGATGGCGGCGAAGCCCTCTGCGGTGTAGGGCACGTGGCCGAGTTGCCGCGCATCGGCCTGATGAAAATCCGACGACGGGTAACGCGCCCGAATTTCTTCCGAGCCCACGGCGTGAAGGCGCGGTAGCTCGCGCGCGCGACGCAATAGGTCGCGCTCGATCGCGGCGAGCAGCGGTGCGACGGCACCGGCGTTTTTTTCGTCGACCGGAACGATCGCGAGGAGCGTTTGAGAGGTCGAGTCGCGCGTGAACGCCGCGAGCGCATCGACCCATTCATCCGCGGTGCGCTGGACGCCCCGCGCGATTTGGGCGGCGTCGTTTTCCGCGTTGGATTGCGAGGCGCCGGCGCGGTCGCGCGTCGCATACACGTTGAACAGGCCCGAGCCGGTCAGCAGGTTTTCCTCGACCACCGCGCAGTGAAATCCGTGCGACTCGAGCAGGGCCTGCACTTCGGTGAGCAATGCGCGCGTCCGATCGTGCACCTCGACGACGATTTGTTCGATGAGCGGCCAGTGAGTGTCGTCGATGCCGCGTAGGATTTCCAACTCGCATTTCTCCGCGTCGATTTTCAGGAGATCCACGCGACGCACCGTGTGGTCGCGGATGATGTCGGAGACGGAAACGATCGGGCACTCGATCGTCCGGGCGTTCAACCGGTCGGTCAGGAGTTCGTCGACCAGGCCGTCCACTGACTCGGGATTTTCGCGCCATTGTTCACGGGCGACATTCGTCGCGACCGCGCGGATCGCCGCGCGATCCTCGGATGCGTTGGCGTGGAAGGTCGAGAAGACGGAGGATTTTTCGTAGCACGTGAGCGATGCGACGCCGCGCCGATCGGAGACGCCGGCGTTGAAGGGCCGCAGCGTCGGCCCGTAGGCCGCGCAGTTGGCCTGGAGCGCTTGAAAGGCCGCGGGGCTGGGCTCGTAGGCGAGCACGTTGACCGCGGGCGCTTCACTGCGCACAAAGAGAGAAAAGAGCCCGATGTTCGCGCCGATATCGATGACGGTTCCCGTCTCGGGCAGCCGGATGCCATGGCGCAGATAACAGCGATCCTGAAAAATCTCGCGGTAGACGTAGTCCGTCTCGTGACGGTTGAGCTGCGCGATCTCAAGACCGTTCGGGAGCGTGAGATGGTCGAGATCGCGGAAGACGTCCGCAGCCCGCGCGCGGTCCAATGGCAGCGAAGGCTTCGAGCGCTCGGCGGCCCAGTCCGCGAGGTTGAGCAAGATGACATTGCAGCCGCCGCGATTGCGCCGGAACCGGCTGTCGGGATCGAGCAGCGGTTGAAAAACCTGCGCATATGGAGCGAAGCTCAGCGTTGTCGGACAGCCGAGCGTATCGCTCCAGAAGCGAAAAACGTCCGCGATCGGCTCGGCGGTGAACGTGGCCGCCACGACGAGATTCGTCGCGGGGGCGGACGCTGATTGCGCCGCGTGATGGGAAGCATGCGCGGTCAACCTGACGCCGCGCAACTCCAGCCAGCACGCGCCCGCGTCGTCGCGCAACTCGATGTCGCCGCTCAGTTGGTCCGGCGTGATCTCGGCGGCGGGACGGAGCCGAGCCCAGACCCAACTGCCGGTGAGTGCCGACGGTGGACGAAACACCACCGCATCGATCGACCGCAAGACCAGGGTTCGCCCCCCCTCGAGGCCGAACACCATGAGCGTTTGGATCGCCGCATCGACCACGACGGGATGGAGGGCAAATTTCTCCGTGTGGTCGGTCCGCGCCAGCGACAGTCGCGCCAAGGCCACATTTCCGGAGCGCCAGAGATAACTTAACCCCTGAAAACACGGACCATACTGGTTGCCGTTCTCGCGAAGCCGCCGATAAAACGCCGTCGGTTCGATCTCCTGTTCGGCCTGCTCCTCGAACACTTCCGGCGTGGTGGTGGCGGGCGGTGCGTCGGTCTCGTCGCGCCCCGCGCGTTCGATTTCAAGGGTGGTGCACGGCGTTTCGCTGGCGGACGCATCGCCGCTCTCGTGGAAGGTGCAGCGCGTGCGCGGCGAATCCGTGCGCACGCACGCGACCGCGAGAGCGACTTCCTGCTCCGCGAGAATCACGGGCTGGTGAAATTCGGCGCCCGTTATCTTGATCGCGGCGAACGAGCGTGCTTCGCCCGTGGCGCGCAGCGCCAGCTCGAGGTAAAGCGAGCCGGGCAGGACGGTCAGGTCTTGAAAGCCGTGATCGACGAGGAATGGCATCGACGCGCGGCCGACGTGAAACGTTTCGCCTCCGCCGGGCGCGGTGGCCCCGGTCGTCGGAGTGGGGGGCAGTTCGATCGACGCGCTCATGGGGCCGGCCTGCTTTCCGCCTCGTCCGGCAGGCTTTCGATTTCAGCGAGGATGGCCGCTTGGATCGCGTGCGCGTTGGCCGCAACCGTGGGGTTTTCGAAAAATTGCCGCAGGGTAAAATCGATCTGATACGCCGCTCGAATCTGCGTGACGATCCGCATGGCGAGGAGCGAATGGCCACCGAGCTCCAGAAAGTTTTCGTGCACGCCAATCGGCGTGACGCTCAACGCCGCGCTCCAGATCGTAGCGACGGCCTGTTCCACTTCATCGCGAGGCTCGTCCACGACTCCGCGGCGCGGCGGCGCGGCGGGCGCCGTGATTCCGGCTTCGTGCGGACCGGTTTCGGGGAGCGGCGCGGCGGCTTCCGCGAGGACAAAATCCAAATCGCGCGGGTTAACGATGATCTGCGGGATCGTCGTCGCCACGATGCGCTGGAATATTTCCACGCCGTCCTTCGTGAGGATGCCGTGCGACCGCAACGCTTCCTTCCGGGCTTTGAGTCCCGCCGGGTTATTCAGGTCGATCAGGATTCCGACCTCCCGCCAAACGGGCCAGTCGATCGCGATCGTCGGAAAATCCGCCTGTGCGCTGGCGTAGTGGGCAAACGCGTCGAGAAACGCGTTGGCGGCGCAGTAGTCGCCCTGGCCGTGATACCCCGCGACGGACGACATCGAAGAGCACAGCACCAAAAAGTCCGGCTGCAGATCGCGCACGACGTCGAACAGCACCGTCGTGCCCTGCACCTTGGGCCGGAGGACGGCGTCGGTTCCTTCGCGGGTTTTGAGTTGAATTAATCCCTCGCGCAGAATCCCGGCGGCGTGGATCGCGCCGTGGAGGGCGCCGTGGTGCGCGAGCGTTTCCGCCACCACGCGGCGCATGCCGGCATGATCGGAAACGTCGCACGCGTGAATCTCCACGGCGCCGCCGAGCGCCTCGATCTCCCGCACGGCTTCGATGATCCGTTTTTCCGCGTTGGACGATGCGCCGGACGCCAGCCGGGCCGTCCACTCGGAGCGCGCGGGAAACGGCGTGCGATTGGTGAGGACCAGCCGCGCCTGGCACGTCTGTGCGAGCTGCTGCGCGATCGCGAGGCCGATGCCGCCGGTTCCGCCCGTGATGAGATACACGCCGTGCTGGCGCAGGCCGGGCGGGAGCGGTGGCGTGTCGGCGTCGGAGCGGGTGGGGGACGCCGCGAGTTTCTCCGCGCGAAACGTCCGCTCCCAGCGAAATCGGCCGCGATACGCGATCACGCGGCCTTTGGCGGGCTGGCGAAATTCGTCGAGCAAACGCGGCGCCCATTCCTCCGCCGGCGTCGCCGCGGGCAGATCGATCGCGAAGCTGATGACGTCGGGATATTCCTTGGAGATCACTCCCGCCAAGCCCACGACCATGCCGCCGGATGGATTCAACGATTCTTCCCCCGTCACTTCGTGCACTTGCGCCGTGACCGCGGCGATGGCGATCGGGGCGCGGAGGTTCTGTTCGCCGAGGGCCTGGACCAGGGTCAGCAGGCTGTGAAAACCCAACTCCTCGCTGAGCGGATCATAGCCGGCTCCCGGCGGCTTCGGGCGAGGCGAAATCGCGCCGAGGTGAATGACGTTCAGCCCGCCGGTCGCGCGCGCCTTGAGGGCGGCGAGGAGTTTCACGCAGTCCTCGAGGGAGGTGGGGCGGATTTCCCACGCGTCCTCATTCTTGCGCGCCGGCGAGGTGCCAAAGCGCACGACGACCACGTTGGCCTCGCGCTCGACGAGCAGGCGGCACAGGTGTTCCGCCAGTGCGGGTTCGTCGGCCACGATCAGCCACAGTGGCGGCGCGGCGGAGGCGTTTTGATTTTCGCCCGTGGGAAATCCGGTGCGCCGCCACGAGGGCACGTAACACCAATCCGAAAGATCCGCTTTGCGGTGGCCGGTGTCGGCGCGGCGTTGGGCACGCGGCTCGATCCAGTAAGGCAGGCGCTCGAACGGATAAGTGGGGAGAGAAACTTTCTGCCGGGCGGCGGGTGGCTCGAGATCCTCGAATGAGACCTTCGTGCCGCTCAGCCACAGCCGGCCGAGGCTAGTGAGAATAAATTCCACGTCGGGCTGATTCTCGTAGTCGTGGCGCAGCGAGGAAACGATCAGCGGGTTGCGCGTCGTGGCGCGGGCGGGATGTTGCAGCGCGAGCACGCCGAGTGTCCGGCCGGGCCCGATCTCGACCAGCGTGCGATCGGGCAACTGCCAGAGCTGTTCGAGCGCGTCGCTAAACCGCGCGGTGGAGCGCGCGTGCGCGGCCCAGTAGCGCGGATCGGTCGCTTGGGCGTCGGTAATCCACGTGCCGGTGACATTCGAGATGAACGGAATCCGCGGAACCGAGAGCGCAATTTTCCCCACCTCGCCGGCAAACGCGTCGACCATCGGCTCGAGCATGCGGGAATGAAACGCGTGGCTGTTCCGCACCGGCCGGAAGATTACGCCGCGATCTTTCAGCGCGTTTTGGAAATTCTCGATGGCGGCGGCCGGCCCGGCCACCACGCAGAGCTGCGGTCCGTTGATCAACGCGATCGAAAGTTCGGGGCCGAGCAACGGGAGCACTTCGCGTTCGGAGAGCATCACCGCGAGCATCGCACCGCGCGGCAGTTCGTTCACGAGTTGCGCGCGAACGGCCACCAAGCGCAGCGCATCCGCGAGCGAGAAAACCCCGGCGAGGCAGGCGGCGACGTATTCGCCCATGCTGTGTCCGACGAGTCGCTCGGGTTCGACGCCGCGCTGCATCCACCAGCGGGCGAGGGCGTATTCCACGGTGAACAACACCGGCTGGTTGAAGATCGTTTTTTCCAACGTTTGCGTCGCGGGCGATGTGGGCTCCGCCGCGCCGCGACCGAGCATCCGTTTCAGATCGATGCCGCGCGGAGGCGTGGGCGCAGGGGATTTCTCCTCCTGCGGCGGAAACAACGCCGTGCGAATATCCGTGCCGAGGATCGGTTGAAGGATTTCTGCGCAGCGATCGACGTCCGCCCGGAAATCCGCGAAGCGGTCGTAGAGCCCGCGGCCCATCCCGACGTAATGATCGCCCATGCCGGGAAGCAGGAACACGACGGGCGGCGCGCCTTCGCGCGACACGCTGCCCGAAACCGCCTTCACGGAACCCTGGCCGCGGAAAGCCGCCGCGGCTGCGTCGGCGTGTGAGGCGACGACCACGCGGCGATACCCGAAAAATCTTCGGCCGGTTTGCAGCGTGTGCGCGATCCGGGCGAGCGCGCCGTCGTCGGACGCGGCCGGCGAACTCAACGCATCCGCGATCTGACGCGCCATGGTATCGAGCGCGGTAGGCGTCTTCGCGGAAACGACGAGCAGATGCGGGCCGGCCGGCGCGCTTTCGGCCGGAGCGGACGCGACCGGGGATTCTTCCAGCACGACAAACGCGTTGGTGCCGCCCATGCCCGTCGCCATGACGCCGGCGCGCCGGACGGCGCCGTCGTCGGGCCATGCGCGCGCTTCCGCGGCGACGAAGAACGGCGTCGCCGGAAAATCAATTTCTTCGTTGGGCTTCGTGTAGTTTAGCGTTGCCGGGATCCGGCGATGTTGGAGCGCGAGGACGGTCTTGATGATTCCCGCCATGCCGGCGGCCGCGTCGAGGTGGCCGACATTGGTTTTCACTGATCCGATCGCGCAGAAATTGGTGCGCGCCGTGAAATTCTGAAACGCCTTCGTCAGCGCCAGCAGTTCGATCCGATCGCCGACGGGCGTGCCGGAGCCGTGGGCCTCCACGTAGGAAAGTTCGCCGGCGTCGATGCCCGCGTTCGAGAGCGCCTCGACCACGGCGGCGGCTTGGCCATTCACGCTCGGCGCGGTGTAGCCCGCTTTCTCCGCGCCATCGTTGTTGATCGCGGAGCCCTTGATGACGGCGTAAATGCGATCGCCGTTCGCGAGGGCATCGGCGAACCGCTTCAAGACCAGCACGCCGGCCCCGCTGCCGAAGACGGTGCCGTTGGCGCCGGCGTCGAAGGCGCGCACGTGACCATCGCGCGACACCACGCCGCTGCCGTCGTAGAGATAACCCGCGCGGTGGGGCACGCGGATCGAAACTGCGCCGGCCAGCGCCAGATCGGTTTCTTCGCTGAGCAGGCTTTGCCGCGCGAGATGAAGGGCCACGAGGGAAGTCGAGCAGGCCGTCTGCACGGTCAGGCTCGGGCCGCGGAGACCGAGGTGATAGGAGATGCGCGTCGCGAGAAAATCTTTGTCGTTCGCGACCAGAGTGGGGATGTAATTTTCGGCCAACGCGTCGCCCAGCCCGCCGTGCAGCAGGTAGGTATTCATCGCGGAGCCGACGAACACGCCGGCGTGTCCCCGATAGCGATCGGGATCGCAGCCGGCGTCTTCCAGCGCGATGTGACTGAGCTCGAGCAGCAGGCGGTGCTGCGGATCCATGATGGCCGCCTCGTTGGCGCCGTAGCCGAAAAAGGCGGCGTCGAAACGTTCCGGCGCCTCAAGAACGGGCGACGCCTTCACGTAGTCGCTACGCGCGAGGAGGTCCGCGGGCACGCCGGCCGCGAGCATCTCCTCGTCGGCAAGTCGCGCGATGGACTCCACGCCGCGATCCAGGTTGGACCAGAATTCGGCGACGTTCCGGGCGCCGGGAAAGCGGCAGGCCATTCCGACGATGGCGAGATCGAGTTCGCGGTTCATCGGCTCAGGAAGCGGCGGGGGTCGAGTGGGGCGCGGGCTCCGGCAGCGCCTGGCGGTTAGCCTTGCCGCTCGCCGTCAGCGGAATCGCGGCAATTTTTTCAAACCGATCCGGCACCATGTAGTCCGGCAGTTGCCGCTGCAGGTGGCGCTTCAATGCCGCCACGTCCACGTCATCGCGGCCGACGTAATAGGCGATCAGAAGGAGAATGCTCTCGGAATATTTTTTGGCGGCCACCGCGCAGTCGGTCACGCCGGGAAAGCGGCGCGCGCAGTTTTCGATTTCTTCCAGCTCAATCCGCAGGCCGCGAATCTTCACCTGCTGATCCTCGCGGCCGAGATATTCGATGTTTCCATCCGGCAGCCAGCGCGCCAGATCGCCGGTGCGATAGATTCGACCGTCGGGCGCGAAATCGCTTGCGGGAAATTTCTCCCGCGTGAGTTCCGGGTTGTTCAGATAACCGCGGGCGAGTCCGACGCCGGACAAACAGAGTTCGCCGGTTTCGCCGGGTTTCACGGGCAGGCCATCACGCAGAATATGCGCCTGCATGTTTTGGATCGGCCGGCCAATCGGAATGCGATCGATTTCTCCCTCGGCGGGGCAGTCAAAATAAGTCGCGTCGACCGTCGCTTCCGTCGGGCCGTAAAGATTGGTCAGCCGGCAGCCGGTGATTTTTCCGATCGTGTCGTTGAACTTCTGCACATGCGCCGGGCTGAGCGCCTCGCCGCTCGCGAATACGCGCTGCAACGTCGGCAACGCGGCCCGGACTTTTTCCGGCCGGCCCGCCAGGTATTCCAGGAACACGTTTAACATCGACGGCACGAAATGCATCACGGTGACGCGATCGCGCCGCGCGATCTCGAGGAGCACCTGCGGCAGGCGTTCCCCGCGCGGCGGCAGCATCGTGAGCGTCGCGCCCTCGATCGCCCACCAGAACAATTCCCAAACGGACACGTCGAAACAATAAGGCGTTTTTTGCAGGAGCACGTCGCCTTCGCCGATCGGGTAGGCCTGCTGCATCCAATGGAGGCGGTTCACGACCGAACGATGCTCAATCATCACGCCCTTCGGGCGGCCGGTGGAACCTGACGTGTAGATCACATACGCCAGATCGTGGGCGTCGCTGGTGGCGCCCAGGTTCGTCCCTGCACCTGCGAAGATCGCGGGCGATTCGAGATCGACGGTGGTCAGACCGGTGGGTGCTCTGGCGGCCGTGGCGCCATGGACCAGCACGATCTTCACGTCCGCGTCGGCCAGCACAAACGCGAGTCGCTCTGTCGGATCGTCGGGCGAAAGCGGCAGATAGGCGGCCCCCGCTTTCAGGACGCCCATGAGCCCGATGACCATCGCAAACGATCGCTCCAGCAGGAGGCCAACGATTTGTCCACGGCCCACGCCGCGCTGCTGCAGATGGCGCGCGAGCTGATTGGATTTTTCGTTGAGCTGCGCAAACGTGAGCGACGCAGTGCCCCAATGCCGGTCATGTTCGCAGATAACCGCGCGGCGCTCGCCGTGGGCGTGCGCTTGGCGTTCGAACAAGTCATGCAGTGTCGCGTCAGCGGGAAACTCCCGGCCAAAGCGAATGGGCAGCATGAGCCGGTTTGAGCCGGTTTCAGCGAATTCAGCCATACCAGAAGAAGCGGGTGTGCACGCACATGCTAGACCTGCCGGGCGCATGCAGGTTCTGAGTCAAATCGTGTTATACGGAACTCGGACTGGCTCGACCGTCCGCGTGAATGCGGTGGCCCGACCAAAGGGGGGGCGCCGTGCTTAGGCCTCTTTTTTTTCGCTGGCTCCCCGGTTCGGCACCCAAGTGAGCTGTCGGGGGGCGAGGAAGTGAGAGAGGCATTTATTTTATAAGCCATTGCAATTTATATGCATGCCGTCATTTCGACACGCGCCACCGGCAAGCCAGTGAATTCCGTGCGAAAACTCGTCTAACTCACTATTGAGCATAGGTATGAATCGTCAGAGAGCGATTGCCACCAGATAAGGTGAGGTAGCAATCGCGGCGAGCGGCGCGGCGGCGAATTTCTAGCCTCAAATGTCAGATCGATTCGATCTTGTGACGAGGGCCGGGGGAATCTTTATCTAGACCCGGTCATGCAGGACGATATTCCCACCCAGCGGATTGAT